>DXDE01000184.1 GCA_019115615.1 Candidatus Agathobaculum merdavium | reverse complement strand
CATCAGCACCCTTTGTCCTGCCAGTATTTGATTTTTTGACTTCACATCGTGTTCCTTGCCTCTGAAAACATTGATTTTACTGGACTATCTCATGTTTTCTTATTAGGAGGCAAGTCAAGGCCGTTTCTTTTTGTTTATTCATCAATCGCGCTGACCAGATGACACAATGTCATCAGGCTGTCGGATAAGTGGACATTCTCCACCGGCACACCGAGACCGCCCAAATGCAGATCTTCGCCAGTGAAATTCCACAAACCGCGAACGCCCTGATTCACCACCTGCTGCGCAATCTCAGGCGCATTGGCACGCGGAATGGTCAGCACTGCCACATCAGGCTTATGCGCCGCAATAAACGACGGTAGATCGTCGCTACTGCGCACCGAATAGCCGCCAAATTCCTTGCCTTTCAGCTCCGGATTGGAGTCAAACGCACAAAGCAGCGTAAATCCACTGGCAGCAAAGTCAAAATTTTTCAGCAAGGCGCGGCCAAGGTTGCCCGCACCGATCAGGATTGCGGTGCGCCCTGCGCGCAGGCCGAGGATCGAACCAAGCTCCTCCATGAGCTTATCGATATTATAGCCATAACCTTGCTGGCCAAAGCCGCCAAAGCAGTTGAAGTCCTGCCGAATCTGGGAAGCGGTCAGCCCCATGCGCTCAGCCAGCGAACGCGAAGAAATACGCTGCACACCCTCCGCTTTCAGTTCGCAAATATTCCGGTAGTAGCGCGGCAAGCGTTGAATGACCGCCTTGGAAACCTCTTGCTTTCGTTCCACAGGACCTCTCCTTCCTCCCTTTTGGGGATACGATCACAGCGTCTTGATCGTATCCAGCACGTAATCCGTAAACTCCTGTGCGGTCGCGCCGGTTGCCCGGCCGTTTACGACCACTTTTTTCTCTTCAAACATGCAGATATCGAGCGCGCGGTCGAGCTTTTTCGCCAGCTCGATCTCACCGATGTGCTCGAGCAGCATGACCGATGCGCGCAGAACGCTCGAGGGGTCGGCATACTGGGCGCGGCCTTCCTGCACCATACGCGGCGCAGAGCCGTGAATCGCCTCGAACATCGCGTAGCGCTTGCCGATATTCGCCGAACCGGCAGTACCGACACCGCCCTGAATCTCGGCAGCCTCATCGGTGATGATATCGCCGTACAGGTTGGGCAGCACGACGACCTTGAAATCGCGGCGGCGCTTGTCGTCAAGCAGCTTCGCCGTCATGATATCGATGTACCAGTCGTCAAACTCGACTTCCGGATATTCCTTTGCAACCTTCTGGCAGGTGTCGAGGAACTTGCCGTCCGTCGTCTTGATGATATTCGCCTTGGTCACGCAGGAAACGCGGTTCTTGCCGGTCTTTTTGGCGTAATCAAAAGCCAGACGCGTGATGCGCTCACAGCCCTGCGAGGTCGCAACGGTGAAATCGAGGAACAGATCGTCCGCGATCTGCATGCCCTGCGAACCGACAGCGTAGCCGCCCTCAGTATTCTCGCGGTAGAACGTCCAGTCGATGCCAAGTTCAGGCACCTTGACCGGGCGCACGTTGGCGAACAGGTCGAGCGCCTTGCGCATCGCCACATTCGCGGACTCGACATTCGGCCACGGATCACCCTTACGCGGGGTCGTGGTCGGTCCCTTGAGGATCACGTGGCACTGTTTGAGCTGTTCCATCACATCAGGGGGGATTGCGCAGCCAAGCTCCGCGCGGCGCTCGATGGTCAGGCCATCGATCACACGGAACTCTACCTTGCCCGCCTTAACCTTATCCGCAAGCAGCACCTCGAGCGCATGCTGCGCCATGCCGGTAATCATCGGGCCGATGCCGTCGCCGCCACACACGCCGATAATCAGCTTGTCGAGTTTGGAATAATCAATAAAGTCGTCCTGCGCCTTCATGTCGGCAATGCGCTTCAGCTGGCTCTCGACGACCGCTTCAAATTTCTCCAGAATGGACTTGTCCAAAGACATGTTGCCGTCCTCCTATGTCATTGATATTATTTTAACAAAAGTTCTATGCCCTGTCAAGAAAGCAAGTCAGAGAGGACGGCCTCCGCCCTCTCTGGCTATACTGGTTACTTTGCGTTCTGGCGTGCGTAGTTGAGCGTGCCGCCCGCGAGCAGCGCGCCGCGCTGACGATCGGATACCTCGCAGTCCGCCTTGAAGGTTTTGCCGCCGCAAACAATAGTGACCTGCTGGCCGTTTTTCACTTCTTCCAGCACATTCGGCAGCGAAATCTCGTCAAGCAGGCTGATTTCGTCATAATCTGCCGGGTTTGCAAAAGTCAGCGGCAGGATGCCGGAGTTGACCAGATTGGCCTTGTGGATGCGTGCAAACGACTTGCACAGCACCGCCCTGACGCCCAGATACAGCGGTACCAGCGCCGCATGCTCGCGCGACGAGCCCTGGCCGTAGTTCGCGCCGCCAACGATGATACCACCGCCCTGCTCCTTGCAGCGCGCCGGGAATTCGGGATCAACATTGATGAAGCAGTAATTGGAGTAGTACGGCACATTCGAGCGGTACGGCAGCAGCTTTGCGCCCGCGGGCAGGATGTGGTCGGTCGTGATGTTATCCTCGGTCTTGAGAACGACCTTGCCCGTGTAGCTTGCTTCCAGCGCCTTGCCCAGCGGGAACGGCTTGATGTTCGGGCCGCGCACGACCTCGACCTCGTCGGGGTTCTCGGCAGGCTTGACGATCAAATTGTCATTGATGGCAAAATGCTCGGGCATCGCGATTTCCGGCATCTCGCCCAGCGTCCGCGGGTCGGTCAGCACGCCGGCCAGCGCGGATGCCGCTGCCACCTCAGGCGAGACCAGATAGATCTGCGCGTCCTGTGTGCCCGAGCGGCCTTCAAAGTTGCGGTTGAACGTACGCAAGGATACGCCCGCGGACTCGGGCGACTGTCCCATGCCAATGCAGGGGCCGCAAGCACATTCGAGGATGCGCGCACCTGCAGAAATGATGTCGGCCAGCGCGCCGTTTTCAGCCAGCATGTTGAACACCTGCTTGGAGCCGGGGCTGATGGTCAGCGATACATCCGGATGCACGGTCTTGCCCTTCAAAATGGCCGCAACCTTCATCATATCGTGATAAGAGGAGTTAGTGCACGAACCGATGCAGCACTGGTTGACCTTGATTGCACCGATCTCGGTAATTTTCTTAACGTTGTCCGGCATGTGCGGCATCGCAGCCAGCGGCTCGAGCGCGGACAGGTCGACCGTGTATTCCTCATCGTAAACCGCATCCGGGTCGGAGGACAGTTCCACCCATACGTCGCCGCGGCCCTGCGCCTCGAGGAACTGCTTCGTCTTTTCATCGGACGGGAAGATCGAGGTCGTCGCACCCAGCTCTGCGCCCATGTTGGTGATAGTCGCACGCTCGGGTACGGACAGGGTAGAAACACCCTCACCCGCATACTCGACGATCTTGCCGACGCCGCCCTTGACAGTCATCTGGCGCAGCACTTCCAAAATAACGTCCTTGGCCGATACCCAAGGCGACAGCTTGCCCGTCAGATTGACACGCACCATCTTGGGATACGGAATGTAGTACGCGCCGCCGCCCATCGCGACCGCAACGTCCAGACCTCCCGCACCGAACGCCAGCATACCGATGCCGCCGCCGGTCGGGGTGTGGCTGTCCGAGCCGATCAGCGTCTTGCCCGGCGCACCAAAGCGCTCCAAATGCACCTGATGGCAGATGCCGTTGCCCGCCTTGGAATAGTAGATGCCGTGCTTCTTCGCGACCGAGCCAATATATTTGTGGTCGTCCGCATTTTCGAAGCCGGACTGCAGGGTGTTGTGGTCAATGTAGGCAACCGACCGCTCGGTCTTGACCTGATCGACGCCCATCGCCTCGAACTGCAGATAGGCCATCGTGCCGGTTGCGTCCTGCGTCAATGTCTGGTCGATCTTCAGGCCGATTTCCTGCCCCGGCGCCATCTCGCCGTCCACCAGATGCGCTTTCAGGATTTTTTGCGCAATTGTCATACCCATTTGTGTTTCCTTCGCTCCTTTATGTCCCACACGCGCGGCGTTTTTCACGCCCCGCGCCCCGCCCCGATGCAGGGACGGGTGGTTGCGGCTTCCACAGCCTTCTCCACGGCGCAAAAATACGCCGTGCCCAAAAACAAAACAGAAGTGGCCTTTGCAGCGCAAAAACCACTTCTATTTTACTACAATAAAGCGTGCTTGAAAAGCCCTTTTCGCTTATTGCTTTTGACAAATATTCTCGACGATCTCGGCCGTGGCGAAAGCATTTTGCAGGGTCGTACCCGTGTTGCCTGCAAGATACTCGAAATACGCCTGACTGCCGATCATCGCGGCGTTATCGCCGCACAGGTTCAGCGGCGGCAGGTACAGCTGCGCATGTGTGCGCTTTGCCATCTCCGCGAGCGCTGCGCGCAGGAAGGAGTTTGCCGCAACGCCCCCGGCGCAGACCACACGCCGCGCATGGGTCTCGCGCACCGCCTGCTCCAGTCGTGGCACCAGCGTGCGCACCACCGCCGCGCAGAACGAAGCCGCAAGGTCGTTCCTATTGATCTCCTCGCCCTTCTGCTCGGCATTGTGTGCAAGGTTGATGACCGCGGTTTTCAGTCCGGAGAACGAAAAGTCGAGCGGCGCGTCCTTGATGTGCGAATCCGGCAGCTTATAACGCGTCGCATCGCCCTCCTGCGCGAGCTTGTCGATCTTCGGCCCGCCCGGATAGCCAACGCCCAGTACGCGCGCCACCTTATCGAACGCTTCGCCCGCCGCGTCGTCCCGCGTGCCGCCGAGGATTTCAAAATCCGTATAATCGCGCACCATGACGATCTCACTGTGTCCGCCCGACGCAATCAGCGTCAAAAACGGCGGCTTGAGGTCGGGATATGCCAGATAGGTCGCCGCGATATGCCCCCGGATATGGTGCACCGGGATAAAGGGCTTATTCATGGCAAAGGCGAGCGACTTGCCGAAGTTCGCGCCGACCAGCAGCGCGCCGATCAAACCGGGCGCACAGGTCGCTGCGACCGCGTCCACGTCATGCTTATCCATCTTTGCGTCCGCGAGCGCCTGCTCGGTCACGCGTACGACCGCCTCCATGTGGCGGCGCGACGCGATCTCAGGCACCACGCCGCCATACAGCGCGTGCGTCTCGATCTGCGTGTCGACCACGCTCGAAAGGATATTCCGTCCGTCCTCGATGACAGCCGCCGCCGTCTCATCACAGGAGGACTCGATTGCTAAAATTCTCATGCGTTGTTAACCACCCGTCAAAAAGAATATGTCACAAAAAGCAGCACCCGAATCACCGCTGCAACCGGCAGCAGCAGCGCGCCGCTCAGGCTTACCTGCAGGCGCACAATCTGCGTTTTCGGGTCGCCGCCGCCCTGTACCGCGCGCAATGCGTCGCACAGCGCATGGGCGAATACACAGGCGCACATCACCGTTCCGATCAGGCAAAGCGCCAGAAACACGATCATGTCTGTCCCTCCATAAACGGAAGCATTTTCTCAAAGCAACGGCAATTTTCCGCACCCGCCGGGCTGCCGTAATAGGCGATCTCCCGGAAACCCAGCTTGTGGTACAGCGCTGCCGAATCATCGGTCGTGCGCGCGGTCTCCAAAATTGCACGGATATAGCCATGCGCTGCCACATCCTGTTCCAGCGCGCCGATCAGCGCACTGGCAACACCCTGCCGCCGGAAATCCGGAGCAACGAAAATGCGCTTGATTTCCGCTGTTTCCGCATCGGTCTTTTTCCACGCGCCGCAGCCTGCCGCCTTACCGTCTATGTAGGCGACCATGCGGGCATTCAGCAGATGCGGGTCGTTATATTTGGCGTAGCGGCGGTGTACCTCACCGACGACCTCGAAATAGTATTCGTCCAGCTGCTGCACGAGCGCGAGAAAATCCGCGTTTTCCGCATCGACAAACCGAATCTCCATTCGTTTCACTCCTTCAGAAACAGCGTCATCAGTACCGCGTCCTCGGTCGGCGCGGTATAAAAATTCTTGCGCACACCCACGCGGCCAAAGCCTGCGCCCTCATAGAGCGCGATCGCGGGCGCATTGGATGCACGCACCTCGAGCGTGACGAACGCCAGCCCTGCCGCGCGCGCCTCATCGGTCAATTTTGCAATCAGCGCACGGGCAATACCCTGCCTGCGACAGTCCGGTGACACCGCGACGTTGGTGATATACCCCTCGTCCAGCACAGTCTGGCAGCCGACATAGCCGACCGCCTGCCCGCCCCGCTCGGCGACAAGGAAAATCCCCTTGCCCAGCTCCTCGCGCAGCATGCTTTCGCTCCACGGCGCATGAAAGCAGGCTTTTTCGATCTCCGCAAGCACCGCAAGATGGCGCTCCGCCATCGGTACAATCGTCATGCCGACAGCCTCTCAATGATGCTGCGCACGCCCGCGTCGATCTCTGCCGCCGCGCGGCGGTAGGTTTCAAGGTCGCCACCGAACGGATCGGACACGTCACGCTGGGTCAGCGTGAACACCTTGTCCGCGCAGTCCGGAAACATCTCGCACACACGGTCATAATGCGCGCCGGTCATGCAGACCAGATAGCGCGCGCTTTGCGCTATCTCATGCGTCAGCATGCGCGAGCGGTGCGCGGAAATGTCCGCGCCCAGTTCCTTTGCCGCCGTCACTGCGTTTTCGGACGCGGGAATCCCGTCCTGCGTGAACAGCCCGGCGGACACAGCCGCAAGGCCGGTCTTTTCCTCCCCGCCATGCGCACGGAACAACCCCTCTGCCATCGGAGAACGGCAGGTGTTTCCTGTGCAGATAAAAATGATATTGTCCATTATTTTTCTCTCCTGTTTCTCCAAACGCGCCTCTGGCGCCATACAAGCAGCCCGCGGCAATATGCAGCCGCGGGCATAAAAAGTCCAGTTCCGCCGGACTTTTTATACCAGTGCGAAGAAAAAATTTCGCTTGTCGGAACTTTTTCCCGCTCCGAATGTGTCCGCGCCCCGCGCGGCACATCCGCTCGGACGGATCTGTACAATCCGTCCGAATTTATTTCGTGTCGTACCAGCTGTGCCCCGCCTTGGCTTCCGCCACCAACGGCGCGTCCATCTGGAATGCCGCTTCCATTTCCTCACGCAGCAGCTGCATAGCCGTTTCCTGCTCGGATTTGGGCGCTTCCAAGATCAGTTCGTCGTGTACCTGCAAGATCAGGCTGCTTTCCAGCCCCTCGCGCAGCAGACGGTCGCGCACGCGCACCATCGCAATTTTGATGATATCCGCCGCCGTGCCCTGAATGGGCGTGTTCATCGCAACGCGCTCACCGAACGAGCGAATATTGAAATTACGGCTTTGCAGCTCGGGCAGCGCACGGCGGCGGCCGAACAGCGTGGTCACATAGCCCTTTTCCTTGGCGCTCGCCTTGATATCCTCCATATATTTCGCAACGCCCGCATAGGTTTCCAGATAGGTGCGGATGAACTCGCCCGCCTCCTTGCGCGTCACGCCGATATCCTGCGCGAGCGAGAAATCCGAAATGCCGTACACGATACCGAAGTTGACCGCCTTACAGGACGAACGCATCTGCGGCGTGACTTCCTCAAGCGGTACATGGTAAACCTTGGCCGCGGTCGCGGCGTGGATATCCTGTCCCGCGCGGAACGCTTCGATCATGTGCTCGTCCTGCGAGATATGCGCGAGCACACGCAGCTCGATCTGCGAATAGTCCGCATCGATCAGCACATGATTGTCATCCGGCGCGACAAACATGCGGCGCAGCTCGCGTCCGAGTTCGGTGCGCACCGGGATATTCTGCAAATTCGGGTCGGTCGAGGACAGGCGGCCGGTCGCGGTGACAGTCTGCTGGAAGTGCGTGTGAATACGCCCATCCTTAGGGCTGATGACCTTGAGAAGCCCCTCGACATAGGTGCTTTTCAGCTTGCTCAGCTGGCGGTACTCCAGAATACGGCCAACGATCGGGTGATCCTCAGCCAGTCGTTCAAGCACATCCGCGCTCGTCGAATAGCCGGTCTTGGTCTTTTTCGGCGCGGGCAGGCGCAGCTTGTCGAACAGCACCTCGCCCAGCTGCTTGGGGCTGTTGATGTTGAACTCGCCGTCCGCATCGCGGTAGATCTGGGCTACCAGTTCGCGGATACGCGCGTCCAGTTTGTCTCCAAAGGCGCGCAACGCGTCCGGCTCGACCGCACAGCCGAGCACTTCCATCTCGGCCAGCACGCGCACGAGCGGCAGTTCGATCTCATAATATAATTTACGCATGCCAAACTGCTCAATCTGCTCGGCCGCCTCGGCATAAATCGCGCGGATCGCGGCCGCATGCTGCGCGCAAGCCGCCGCGGTTGCGTCCTGTCCGCCGAGCGGCGAGACCGCCGCCGGATCGTCCAGATCGAGCGAGGGCAGTTCGGTATTGCAGTAGGCCAGCGCGACGCGCGGCAGGTCGTAACCCGACTGCGTCGGGTCGAGCACATACGCCGCGAGGCAGGTGTCAAACCGCACGCCGTCCGGCTGGATACCGCGCGCAAGCAACGCGGCGACAACCGGCTTGGCATCGTGCACAACAAGCTCAACCGAGCCGTCAAACAGGCGGCGCAGCAGGTCGTCCCATTCATTTTCGGCAAAATCATCCGCGAACAGCACAGACGCGGTATCGCCATCGAGCAGACAGAGCGCACGCAGGGTTTCGCCCACCACGGTAAACACACGGTCAGACGCGGTCAGCGCATCGAGCAGCGCAAACGCTTCCGCCGCCTGCGCCACGCGCTGCACCTGTACCTCAGGCAGGCGCGGCGCGGCCTGTTCGCCACTCAGGTTCAGCTTTTTGATAAAATTCTTAAATTCCAGCCGCGTCAGCAGGTCATAGAGCGCCTGCTCGTCCGGCTTGGCCTCGGGCAAGTTTGCCACATCCAGTTCAAGCGGCGCGTTGCGGTCG
This sequence comes from Candidatus Agathobaculum merdavium, assembly GCA_019115615.1. Taxonomy (GTDB): domain Bacteria; phylum Bacillota; class Clostridia; order Oscillospirales; family Butyricicoccaceae; genus Agathobaculum; species Agathobaculum merdavium. The sequence goes on along the minus strand of DXDE01000184.1, from coordinate 5,628 downwards.
ATCGTCGCGAGCCAGTAGCTGTCCTTGGCGGACTGCTCGCCCGCTTCCAACTTGGTGCGCGCGCCCTTCTTGATGCGCGGGTCATCCAGATGCTCGTACACACCTTCCAGCGAGCCGAAATCGTGCAGCAGCTGCATCGCGGTCTTTTCGCCGATGCCCGGCACACCAGGGATATTATCCGAAGAATCACCCATCAGTGCCTTGAGATCGATCAGATAAATCGGATCGAAGCCGTATTTTTCGCGGAAGGCTTCGGTATCATAGCTGTCGTAAATGGTCTGTCCCATCTTGGTCGTGACAAGCCGCACGGTCGTGCCGCCGCCCACCAGCTGCAGGCTGTCGCGGTCGCCGGTCACGACAACACACTGGTCGCCATTCTCGTCCGCGCGGCGGCTGATCGTGCCCAGCAGATCGTCCGCCTCGTAGCCGGGCAGCTCGCAGCGGACAAGGCCCATCGCGTCCAGCACATCCTTGATGAGCGGCAGCTGCGCCGCCAACTCGTCCGGCATGCCCTTGCGCGTGGCTTTATAGGAATCAAATTTCAAATGACGGAAGGTTTTTTCCTTCACATCAAAGCAGACTACCGTACGGTCTGGCTGCTCGTCATCCTGCAGCTTGAACAGTGTGGCAAGAAAGCCATAAACCGCATTGGTCGGCAAACCCTCATGGTTGGAGAGCTGCCGCACACCGTAAAACGCACGGTTCAAAATGCTGTTGCCGTCAATGGCCATGATTTTCATCGAAACAATCCTCATTTTTCTACAAATTTCTGCTTGAATTTATTATATCCTATTGTCAGGCATATTTCCAGACAAAATAAGGGACGGAGCAATCCGCCCCGTCCCCTGTATTTGGTTTTGTCATGCCCCGAACCGCATCTGCAGGCGCAGACGGTCGGCAATCATGGAGATAAACTCGGAATTGGTCGGCTTTCCCTTGACGCCCGAAACCGTATAGCCGAAATAGCTCTGCAGCGTCTCGATGTCGCCGCGATCCCACGCAACCTCGATCGCGTGGCGGATCGCCCGCTCGACGCGCGAAGAGGTCGTTTTGAACTTCTTGGCAATCGACGGATACAGCACCTTGGTGATTGCGCTAACCGCGTCCATGTTGTCCACTGCCATCATGATTGCTTCGCGGAGATACTGATAGCCCTTGATGTGCGCCGGCACGCCGATCTGGTGAATCACGTCCGTTACACGCACCTCAAGCGCGAGTGCTTCCCCCGACTCTTCTGCCGCCTGCTGTCCCGCGCGCCACATGCGGATGCGTTCACACACCCGCGCAGCCTCCATCGGCTTGCGCAAAAACATCTGCACACCTAACGCTGTGCACTCCGCGCCTGCCTGCGGGCTGGCAAATGCCGACAGGACGACTGTCGCCGGACGATCCTTCTGCTCCATCTCCTGCAGACGGCTGAGCACCATCACGCCGTCCATCACCGGAAGCACCAGATCGATCAGGAGCACATCAGGCCGCAGCTCCTGCACAGCCGTCAGCGCCTTTCCGCCGTCCTCCGCAATGCCAACCAGTTCCATGTCCTCTGTCTGTTCGAGCGCGGCCGCCATGCGCGCGCAAAACTCGCTGTCACCATCGGCGAGCAATACCCGGATTTTCTGTTCCATGTTGTCAAACCAGCTTTCCGAAAATATTTTGTCGTATCTCTTTCTTGTCACTAATTTACCATATAATTCCAAGTTGTGCAAGCAAAATCTCGAAAATCCGGCACTTTTTTGTTCGACACGATTCGACAAAATTCGACATTTACAGACAAAACCCGCCTTAGCTTTCGGCTGCCTCCAACATTCGTTCGATGCAAATGCCATAGCCCTGCGTCGGATCGTTTACCAAAACATGGGTGACCGCGCCGATCAATTTACCATCCTGCAGGATCGGGCTGCCTGACATACCCTGCACAATACCGCCGGTCTTTGCGATTAATTCCTCGTCGGTCACATGCAGCAGCATGCCGCGGCCATACTCATCATCCTCCGGATAAACCTTGGCAATCTGCACAGAATACCGCTGTACGGTGTCGCCCTCGACATTGGACAAAATTTCCGCCTCGCCGGTGTGGATTTCGTCCGCTGTCGCGATCGGCACCGCCTCAAGCGAGTTATAGACCGACGTATCGGTCAGCGTACCGAAAATACCGCTGTTTGTGTTGTCCTCGACCGTACCGACCGTGCCATCTGCTGAGAACTCACCCTGCAATGCACCCGGCTCGCCCGCCTCACCGCGCTGCACCGAAGAGACGGATGATCGGATCAGCGCACCGTCTTTCAGCGGCAGCAGCACGCCGGTCTCGCTGTCGCAGATACCGTGACCGAGTGAGCCATATTCGCCGGTTTCCGGATCGACATAGGTCAGGGTACCAATACCCGCCATGCCATCGCGTGCGAGCACGCCAATGCGGTACGCACCTTCTGTGTCCTCACAAGGCGTTACCGTCACCGTACGGGTGCTGTCCCCGCTCTGCAGCGTCAGTTCGATCGGCTGCCCTGCGGAAAGGGCGACCTGCTTTTGCAGTTCGTCGTTTGCATCGATCTCCGCACCGCCAACCCCAACGATCAGGTCGCCTTCGCGCACGCCTGCGTCACGCGCCGGACAGACGGCGCCCTGCGCTGTCTGTACATCGTCCAGCCGCACGACCAGCACGCCCTCCGCGCTCATCTGGATACCGACCGTATGCCCGATCGGGATAAGCGAGGAAACCTCGGCTGCCTGCGCGAACACAACCATCGAAAGGACAAGAAGCAAGGAGATCACGCGTTTTTTTGCCTGTTTTTGCTGCATTTTTTCACCTCCGCGTTTACTATGCCACGCGTCGGCAATGCACACGCCTGTGAACCTTTGCTATTCCGCCTGTATTTTTGGCTGCGCAAAAAGTCTTTGGTGGTGGAAAGGTTTTCTGCGCGGGCAAATGTGCATATTCGCGCACGAGCGTTTCCGAGATATCCCGTTTCGGGTAAATTTTTTATTGCGGCACCGCCCATTCTATCCATGCGTCCGCAAAAGCATTATCCTTCAGGCAGACAAAGTGAAACGGGGCCCCACAGTTCCCCCCCTTTCGAGTGAAAAGACCGCGAGCGTGCCTTCGGCAAGCTCACGTGCGGCTACTGCCTGATAAACGAAGGATACACCCAACCCATTTGCCGTCAGCGCCTTGAGCATGGCGAAATCGCTGATCGCCGCCTGAGCGCCACCTCAAACACTGCGCGCGTATAGTGCATGGTTTCACAGAGCACCAAAAAGGTATGCAGTCTTGTGTACAGCATAAGATCATTCATAAATTTTATTTATCGATAGATAAATATTCTTCATTTCATTTTATTGTTAAGCAGGCGTATAATCAAGAAAAAAGATAGAAAAGAAGGAAAACAACATGCACTTTTTCAAACAGAACGGAGCCGGCCTGCTGCTCTGCCTTGCCATCGCGCTGCCCTGCTGGTATCTTGGCACACTGTTCCCCGTGATTGGTGGACCGGTGTTCGCAATCCTTGCGGGCATGGTGCTCACGCTGCTTCTGCGGGACAAGTCGCGCTTCGCGGCCGGCATCGCGTTCACATCCAAGAAAATATTGCAGTATGCGGTTGTCCTGCTCGGCTTTGGACTGAACCTGTCCGAGATTGCCAAGGTTGGCGCCCTATCGCTGCCCATCATCTGCTCGACCATCGCAACCTCGCTGATTATCGCGTTCGTGCTGTACCGGTACATGAAGATCCCCGCCAATATCTCAACACTTGTCGGTGTCGGCTCGTCGATCTGCGGCGGATCGGCCATCGCAGCAACCGCACCTGTCATTGATGCGGATGACGAAGAGATTGCGCAGGCAATCTCGGTTATTTTCCTCTTCAATGTACTGGCTGCATTAATCTTCCCGTCCTTCGGCGCGGCGATCGGCCTGACCAACGAGGGCTTCGGCCTGTTCGCGGGCACGGCGATCAACGATACATCCTCAGTCACGGCGGCGGCCTCGACATGGGACACGCTGCACGGCACGCAGGGCGCGGTGCTCGCCTATGCGACCATCGTCAAGCTGACGCGCACGCTCGCTATCATTCCGATTACCCTCGCGCTGGCTTTCTGGCAGCTGCGTAAGGCTCGCAAAAACCAGACTGCCGCGCGCGGCACATTTTCCCTCAAGCAGATCTTCCCCTTTTTCATCCTGTTCTTTATCCTTGCATCGGTCATTACCACCGTTTCCACCCTGTGCGGTGTGGACGCATCATTTTTCAGCCCGATCACTTCCCTGTCCAAGTTTTTCATTATTCTGGCCATGGCGGCCATCGGCCTGAACACCAACATCATCAAGCTCGTTAAAACCGGCGGCAAGCCGATTTTTATGGGACTGTGCTGCTGGATTGGCATCACATGCGTCAGCCTCGGCATGCAGCACATGCTCGGACTGCTGTAAACAAAAACGGCGTTCTGCGATAAAGCAGAACGCCGTTTTGCAATACATGTATCTCAAACCGTACCCAATGTCTGGGCGCAGGGCAAACCGAAGCCGTCGCGCGCGGCGCGCACGCCGACGCCGATCGCTTTCGCCATGACATAGGACGCGAGCGTCGCAACCGCGTTGAGGTCGGCCTTTTCACGCCCGACCGAGCACGCATAGATCGAGTCGCCGTCTGCTGTGGTGTGCACCGGACGGATCGCGCGTGCAAAGCCGTTGTGCGCGGTCGACGCAACGCGCGTCAGCTCAGCCTTGGAAAAGGCCGCGTTAGTCACAATCGCGCCGATCGTCGTATTGGTCGCTGTTTTATTCGCCGAAAACGGGTTTCGCGCAACCTCGATGCCCGCGTACAGCTGTTCTTCGGTCGAGCGCAGGCCACGCCCGTCCTCGGTGCGCAGACCGGCAATCTGGCGGCTGGTATCGACATCGAAGATATCTCCCAGCGCGTTTACCACCACGATCGCTCCCACACGGATTGCGCCCGCCTGCACGGCGTACGCGCCGATGCCGCTCTTCATGGCATACGGCGCGCCGCAGAACTTGCCGACCGTCGCGCCCATGCCGCCGCCAACGCAGCCAAGCGCCAGCTCGGTGCGCGAGGCGTTTTCACACGCGCGATAAGCCATCGCGCCGTCCGGCCGGACGGACTTGTCGCCTATGGCAAGGTCAAAAATGCACGACTGCGCGACGAGCGGCACGGGCGTGATGCCCGTGTCAAAGCCGATGCCGCGCTCCTCCAGAAAACGCATAACGCCGCCCGCGGCATCCAGCCCGAAGGCCGACCCGCCCGAAAGCACCAGTGCGTGCAGCCCAGCCGCATCCGCGACCGGCGCAAGCAGCGGTGTTTCGCGGCTCGCCGGGCCACCGCCGCGGATGTCCACACCCGCAGGCGCACACTCGTCAAACAGCAGCACGGTCACACCCGTGCCAGCCTGCGCGTCTTCTGCTTGGCCGACCTGAAAGCCGCCAACCTCCAAAAATCCAATTTCCTGCATGACAAATCCTCCTGTCAAAAAAAGCTGCGCGTTGCGCAGCTTTTTTCTGTTTTATTGCAATCAAACCGTACCCTGCTGCGCTGTTTTCGCACCGCGACGGCCAAAAATGCCGAGCAGCACCTTGCCGACCGCCAGCGTCAGCACCGCGGCAATCAGCGCCTCCGGCACGCCGTT
>DXDE01000183.1 GCA_019115615.1 Candidatus Agathobaculum merdavium | reverse complement strand
CTCAGCCATCTCGCTTAACGGATGTCCGTAAAAAGCTTCGTATACCTCTTTGATCTCGGGGTTTTCATGGCTGGTTCGCAGAGACATAGAACTATCCCGCTGATACAGAGCAGCGATTCGGCTTTGACGTGTCTCATCAGCATTTTTCATCAAATCTTTTGGCTGCCCGCCACCGCCTATGCAGCCACCTGGGCATGCCATGACCTCAACAAAGTGGTATTGCTTTCTGCTCTCTTTCATGCGATGCAAGAAATCGCGAGCATTGGCAGTACCAAAAATAACCGCAACCTGGAGCGCAAGATCTCCGATGTTCACCTGTGCTTCCCGAATGCCCTCATACCCTCTGACAGGGGTGAGATGCAGCAATGTGTCAGGCGCTTCCTGACCGGTGAGATATGTGTATGCGGTGCGAAGGGCAGCCTCCATAACGCCACCAGTGTTGCCGAAAATCACACCGGCACCAGAGGCTTTTCCCATTAGGGAATCATAAGTGGAATCTGTCAGTGTATTCCAGTCGATGTTCTCGTCCTTGGCCCATCGTGCCAATTCGCGGGTGGTGATCACCTGATCGGTATCTCGCATCCCTTTTACATTGTGGTAGTCAGCAGCTGCGTGCATTTCTTCCCGTCGGATTTCAAATTTCTTTGCGGTGCACGGGGTAAGGGCAACATGTACGATCTGTTGGGGGTCTATCCCCATCTTTTTTGCGAAGTAGGTTTTGACGGTGGGGCCTTGCATGCCGATGGGACTTTTCGCTGTGGAAAGATGAGGCAGCAGCCCCGGTGCATAAATCTCCGCGTAATGGACCCATCCGGGACAGCAGCTTGTGAATTGAGGAAGCGGACGGTCTTTTTGCGTAATACGCTGGATCAGTTCGCTGGCTTCTTCCACAATGGTGAGGTCTGCTGCAAAGTTTGTGTCCAGCACATAATCCGCGCCCAAGGCACGAAGCAGTGCAACCATTTTCCCTTCCACGAAGGCGCCGGGCTGCATACCGAACTCTTCACCGAGTGCGGCGCGTACGGACGGGGAAGTGCTGAATACAACGACTTTCTTAGGATCGTCTATCGCCTGTCGGACATTTTGACATTCATCCCGCTCGGTAATACTGTCTACCGGGCAAACGTTGGCGCATTGTCCACAGTAAATACAGATGGCTTTTCCGCCGGTTTCGTCCAAAGTGTAAGTGCCATGCACCCCCATCAGCTTGGCACAGACATCTTTGCACATGCCGCAACGAATACACTTTTCTTCCCAGCGTACAATGCTGGGATTGTCCGCTTCAATAGGAACGCGGATGGATAAAGGCAGATGTTCCAATTTACTCACTATCCTTTCTTGTGTGATTCCTTTTGGCAGTGTTCACAGATATACAGTAATTTTAAATCATAAGATAATATAGGGATTCCTGCTTTGTTTTCCAGTTGTGTGGTCAGATCCCCAAGGTCAATATCCAATAGCCGACCGCATTTTTTGCAAACAAGATGGTCATGCCGCTGGATGTGGTCATACCGATCAGGCATCCCCTCCACAGATACATTTCGGATGCGGTTTTCCTCACAAAGACGATTTAAGTTGTTGTATACAGTGGCTAACACTACCGCCGGATATGTTTCACGCAATCGTTCAAAAATCTGTTCCGCCGTCATATGACTATGAGAGGCATTTATGATCTCTAAAATTTTTTTTGCATACTTGGTCACGATTAACACACCGGCTTTTTAGAATCATTCTAATTTTATTATATGGATTTCTTTGCGGCCGTCAAGGAAAATAAAACAAATTTTATGCCGGGAAAATGTTTATTTCATATTTCGGACAGGGTGGACATATCGTTGATACAGGAGAGCAGCGAAAAGGAGGAGACAGCTTCGATGGAACTGAATCAAACAAGCATCCGCTATTATGATAAACGGTTTTCCCGCCTTTCGACCGGCAGCGAAACTGCGGATGCGATCGTGCCGGATACGTTTCCGGATATTGGACGCGTTGTGTGTGCTTACGGCATGGCAGCCGTGCGGGATCAGTCGCCGCAGAGCGGCCGTCTGTTGATATCCGGTATGGTACAGACGGTGGTATTGTATGAACCGGAAAAAGGTGAGGGATTGCGGCGGCTGACTGTACCGGTAAGTTTCGCGCATATTGAGGAATGCGACGGCATGGATGCGGAAACTGTTTGTATGGTCTCCTGCAAGGTCGCATCGGTTGAGGCTGTGGCTGTGAACAGCCGTAAATTGAGCATCAATGTGCAGCTCCGTCTGGCGGTAGACGGATATTGCATGACGGCCTGTGAAATTACGGAAGGGACGGACGATCCTTCTGTCGAGCTGCTGTGTGAAAACGCAACGGTTACCTTAACGGAACAGGTGTGTACCAGTCCGATTACCATACTGGATGATATCGCAGTGCAGCAAGCGGAAGATATGGCACTTTTACATGCCAGCTGCACACTACGGCCGGGAGAATGCCGCGCCATGCGAGGGAAGGTTGTTATCAAAGGTGAAGCAGCTGTACAGTGTCTTGCATTGCAGCAGGATGGTGCAGTGCGGGTATTATCCGGTACGACGCCATTTACGCAGATTACAGAATTGCCGGAAGCAAATGAAGAGGATCAGATTGACATCCAATTGACAGTTCGCGAAATGGATTGCGATGTTGAACAGGATGGTGTTTTATCCTATACGATTTCTGCTTCTGCCTTGATTAGCATCCGGCGTACACATACGCTGCAACGTATTTGCGATTTGTATGTGCCGGGACGAACCCTTCGGATGAGTGAACAACAGATCGCTCTGCACTCAACGCCGCCGTTCGTACCGTTTTCCGTTGAGTCTAGTGAAACGATTGCGACGGCGCAGCATGTGTCGCATGTGATTGCGGCTGAAGCGGTGTGTTGTGGTGTGAAGCGTGGGTCAGAAAATGAACTTCAGATTACGGCAGCAATACAGGCCCTATACTTAAGTGACGATCAAAAGCTGTATGCGATCGACTGCCTATTGCCCACAACTATGCCTTGCTCCGCAGCAGGCGAGATTTCCGGCGTAGAACTATCGGTTCGTGCTGCTGCGGCGGGTGAAACAGGTTTATTGATGCAGTTGACGGCGACGGGAGCAGTATCGGCGGAATCGCGTGTGGCATTTCGGCACATTTCGCAGTTGGAGGCAGAAGAACCCAAGGAAAAGGCGAATGAAACGACGCTGTTATTGAGATACATTGAGGAAGATCAGCAGCTTTGGGAAATTGCAAAGCAATGCGGCACAACTTTAGATGCGATCAGGCAGGCAAATGATCTGCCTGCGGACACAGCACAGGTGTCTCATACAGTGCTACTTATCCCGATCCAGATTTGAAAGGAGGGAGAACTTTGGATCATCAGATTTATAATCAGATCAGCGCACGCACAGGCGGCGATATTTATATTGGGGTGGTAGGCCCTGTCCGTACAGGCAAATCTACGCTGATCAAACGATTTATGGAAACCATGGTCTTGCCGGGCATGGATAACATGTATCAACGCGAGCGGGCGCGTGATGAGTTGCCGCAGTCAGGCGCTGGACGGACCATTATGACGGCAGAACCCAAATTTGTTCCAGAAGAGGCCGCGGAGATTGCGCTTCCTGAGGGTGGTTCATGCCGGGTGCGTCTGGTTGACTGCGTAGGCTATCTGGTGGAAGGCGCATTGGGCGGCATGGAGGACGACAAGCCTCGAATGGTGTCCACACCGTGGCGTGAACAGCCAATGACGTTGGCGGAAGCAGCCGAAATTGGTACACACAAGGTCATTGGCGAACATTCGACCATAGGACTTGTAGTCACGACAGATGGCAGTTTTACCGATATTCCGCGTGAAAACTATATCCCGGCAGAACAACGTGTCATTGATGAGTTGAGGGCATTGGGCAAGCCTTTTGTTGTTCTGGTAAATTCGGCAGAGCCGGAAGGGGAACAGGCAAAGGCTGTCTGCGAGGCACTGCGCACACAGCATCAGGTTGATCCGGTCGCTGTCAACTGCATGGAACTGGATGAAGCCGGGATTGCGGATATTTTGCGGCGCGTGTTGTATGAATTCCCGATCTGTCAGATTGCGTTTGTCCTGCCGAGATACCTCAGTGCGCTGGCTCCCCAACATAAGGTGCGGCAGAGCATTTATCAGTCAGTCCGTGCAGCTGCACAGTGCAGTGCTAAAATGCATGACATGAAGCAGATCTGCAAGAAAATCGGTGAGAACGAATACGTCGACCGAGTTGATATTGACCGCCTTGCATTGGGAACTGGTGAAGCATGCTTACGTGTGGAAATACCGGAGCAGGTGTTTTACGGTATTATCGGTGAGCAGACAGGGATACAGGTGCATGATACTGCCGACCTGATTGGGGTGCTGGGTAAATTTGCGGATATACAGCGCAAATATGAAAAACTCCGTGGCGCGCTTGATCAGGTTTATCAAACAGGGTATGGCGTCGTGATGCCGACTGTCGATGAATTGACATTGGAAGCGCCTGAAATCGTGCGGCAAGGAGGGCGGTATGGGGTACGGCTGCGTGCGTCCGCGCCTTCCATTCATATGATGCGTGCCAATATCAAGGCCGAAGTCAATCCGATTGTCGGTACGGAAAAACAATCGGAAGAGCTGGTTCATTATCTGCTCAGTGAGTTTGAGGAGCAGCCGGAAAAAATCTGGCAAACCAATATTTTCGGAAAATCCCTCAATGAGCTGGTGCGTGAAGAACTATCCCACAAGCTCAGCCGTATGCCGGATGATGCACGTGGGAAAATACGTGAGACGCTTGAGAAGATCATTAACGAAAGTGCCGGCGGATTAATCTGTATTATACTGTGAGTTTTAAAAGGCGGACGCTATAAGCGTCCGCCTTTTCCCTATTACGTTGCGGATTGTGGATATCTTTCTGAATTCTTGACAGAAACGGGTTTCAATGCTACTATTATTTAATAGATATCCATGTGCTGCAGGAGGGATTTTTGTGGCCCACATTGGTCTTAACATGGAAGCCGAATGTTGTGAGGAGCATGTGATCCACACGGATGCAGTCGCGCAGGCGCGTGATGCTATGCCGGGAGATGAAGTTACCTCGGCAGCAGCGGATTTTTTCAAAGCATTTTCGGATAAGACACGGCTGCGTATCTTATGCGCATTGGTTGCCGGAGAGTTGTGTGTGTGTGACATCGCCGCGCTGCTTTGCATGAGCCAGTCTGCGATTTCACATCAACTGCGTTTTTTGAAACAGGCGCGTTTGGTTAAGAGCACAAAAAAAGGAAAAACAGTGTATTATGCGCTTTGCGATGACCATATTCAGGTGATTCTGTCTCAGGGCATTGCGCATGTGCAGGAGGGATAGATGAATGAGTGATACGAATAACCGTCTCACGGGACAGCCGGAGGCGGAGCCGCATGAACAGGTTTCGTCGCAGGGTGGTGGGGACAGTTCTTCGTCTCCTACCGAATTGCTGGAAAACCTTCTTAGTGACCTCGAAGATGCTACCGCTCAGGTTGATGCTCTCACGCCGGTAGCAGCAGTGGCAGCGGAAGAGGAAAGTGTTCCGGAAGCAGAAGATACATCGGAATCTGTGCCGACAGAAACGGATCAGGTGCCACAAATGGACGAGCAGTCGGAGCCACCAGAACAGGCTGATGAATCTGAGACTGCCGAGGAGGATGAGCCTGATGCAGAGGCTGAAGGTGATGCGGAAACGGATGCAGACGTGTCCGAGTTGGAGGAAGAGGACGGCATTCCTGCAATCACTGAGACTGCACTGACGGTTTCTGATAGTGCGGCAGATGAAACTGATGGGATGACGCTGCTTGAAAAGGCGCAGTATCATGCGCGTATGCGTCGCCGGGAGCAGACCCGGCTGCGGCGTGAAAATGCCAAGCGTGGTGCATCCGGAAGTGAAATTCCATATCAGGCTATGTCGCCCATGGATATGCGATTTACGCTGATTCGTCTTGCTATCGCAGCCATCTTTCTGTTAGTAGGAGTTTTTCTGCAGCAAACAAGGGCGGGCGTTGTATTTTACCTGATTGCTTACCTTATCACTGTTCTTCCAGTTGTCTCGAAGGTAGCATATCATTTTACGCACGGAAAATATTTTGATGAATATCTGCTGATTACCATTGCGTCCCTAGGTGCGTTTATGTTGGGAAATCGTGCGGAGGCCAGTGTTGTACTGATGCTGCATGGAGTTGGCAAAATTGTCAGCGATTTGGTGCTTAGTTCAACGCATAAATCCCTGACGCAGCAAACTGGCTTTATTCCTGATCGTGCTTCGCTTGTCAATATGCAGGGCGAGGAACGGCAGGTTACGCCTGCTGAAATCCGCGTTGGCGATTTTGTGCTGGTGCGCTCCGGTGAGCGTGTTCCGATCGACGGTGTCGTACTGCGCGGCGAGGGTACAGTAGATGATACTGTTTTGACTGGCAACAGTGAGCCAGTGCAGGTAAATAAAAATGTGAAGGTACTCGCGGGTAGTCTGTATACAGGTTCTATCTTGTTGCTGCGCGCAGTTGCCCGGTTTGAAGACTGTGCTGTCAACCAAATCCTGCGCGTGCAGGAAGACGGCAAGGAGTGTAAAGCAGCGCTGGAAAACAGCGTGATGCAAGGATCGTCACGCATAATTCCGGTGATAATCGCGTTGGCAGTGCTGTTATCCATTATTCCTCCGCTGTTTTATTCCGGCACGTCAATGGGGAATTGGGTTTATCGTGCGCTGTGTATTTTGATGGTCTGTTGTCCGATGGCATTGATTATTTCCGTACCGCTGTGCTTCCTTTGCGGCAGCGGCAGACTGATGCAGAAGGGCGTACATGTAAAGGGCAGTGAGTCGATTGAAAAAATGGCTGAGTTGCGCATGGTGGTTTTTGACAAGACCGGGACATTGACCGAAGGGAATCTTCGTGTCAAGGAAATTCACGGCACGCAGGACTTTAATCAGGAAAGCTGTCTTGCGCTTGCGGCTGCAGCTGAGCAACTGTCGCAGCATCCGGTGGCGCGCGCGGTTGTGGCGGCATATCAGGGCGTTCCGCAGAAGATCAGTGAATTCGAAGAATTTCCTGGCCGTGGTGTACGTGCGCGTATTGGCAATCGAAACCTTCTGGCCGGCAATCGCCGCCTGATGATTTCGCGTGGTGTAAAGGGTGTGCCGGATATCCGCGGTACGGTAGTTTATATTGCGTATGAAGGCGATTATGCCGGTGCGATTGTTCTAGAGGACACTGTGCGGCCTGAGGCAGCGGAAGCGATCAAGGAATTGAAAAATCAGGGCGTGCTGCGCACTGTTATCCTGACCGGAGACACGGAACTGCCTGCACATGAGACGGCGGAAGCCATTGGTATTGACACCGTGCATTTTGGATTGCAGCCTGAGGAGAAAGCATCCAAGATGGAGTTTTTGATGCGTACGATCCCGACGGATGGTACGGCGGCCTATGTTGGCGACGGTGTCAATGATATCGAAGAACTGAAGATGGCGGATGTTGGCATTGCAATGGGCGTTGCCGGATCTCAGCAGTCTGCTTCGGCGACCAATATTCTGGTCATGACCAATGATTTGATGCGGCTGAGTGATACGCTACGCATTTGCCGCCGTACGCATAGCATTGCGCTGCAGAATATGGTTGTTGTGATTTTGGTTAAGATCGTGCTTGCATTGCTGACGGTGGTTGGCGTTGCCTACATGTGGCAGGCAATCGCGGCCGATGTACTGCTGACCGTATTGACGGTGTTTAATTCTGCGCGTATTCTCGGTATTCGATAAATCGAAAAGCAAGGCTATACCGATCAAGTCGGTATAGCCTTTTTTCGTATTTGTGTTATAATAAAAACGTATTTTGTTTTGGAGGAAACTGCCTTGCAGAAAAAAATGGAAGCCATTTTATCCCGTGTCCAGAAGCCGGCGCGTTACGTTGGCGGCGAGTGGGGATCGGTGATGAAGGATAAAACAGAGGTAGACTTACGGTTTGCTTTCTGTTTCCCGGATACCTATGAGGTTGCTATGTCCCACCTCGGCTCGCGCATCTTGTACGGTCTGCTTAACGACCAGAAAGGCATCTGGTGTGAGCGCGTATGCGCGCCGTGGATCGACATGGAAGCCGAGATGCGTGCGGCGGGTATTCCGCTTTATGGCCTGGAGAGCGGCGATCCGCTGACCGATTTTGATATCATTGCGTTTACGCTGCAGTATGAGTTATCGTTCACCAATATTCTCAATATGCTCGACCTTGGTGGCATCCCGGTGTTGGCGAAAGACCGTACCGAGCTGAAGCATCTTGTTGCATGTGGCGGACCGTGCGCCTATAACCCGGAGCCGCTTGTCGACTTTGTTGACCTCTTCATGATCGGCGACGGCGAGGAGATTATGCTCGAGTTTACCGATCTCTATCGCAAGGCTAAGCGCGAGGGGTGGAGCAAGCAGGACTTCCTGATCGCCGCTGCGCAGATCGAGGGTATGTATGTGCCATCGCTTTACGAGGTCAGCTATCATGATGACGGTACCATCGACCATGTTACACCGACGCACGGCGCACCTGCCATGGTGCAGAAGCGTATTGTGCAGGATCTGGACACGATGTACTATCCGGAGAGCTTTGTCGTGCCGTCGACCGACATTGTGTTCGACCGCGCGATGATCGAGCTGTTTCGTGGCTGTCCGCGCGGCTGCCGGTTTTGCCAGGCGGGACATACCTATCGTCCGCTGCGCACCAAATCCAAGGAGACGTTGCTTAAGCAGGCCGAAGCCGTTCTTAAAAACTCGGGCTATGAGGAGATTTCGCTTTCCTCTCTGTCGACTAGTGACTATGGCGACCTGTCGGGGCTGACTGAGTGCATGCTCGACTACTGTGAGCCGCGGCATATCAGTCTGTCGCTGCCCAGCTTGCGTGCGGACAGCTTTAGTGCGGAACTCATGCAGCGCGTACAGAAAACACGCAAGAGTGGTTTGACCTTTGCCTGCGAAGCGGGTACGCAGCGCCTGCGCGATGTCATCAACAAGAATATCCGCGAGGAGGACGTGCTGCACGCCTGTGAGATCGCGTTTCAAGGCGGCTGGAACAATGTAAAGCTGTATTTTATGATCGGCCTGCCGACTGAGACGACCGAGGATCTCGACGGCATCGCCGAGATCTGTAAGAAGGTTGCTTATTGCTGGCGCATGAACACCAACAACCGCGCGCGCGGCGTACGCATCACAGCATCGGCGTCCTGCTTTGTGCCAAAGCCGCAGACCCCGTTCCAGTGGGACGCACAGGATACGCTTGAGCAGTTCGTCGAAAAGCAGGCGCATATGAAAGAGATCATGCGCACGCGTAACGTCACCTACAACTGGCACGACGCCAAGACTTCGGTTTTGGAGGGCGTCATTGCCCGCGGCGACCGCCGTCAGGGCGCGGCCATTTACCTTGCTTGGCAGCGCGGCTGCAAAATGGACGGCTGGGATCAGTGCTTTGATTTTGAAAAGTGGATGCAGGCCTTTGCTGACTGTGGGCTTGATCCGGCTTTCTATGCGTCCCGCCAGCGTCCGCTCGACGAGGTGTTCCCGTGGGATCACATCGGCTGCGGCACGCGCAAAGAGCATCTCAAACGTGAGTGGGAGCGCTCTCGAGATGCGGTTATCACGCCCGACTGTATGCAGCAGTGTGCGGGCTGCGGCGCAAACGCGCTGCTGAAGGGGGGCAAATGCCATGTTTAAAGCACGCATGAAGTTTGCCAAGGAGGGGAGAGCCAAGTACATCTCCCATCTCGACCTGATGCACACCATGCAGCGCGCGATGGCGCGCTGCCAGATGCCTTTATGGTTTACCGAAGGCTTTAATCAGCACGCTTACGTATCAGTCGCACTGCCGCTGTCGACCGGCTACTCAGGTGAGTGTGAGTTTCTGGATTTCAACATCACGGCGGAGGCCGTGCCGGAAAATGCCGTTGAGGCGCTCAACGATGTATTCCCCGAAGGTCTGCGTGCGATCGAGATTTATCCGCTCGAGGACGGCGGCATGAAAGTTGGCACGATCGCGTGGTCACAGTATCGCATTACTTGGAGCTTTGAGGTCGGCGTGCCGTCCGGATTCGTACCCGCGGTGCGTGAGCTATTCGGTCGGCAGAAGGTCGAGATTGTCAAACGCAGCAAGCGCGGCGAAAAGACGGTCAACATGAAAGAGCTGATGCGCGACCTGACGATTACCGAGGGCACAGACGCGGTCACAGCGGTCGTGACGACCGCGGCGGGAAATGATAATCTCAGCCCCGAATATCTGACTCGCGCCATCCGGCAGTATCTGCCGCAGTTTGAGCTGCCGTTCTGCGCCTATCACCGTCTGAATGTCTTTACCGCAGACAGTACTCCATTCCGATAAAAGGAGGCACATAGATGCCTGTTACCGTTTCTGACGAGCAGCTTCAAAGCCAGTTTACCTATATCGATGCGATTGCGTCGATGAACGGCGGCAAGAAGCTGCGCGCCTATACTCACACCTTTGGCTGTCAGCAGAACGAAGCAGATACCGAGCGTATCCGCGGCATGCTGCGCGAGATGGGTTACGAGATGACCGATGATGTCAATAACGCGGATTTTATCCTGTTCAACACCTGCGCGGTGCGTGAGCACGCGGAGGATCGTGCGTTCGGCAACATCGGCTCGCTCAGCCATCTAAAAAAGCGTCGACCTGAGGTCGTCATCGCACTGTGCGGCTGCATGGCGCAGCAGGAGAAAAATGTCGAAAAAATCAAGAAAAGTTATCCGCAAGTCAGTTTGCTGTTTGGTACACATGCGCTCTGGCGCTTTCCGTCGCTGTTGTATCGCGTGCTGACCGGGGAAAAGCGTGTGTTTGACATCGGCGGCGAGGACGACATCGCTGAGGGCTTGCCTGTGCTGCGTGCGCAGGGTCCCAAGGCATGGCTGTCGATTATGTACGGCTGCAATAACTTCTGCACGTACTGCATTGTGCCCTATGTTCGTGGGCGTGAGCGCAGCCGCCGTCCGGAGGAAATCGAAAAGGAGCTGCGAGAGTTGGTTGCGGCTGGATACAAGGAGATCACGCTGCTTGGTCAGAATGTAAACTCTTATGGCAAGGACTTGGGGTTGGACATCGACTTTGCCGATCTGCTGCAGCGGCTGAACGCTGTGCCGGGCGATTTCTGGCTGCGGTTTATGACCAGCCATCCAAAGGACGCTTCGCCGCGCCTGTTTGACGCGATGGCCGAATGTGACAAGGTGGCAAAGCAGCTGCACCTGCCGTTCCAGTCGGGCAGCGATGAGATTTTGCGTCGCATGAACCGTCGCTATACAGCGGCTGAGTACCGCGCGCTGATCGCGGATGCGCGCGTCAAGATGCCAGATATTACCCTGTCAAGCGATATTATCGTTGGCTTCCCTGGTGAGACGGAGCAGGATTTTGAGCAGACATTGCAGCTTGTTGAAGATATACAGTTCGATCTGCTGTTTACCTTCCTGTATTCGCCGCGCACAGGCACGCCTGCTGCATCTTACGAAGATAACGCGACCCCGCAGGAAAAACAGAATCGTTTTGAACGTCTGCTGAAAGTGCAGGATGATATCGTAGCAAAACGGCAGGCCGCTTATCAGGGTAAGACATTGCGCCTGCTGGTCGACGGCACGGCCAAGGGACCGGATTATCCATATACCGCGCGCACAGAGGGGAATCTGCTCGTTTGCGTACGTGGAGAAGGGATCGAGATCGGTTCATTTATCGAAGCCACGATTGAAAAAACCAGCCTGCGCTGTTTGTTTGCGCAGAAAAGATAGAAAGAGGTAACCGCTATGGCCGAACTCACGCCCATGATGAAGCAATATTTTGAGATCAAAAATAAAAATAAGGATTATATCCTGTTTTATCGTCTGGGCGATTTCTATGAAATGTTTTTCGAGGACGCCAAACTGGCCTCCCGTGAATTGGAGCTGACGCTGACCGGCCGTGACTGTGGGCAGGAGGAGCGTGCGCCGATGTGCGGTGTTCCGTACCACAGTGCGGAAAGTTATATTGCAAAGCTGGTACGCAAGGGCTATAAAATTGCTATTTGCGAGCAGGTTGAGGATCCTAAACTCGCCAAGGGCTTGGTCAAGCGCGAGATTGTGCGGCGTGTCACGCCCGGAACGGTTGTCGAAGCGTCTATGCTTGAAGAAGGACGCAATAATTTCCTCGGCTGTGTGTATGCTGAGCAAGGCGGCATCGGTGTTTGCTTTGCAGACATCACGACAGGTGAGGTCTGGGCAACGGGTTCGGATAGCTGGCAGGAGATTGCGAGCGAATTCGGTCGGTTTGCGCCGCGCGAGGTGCTGGTCGGCGGTGTCGCTGCAACTGCGGATGCCTTTTTGGGTTTTCTAAAAGAACGCTTGGAAGCGTTGATCGAGCCGATGCCGGACGACTGTTTTGAGACACAGCGTGCTTCTGAACGTATCCGTTCACATTTTGGTATAGAGGATTTCGACGCGGAGGGTTTAACCGACCTGCCGCAGACCATCCAGTGCCTTGGCGGTCTGCTGGACTATCTGGAACAAACGCAGCAGGCGAGCCTTGCTGCACTTAACCATTTGCAGGTTTATCATCAGGGTCAGTACATGGAGCTTGACCTGATCGCGCGGCGTAATCTGGAACTGTGCGAAACCATGCGCACTAAGGAGAAAAAAGGGACGCTGCTCTGGGTGCTCGACCGTACCAAGACTGCCATGGGTTCGCGCCTGATCCGCCAGTGGCTGGAAAAGCCGCTGTATAATCCGCTGCATATCGTGCGCCGTCAGCAGGCGGTGGGAGCGCTATGTGACGATGTGATTGCACGAAGTGCGTTGACCGATGCGCTCAAAAAGGTGTTCGACATGGAGCGGCTGATTGGCCGCATTACTTATGGTACGGCGAACTGCCGCGATTTGCGTGCGCTTTCGTCCGCAATTGAATGTCTGCCTGAGATCCGCGCGCAGGCGGCACAGTTTACGCAGCCGATGCTGCGCGAGATCACTGCAAACATGGATTTGCTCGAGGATATTCATGCGCGGGTCGAGTTATCTATTGTTGATGAGCCGCCGATCCTTCTGCGTGAGGGCGGCATGATCCGCACAGGCTATAACGAAGAGATCGATTATCTGCGTGACCTTGCTTCGGGCGGTAAGGGCAAGATTGCCGCGATTGAGCAGTCGGAGCGCGAAAAAACCGGCATCAGTAAG
>DXDE01000182.1 GCA_019115615.1 Candidatus Agathobaculum merdavium | reverse complement strand
GCGGGCAGTGGGATGCAAGCCGGGCAAAGCCCGCCTTGCATGAAATTGAAATTGCGGTACGCTGCGGCGCACCGCAGATTTAGCCATCCCTCGTAAAGGAGGAGTGAACATGTCTACACGAATCGACCGTATTTCGGAAGAAGTGATGAAGGCGCTGGCCGAGGCCATGCGTTCGGTCAAGGACCCGCGCGTGCAGAACGGGCTGGTGTCGGTCGTGCACTGCGAGGTCACGAACGACCTGCGCTATGCCAAGTGCTATATCTCGGTACTTGGAAGTGAAGCGCAGGCGAAAGAGGTCATGAAGGGCCTGAAATCCGCCGCGGGCTGGCTGCGGCGTGAGGTTGGCCGCAAGGTGCAGCTGCGTTACGCGCCCGAGCTGGTATTCGAGCTGGATAACTCGATCACGCACGGCGCGCATATTGCCGAGGTGCTGCACGAACTGAAGAACGAGGGCAAGTTCGGAGGGGAGGACGAAGAATGATCGTGGACGTTGCGGGCGCCGCCGCGGCGCTGCAAGGCGCGGACGACATTCTCATCCTGACCCACCGTCGCCCGGATGGAGATACCGCGGGCTGCGCGGGCGCGCTGTGCCGCGCGCTGCGACAGATCGGCAAGACGGCGTATATCCTCGAAAACCCTGAGATCACCAAGCGTTACACGCCGCTGATCGTGCCGTGCTATCCGCCGGAAGGCTTTACGCCAGGGTATGTCGTATCCACCGATATCGCGGAGGAAAAGCTGTTCCCGGATACGGCGGAATGCTATAAAGGCAAGGTCGATCTCGCGATCGACCACCACCGCTCGAATCTCGGCTTTGCAGAAAAAGACCTTATTCGGCCGGACGCGGGCGCGTGCGCTGAGGTGCTGTACGACGTGATTATGGCGCTGGGTGCCAAGTTCACGATCGATATCGCCGAGTGCGTCTATATCGGTGTGTCGACCGACACGGGCTGCTTTAAGTTTTCCAACACGACCGCGCATACCCACGCGGTTGCGGCGGCATGCCTGACTGCGGGTATCGACGGCGGCGAGATCAACCGTGCGCTGTTCGAGACCAAGACTGTGCCGCGCTTCCAGATGGAGCGCATCATCTTTGAGACGATGGAGTTCTGTGAGGACGGCGCGATCGCGATCGCCCTGCTGTGGCGCGCGGATATCGACCGCACAGGCGCGGATATGGACGACCTCGACTCGATTGCGTCGCTCACGCGCCAGATCGAAGGCGTACAGATCGGCATTACGCTGACCGAGAACAAGGACGGCACGGTAAAGGCTTCGGTGCGTACAACCAAGGAGATGGACGCATCGGCGATCTGCAAGAAGTGCGGCGGCGGCGGGCACATCCGTGCGGCCGGTGCAAGCTTTGACTGCGGCATGGAGGAGGCCAAGGCGGCCATCCTGAAAGCCGCGCAGGAGCAGTATCATGCAGCAAAGTGAGCTTTGCGGCATCCTGCTGATGGATAAGCCGCAGGGCTTTACCTCGCACGATGTAGTGGCCAAGCTGCGCGGCATCCTGCATACGCGGCGCATCGGCCACGGCGGTACGCTTGACCCGCTCGCGACCGGCGTGTTGCCGGTGTTCGTCGGCGGGGCGACCAAGGCAGCGGATTTCGCTGCCGCACAGGATAAAGAATACGTTGCGGGGTTCACTCTGGGCTATGAAACCGACACACAGGATGTGGCCGGTGAAGTGCTGCGCCGCAGCGGCAAGACCGCGACGCATGACGAGGTCGCGCAGGCAGCGGCGCGCTTTTTGGGCGCACAGCAGCAGGTGCCGCCGATGTATTCGGCGGTCAAGGTGAACGGGCAGAAGCTCTATGACCTTGCCCGTAAGGGCAAGGAGGTCGAGCGCCCGGCGCGCGATATTTTCGTGCGGGAAATGACGCTCACGGATTTCGACGAGACTGCGCAAAAGGGCACGCTGCGGCTCACTGTCAGCAAGGGCACTTATGTGCGCACGCTGGTAAATGACATGGGCGCGTCGCTTGGCACGTTTGCCACGATGCACAGCTTGACGCGCACGCGTGCGGGTGCGTATCCGCTGGCACAGTGCCATTCGTTTGAAGAGGTCGAGCGGGCAATGCAGGACGGTACGGTGCAGGATTTGCTGCTGCCGGTGGATGGCTTGTTTGCCGAGCACCCGGCGGTGCAGCTCAATGACGAGGGCGCGGAACGCATTGCGCGCGGTGCGGTTGTGTTTCCGCGGCAGGCGCAGGGCTTGCCCGGCGAACCGGACACATTTTGCCGCGTGTATCATAAGGATCATTTTCTCATGCTCGGACAGGTGCGTACACTCGACAAGGGCGGCGTCGGCCTGTTCGTTTATAAGAATTTCAGATAAAGAGCATGGCCTGTCCGCGGGCAGGCTTGGAAAGGGGGAGACCCTATGCAGGAATATCAAAAGCCGCGCGCGATTGCGCTGGGTTATTTTGACGGCGTTCATCTGGGGCATCAGGCGCTGATGGAGCGCGCGGTCGAGCGCGCCCGCCAGATCGGCGGCACGAGCGCGGTGTTCACGTTTGATGTACACCCGGACTCGGTCGTTTTGGGGCGACAGGTGCCGCTGCTGACGGCCAATGCTTATCGCCGTGACGAGATCAAGCAGCTTGGCGGCGTAGATGAGGTCATTTTCGGCCATTTCGACGAGCGCATGCAGCACATGGACTGGCGCGACTTTATTCATAAAATGCTGATTGGGCAGTTTGGCGCACAGTGGATCATTTCGGGACGTAACAACCGATTTGGATATAAAGGGCAGGGAAATGCCGAAGGTATGGCGGAGGAATGTGAAAAGGCCGGCATCGGCTATGACTGCATTGACGATGTGAAAGTAGACGGCATCGTCGTTTCCTCTACCTATATCCGGCAGCTGATCTCGCAGGGTGACATGGAGGGTGCGGCACGCTTCCTCGGACATCCGTACACCGTGACCGGTGTGGTGGAACACGGCCGCCGTGTAGGCACGAGCGTGCTTAAGGTGCCGACGGTCAACCTTGCATTGCCGCCCGAAATGGCGCTGCCGCCCTATGGTGTGTACGCTGCGCGTGTGCTGGTGGGCGACAAGCGTTACATTGCCGCGACCAATATCGGCGTCAAGCCGACATTCCTGGACGGCGGTGCGCCAACGATCGAGCCGCATCTGCTTGATTTCGCGGGCGATCTGTACGGCAGGATGATCCATGTTGAGCTGCATAAATTTCTGCGGCCGGAGATGCGTTTTGATTCAGCCGAAGCGCTGCGTGCCGCGATTGACGAAAATATCCGCCAGACGCGGGAATTCTTCGCGGAATAAAAAACGGACGGCTTTGCCGTCCGTTTTTCCTTTCGCGCACCAGCACAAATTGATAGAATTTTGCAGCAGGCTGCAAAATTCATAAAAACCGAGAGCATGTATCTCGGTTTTTATACTTTGAGAGCCAAAAAGTTTCGCTAGTCGGAACTTTTTGGCATAAAGTTCGATTGAAACTGCAGTTTCAATCGAACTTTATGCCAAAAAGTTCCG
>DXDE01000181.1 GCA_019115615.1 Candidatus Agathobaculum merdavium | reverse complement strand
AGTGGAGCGGGTGATGGGAATCGAACCCACGTGTTCAGCTTGGAAGGCTGACATTCTACCATTGAACTACACCCGCGGGTTTTTCTGACGCTTAAACAGTATACCAATGATTGCGGGTTTTGTCAACATCTTTTTTAATTTCTTTTTCAGGAATTTCATAGAAGCGATATTTGATTTTTAATAAGTGGTTGCTGCGTCATCAAAAAGGCATACGCACGTGCTATACTGAAAGCACAGAGGGGGGATGCCGGATGTCATATACGATTTTGCTGGCTGAGGACGAGCCGGCGATGCGCGAGGTGGTCGCGGACTACTTCACGGAAAAGAGCGGCGGGGCAATCGCGGTTGAGACGGCGGCCGACGGCGACACAGCGCTCGCCCTGATCGAACAGCGCCCGTTCGACCTGCTGCTGCTCGATGTGATGCTGCCGGGGACGGACGGCTTTGCGCTGTGCCGCGCGGCGCGGCGGCAGGGCGACGTGCCCATCCTATTCGTCACGGCGCGCGAGGACGAGCAGGACAAGCTGCACGGCTATGGCCTCGGCGCGGACGACTACGTCGTTAAGCCGTTTTCACTGGCGGTGCTGTACGCCAAGGCGCAGGCGCTGCTGCGCCGTGCGCATGGGCTGGGGCAGGACGATGTGCTGCGGGCGGGGGCACTTGAACTCGATCCTGCGCGCGGTATAGTCAAGGCGGGTGGGCAGCCGGTTGCGCTGCCGCCAAAGGAATTTGCGCTGCTGCGGGCGCTGATGGAGCGGAAAAACCGCGTGTTGACGCGCGATGAGCTGTTAAATCTCGCGTGGGGGTGGGATTTTGACGGCACCGACCGCGTTGTCGACAGCCATATCAAAAAGCTGCGCCGCGCGCTTGGTGTGCACGCGGGCTGCATCAAGACCGTGGTCAAGCAGGGCTACAAATTGGAGGTGGATGGAGATGAAAAGCAAGCATAGGAATTTCTGGAGCTTTTTCTGGCGCGTGGGCGCAGGATTTCTGGCGTTTTATCTGGCGGTGATGGGCGTGTTCACCTATGTGACGGCGCAGCGTAAGCTGGAGGAAGCGCGTGAAACACGCGGTGACTACAATGAGTTGCTGGATACGGCCAATCACGAAACGGAGCAAGGAGAGATCGTCTACGGCAGGATGCAGTATTACATCTGCAACAAGGAAAAGCAGCCGCTGACAATGGTCGGTATTTTCGACAAAGAGCGCAATCTGCTTGCGTCGTCGGGCAATTATTACAGCTTGGGGACAGGGCTGTACATAGATTTGGAGCGTTGGCTGACCGAGGAAGAGGTGTTTCAGCTCATCCGGCTGGAGCAGGAAAGCCGCGAAGCGTACCCGGTGAAAACCGGCAATACTTTTCACAAGCTGTATTATCAGGGCTGGCAGGACAATGGCATGTTTATCCCCTACCGGCTGACCTACGCCACGTTTGAGTATTATATGCTCGAGGACGGCGGGATTATGGAAACCAAGCGCAATGATGAAACCGTGCTGATGGAGCGTCAGCCGGATATCGACACCAGCGGCCTGTTCTGGAACGACCAGCCGTTTGAATGTCTGATGGGTCATATCCCTGATAATTTCACATTACCGGGGTTTGATGTGGAGGATGGCGTTTCCGGCTATATCAAGGCGCGGGATTCCGCGGAATTGGAACAGATGCGTGCGCGTATGATGACATTGGCCGAAGGCATGGAGGACATGAACTTTGTCATCGGTGCATGGAATGAGGATAACACGATTTTTCATTATTATGTGGAGGTCGGCAGATATCTCGGACAGGATATGGTCACCATGGAGCCGACTGATTATTCCATGATCTATGTCTGGTCGTATTATCCGCTGCGCGACGCGATGGACGAGCTGCGGCCGGTCTACGGGATGGGGCTGCTGGCGATGATCGCCATGTCTGCTGTCCTCGCTTTCGCCCTGCTGCGCGTGTGGCGCAAGCAGGAGCGCGTCGAGCAGACGCGCCGCGATACGACCGCCGCGCTTGCGCACGAGCTGAAAACGCCGCTCGCCGTCCTCTCTGCGACCGCCGAGTTGCTCTCGGGCGACATGGCGCAGGACAAGCGTGCGCACTATTTGGACGTGATCCAGCAGCAGGCGCAGCGCATGGACGGCAGTGTACGGCGCATGCTCGAGCTGTCCCGGCTGGAGGCGGGCGCCAAAGCCCTGCGGCGCGAGAGGGTGTCTCTCTCCACCCTTGCGCGTGAGCGGCTGGATGCCGCCGTCCCGCCGGACAGCCGTTTGCACACGTCGGTGATTGTCGACGATGCGGATGAAGCCGAGGCCGACCGTGCGCTGCTTGCCCGTGCGCTCGACGCGATTTTCGAGAACGCGGTGCAGCACACCCTGCCGGACGGCAGCATCACCGTGCGCATCGAGCATGGCGTGTGCGCGGTCGTCAACACGGGGGAGGCTATCCCGTCTGCGGCGCTGCCCCGCCTGTGGGAGCCGTATTTTCAGGCTGACCCTGCGCGCACGGCCAAAGGCGATGGGCTGGGGCTGTCGATCGCCAAGACCGTGTTCGACCTGCACGGCTATGCTTACGGCGCGGAAAACACGCCTGCCGGGCCGCGGTTCTGGTTCCGGTTCGGATAAGACATCGTGGGGGTACAAAAGAGAACCGGCGGGGGACGCTGTGAAAAGGCGTCCCCCGCCGGTTATTTTTTTACAGGAGATAGGGCAGAAAACCATGCAAACACCCGTTACGGCGTGTTTTCATCGCGTCGGAAATCCCGGGGCTTGATGCCCGTGACCTTTTTAAAAATTCGGGAAAAATAGACGGGATCGGGGATGCCGACCCGTTCAGCGACCTCGTAGGTTTTCAGGCTGGTGGTACGCAGCAGGGTCTTTGCCTGCTCGATGCGGATGTTCTGCACATACGCACTGAGGGTTTCGCCGGTCTCGCGCTTGAACAGGCGGCTGAGATAGGCCGGGCTGAGATAGACCATTCCGGCAAGAAATTCCAGCGACAGGTCTTCGGCGTAGTGCTGCCGCACATAGTTTTGGACAGTGTGGACTGCATCCGCACCATCGTCCGTGTTGCCGCCCGCCTGTGCGAGGATGTGCTGTACAAATTCCTGCATGTCCTTTTCCAGCTGCGGCAACGAGCCGCCTTCGATCAGCCGTTTGAGCATGGGCAGATCCTGACTGGCGGACAGATGCTGCGCGGCGTCCGGCTGGAACAGCAGGCTGATGCAGAACTGATGGATGTTCAGGCATACGCTGCGCACCGTGTCGACCGGCAGCTTGTTTTCCCGCATGAAGGTGAACAGACGCAGCAGGATATCGTGGGGGGCACTGGCATTCTGGTTTTCGATTGCGCTTTTGAGCAGCCGTAAGTCGTCGAACACACGCTGCAACGCCTGCGGCGGGATCTCGGGCAGCTGGTCAAAGCGCTGCACGGAGGTGTCAGCAGTGTAGCAGGCGAACTGCACTGCCTGATCGGCTTGATTGGCCGCATCCGCCATGCACATGGGGTCGGAGAAAAAACGGCTGATGCCGATCGACAGCGAAAACCGCGGCAGGCTGCTCAGCACATCGACTGTCTCCTGACAGCGTGCGGCGAGTGTGTCGGTGTCCGCCGTGCAGACAACGGCGTAGCAGGCCTGTCCTCCATAGGGCGCAAAGTAAATATCATATTCCCCGATGCTGTCGCACAATACCTCCTGCGCTTGGTGCAGATAGGGCAGCAGGTCGGTGTGCTATCCTCCGCATCGGAATAGAGCGGGGCGATGTCCAGACGGAGCACGTGATAACGCGTCAGGTTCAGCCCGAGCTGCGCGATGCGGTTGATTACATACAGGTTGGAAAGGTCGACACGGTGGATCAGGTCATGCAGCAGCATACCGCGCTCAAGCTGCAGGTTTTGCTCGGATTTACTGGCAAGCCTGCGCTCCAGTTCCTGATTGCTCTGTTCTTCGGCAATGCGCGCCTTGGCTTTTTCGATGGCCTGCGTCAGGCTTTCGATCGAGGTGGGTTTGAGCACAAAATCCACCACCTGATATTGGATGGCGCGCTGTGCGTATTCAAAATCCGGAAATCCGGTTAACATGATGACTTTGATATGCGGGTATTGCTCGTTGATGCGGCGCGCCAGTTCCAGCCCATCCATACCGGGCATGCGGATATCGCTGATGATGATATCCGGCTGTACACCGGGCACCTGTTCGAGCGCATCGATTCCATCTACCGCCTGCGCCGCGATGACGCAGCCCAGTGCTTCCCAGCGGATGCAGTGGATCAGACCCTTTCGGATGGCGGCTTCGTTGTCCACGATCATGATCTTAAGCATTGTCATCCTTCCTTTCTGCATGGGGCGGCAGCGCAGGGACTGTGACAGTGATGGTCGTGCCGTTGCCCGGCGAAGATACAATCTTCATGCCATATTTGCTGCCGTACAGCAGTTGGATGCGGCGTGCGATATTGGCAAGTGCGATGTGGTTGTGTGATGCGCCGGCGGCAGGGGCGTTGTTGTGGATATCCAGCGTAAGCTGGGAAGCGTCGAAGCCGACGCCGTCGTCTGTGATGCGGATGTAAATCGCGTCCTCGTCCTCCCAGATGCCGATACGCACGGCGCCGCCGCCGCGCTTCGGCTCAAGACCATGCACAATGCTGTTTTCCACCAGTGGCTGAATGGTCAGCTTGGGGATGGAATAGTCCAGGATAGAGGGGTCTTCCAGATCGATGGAATAGGTCAGGCTGTCGCCAAAGCGCTCCTTCTGCAATTCCAGATAGTAGCGGACATAGCGAAGTTCCTCCCGGAAGGAGATGGTCTGTTCGTGCTTGTGGGTGATGTTGGCACGGATCAGCTGGGCAAGGTTGGACACCATGCGGCAGATGCTGTTCTGTCCGGCTTCCAAACAGCGGATATTGATCAGCTCGAGGACGTTAAAGATGAAGTGCGGCCGGATCTGCGATTCCAGCAGGCGGAATTCCGCATCCCGCAGCAGAATGCCCTGCTCATAGACTTCGGCGAACAGCGCCTCCAGGTGGTCGGCCATGTGGTTGAACGCGACGGACATCTGCTCGGTTTCACGGTAAGGGGTGGCGTCCATGCGGACCGTCAGGTCGCCCGCAGCCAGCCCGTCAATGTTGTGCATCATTTGGCGCAGCGGTTTATAAAGCCGGTAGGCGGCAGCTGAGCCGATGGACAGCGTCAGCAGCAGGACAACGAAGGCAAAGAAAATGTAAATCTTGATTGCGTCGTTGGAGGTCTCAAAAATTTCGCTTCTTGGGATGAAAACGTCGATCAGGACGCGGCTGGGTGAAAGCTGGCGGGAGGTGTGATAGTAGTGCTCACCCTCGACTTCGACGTAGTCATCTTGCGCAGAGGCGGCATCCGCAAAGGCGTCGAGGCTGCTGCTCAGGATACGGCCATCCGATGCGCGTATGCCAACACCATCGGCGTTGTGATCGTCATAATCGGCGTGGTCGCCATGACGGTGATCAACAAGGTTATGAAGGTTAACGAGGAAGATTATTAAGGAGGTGCAAAACCGTGAGCCATGTGCAAATGACCATGAAGGAACGTGTTTTGTGCGTTCTGAAATATCTGTTTCTTGCGCTGTGTGTCTGCTTGGCGCTGTTCCCCATATTGTGGGTCATCATGTCTTCGTTCAAAACCAACGCGGAGATTTTGTCCAACGGTATGGCGCTGCCGAAAAGCTTCAGCTTTGTCGGCTATCGGGACGCGCTGACAATCTCGCCGATCCTGAGCTATTTCGGCCACAGCGTCATCATTACCGTGATCTCGACTGCGCTCAATGTCCTGTTTCTGGCGATGGCGTCCTATGTATTTGCAAGATGCCGGTTCCGCGGACGGGACGCGCTGTATTTCCTGCTTTCGCTGGCAATGGTTATCCCGATGACCGCGCTGCTGCATCCGGTGTACAGCGTGGTGCAGGCGCTCGGCCTGTATGATACCAAGGCCGTCCTGATTCTGGTGTATACCGCGCTCAATCTGCCCATGAGCCTGCTGATCCTGCGCGGCACGTTCGCGTCCATCCCCAAGGCGCTCGAGGAAGCCGCCTATGTCGACGGCGCGGGCTTTGTGCGCACCTTTTTCCAGATCATGATGCCCTGTGCCAAGGGCGACCTGACCTCGGCGGCGGTGCTGGCGTTTTTGCAGTCGTGGAACGAATTTACCTTCGCCCTCGTGCTGACCAGCGGCGAGGAGGCGCGTACGCTGCCGCTGTCGCTGTCGTACTTCACCGCACAGTTCAGCTTTAACTATACCGCATTGTTTGCCGCGGTGACGATCGCCGTCATTCCCTCGATCGTGATTTTCGCGGTGTTCCAGGAGCAGGTCGTATCCAGCCTGACCGCAGGCTCGGTCAAGGAATGAGAAAGGAAGGAAGCAAGTGGCAAGCATTTCTCTGAAAAATATCCAGAAGGTTTATCCGGGTGACGTCAAGGTCATCGAAAACCTCAATCTGGAGATCAAGGATAAGGAGTTTATTATTCTGGTCGGCCCGTCCGGCTGCGGCAAATCGACTACGCTGCGCATGATCGCGGGCCTTGAAGAGGTCACGGGCGGCGACCTGTATATCGGCGAGCGCCGCGTCAACGACGTGCCGCCCAAGGATCGCGATATCGCGATGGTGTTCCAGAACTATGTGCTTTATCCGCATATGACGGTTTACAAAAACATGGCGTTTGCGCTTTCGCTGCGCAAGGTTGACAAGAAAATCATCGACCAGAAGGTGCACGAGGCGGCCAAGATCCTCGACATTGAGCACCTGCTCAACCGCAAGCCCAAGGCGCTGTCCGGTGGCCAGCGGCAGCGCGTTGCGCTTGGCCGCGCGATGGTGCGCGACCCTGCCGTATTCCTGCTCGACGAGCCGCTGTCCAACCTTGACGCCAAGCTGCGCACCCAGATGCGCACCGAGATCACCAAGCTGCACAAGCGCCTGCAGACCACCTTCGTCTATGTCACGCACGACCAGACCGAAGCCATGACGATGGGCGACCGCATCGTGGTGATGAAAGACGGCGTCATCCAGCAGGTGGATACGCCGCAGAACCTGTATGACGCGCCGTGCAACATGTTTGTCGCGGGCTTTATCGGCTCGCCGCAGATGAATTTTGTCGACGCGGTCGTCCGCAAGCAGGGCGAGGGCTACGCGGTCACATTCGGCCCGTATGCCATCCCGCTGCAGGCCGGCAAGGTAGAGAATACCGCGCTGGAAGAATATGTGGGCAAAACCGTAGTGCTCGGCATCCGCCCGGAGGATTTACATACCGAGCCGGCGTTCCTCGATGCGTCGCCCGAGACCGTGGTAGAGATGCACGTCGACATCGCCGAGCTGATGGGCGCGGAGGTGTATCTGTACGGTGCCTGCGCGGACGTTTCGCTGACCGTACGCGCCCCCTCGCGTGTGCAGGCGCGTTCGGGTGATACCATCCGTCTGGCGCTGGACGGCAATAAGCTGCATTTGTTCGATAAGGAGACCGAGCAGGTAATCCTGCACTGATCGGAAAGGGGGACGGACGGCCATGCTGTGGTTCCGGTCGGGTTATCTGAAAGAAGGGCCGGGCATCGAAAAGGATGCGCCGCCCAAAACCGGGCTTGCGCTGTTTTTCGAGATTCTGGTGCGCGAGTTCTGGCAGATGCTCAAGCTCAATCTGCTGTTTGTCATCTGCGCATTGCCGCTCGTGACCTTCGGCGCGGCGCGCGCGGCGCTGTCGCGCTGCACGGTGAACATGGTGCGCGATGTGCCGAACGATGTGTGGTACGATTTCCGGCAGGAGCTGAAAAAGGATTTTCCCCGCAATACTGTGCTGGGGCTGCTCGAGCTGTTCGCGATCGGCGTGTTCCTGCTGCTGCTGTCGCTGCCCGGTGTGCGCGGCAATACGGCTGTGTGTGTTGTGCTGTTCGCGCTGGCGGCAGTTGGTGCGCTGGTGCTCGGCTATCTGTGGCCAATGCTGGTCGCGGTCGACGTGCCGCTGCGCGCGGCGGTCAAAAACGCGGCGGTGCTGGCGCTGGCGTTCCCGCAGCACAGCCTGCCCGCCTTGGCGGTGACGCTGCTGCTGTATGGCCTGAGCTTTTGGCTGTTCCCGCTCTCCCTGCCATTGGTGCTGTTTGTGCCGTTCGGCATGGGCAGCTTTGTGACCAGCTTCGCCGCATGGTCGGATATCCAGCGGCTGGTAATCCGTCAAAATAACCGATGAAGAAAACGAAATGGAGGAAATACAGATGATTAAAGTTGGTGTAATCGGCCTCGGTGAGGTATCCTCGTAGTAAAACAGAACGGTCGCGACGCGGTAGTCCTCGGGCAGGGCGCAGACCGCGTCCCACAGCGTAAAGTCGTGCCTGTCCTCCGCGCCGCCCGCGAGCGGTTCGAGATCGTCCGTATAGGTCAGGCGCGCGGTTTTGCGGTGGTGCTCGTGCGCGCAGTTGACCGTAATCTTAATGAGCCAGCCTTTGAGCGCTTTCTCGTCGCGCAGCCGTCCGAAGGCCTGCCATGCACGTAAAACCGCTTCGCTGACCGCGTCCTCGGCGTCCGCGTCGCTCGCAAGCAGCGCCCGTGCGGCGCGGTACATCGCGCGGCGGTGTTCGGTCACGGCAGCAGCGAACCGCGTGCGTGGATCGTCCTGTATCTGGCTTAGTATCATTTCCATTGTTTCACCTCGTCTCATCGTCCGGACATCTTTAAGATGCACGGGGTAGGAGAAATGTTGCCGGGGGAGGGCGAAAAAATTGCCGCCGGTTTTGCCCGGCGGCAATTTGCGTTTGTCAGATCGTATCGATGATGAGTTTGCCGTCCGCGGCGTGCAGATATGCGCCCTTGAGCGGCTGCTCGCCCGTGACCATCGCGGTCGCAAGCGGGTTTTCGATTTCCTTTTCGATCAGGCGGCGCAGGTTGCGCGCGCCAAATTTGAGGGAGAACGACTTTTCGACCAAAAAGTCCAGCAGGCTGTCGTCCCACGTCAGACGGATATCCTTGTCGGCGAGGCTGCCCTTCAGCTCGCCCAGCATGATTTCGGCAATCTTGCGGAAATCCGCTTCGGTCAGCTGATTGAAGGCGATGATCTCGTCGATGCGGTTTAAGAACTCGGGACGCATGATGTCCTCGAGCGCCTTCATCGCGCGTTCGCGGCTCTGTTGGGTGACCGTGCGGCCGAAGCCCGCAGGCGCGCCACCCGTGCCCGACCCGGCGTTCGAGGTCATGACGATGACGGCGTTTTCAAAGCTGACCACGCGGCCCTGCGCGTCGGTTAGGCGGCCGTCGTCGAGAATTTGCAGCAGGGCGTTGAGCACATCCGGGTGCGCCTTTTCGATTTCGTCGAACAGTACGACAGAATACGGCCGGCGGCGGATCTTTTCGGTCAGCTGGCCGGCCTCGTCATAGCCGACATAGCCCGGAGGCGAGCCGATCAGGCGGGAAACCGTGTGCTTTTCCATATATTCCGACATATCCAGCCGGATGAGCGCGTCGGGCGAGTCGAACAGGTCGAGCGCGAGCTGTTTGACCAGCTCGGTTTTACCCACACCGGTCGGGCCGACAAACAGGAAGGACGCGGGCTTGCGCTTGGGGCTGATGCCCGCGCGCGAGCGGCGGATGGACGCACAGACCGCGTCGACGGCCTCGTCCTGTCCGATGACATGACCCTTCAGGCGGTCTTCCATGCCGCGAAGCCGCGCGGATTCCTGCGCCGCAACCTTGGCGGCGGGGATGCCCGTCCACAGCTCGATGACCGAGGCGAGCAGCTGCTCGTCGACCGTGGGCGCGGGCTTGCACAGCAATTCGTGCAGCCGTCCTTCGACCTGCAGCAGCCGCTGGCGGCAGGACGCGATGCGGGCGTAGGTGTCCTCCTGCTCGTCGCGCGCGCTCGACTGGGTCAGCAGGTCAAGCTGGGTTTGCAGGCTTTCCATCTCGGTTTGCAGCGCCGGGATTTCGGACAGCTGCGGCGAGTCCAGATTGAGCCGCGAGCAGGCCTCGTCGATCAGGTCGATGGCCTTGTCGGGCAGGAAACGGTCGGTGATATAGCGCTCGCTCATCTCGGCGGCGCGGCGGCAGATGTCGTCCGGCACCTGTACGCCGTGGAACGTCTCATAGTACGAGCGGATGCCCTTCAAAATCTCAGTCGTCTCCGCGACGGACGGCTCGCCGATATACACTGGCTGGAAGCGGCGCTCGAGCGCGGCGTCCTTTTCGATGTGCTTGCGGTATTCCTTGAGTGTGGTCGCGCCAATGACCTGAATATCGCCGCGGGCAAGCGCGGGCTTGAGGATGTTCGCGGCGTTCATCGAGCCTTCCGAGTCGCCCGCGCCGACGATGTTGTGCACCTCGTCGATGACAAGGATGATATTGCCGAGCTTCTTTACCTCGTCGATCAACCCCTTCATGCGGCTTTCAAATTGGCCGCGGAACTGCGTGCCCGCAACAAGCGCGGTCAGGTCGAGCAGATGCACCTCTTTGTTGCGCATTTTGAAGGGGATGCGCCCCTCGTTGATGCGCACAGCCAAGCCTTCTGCGACCGCCGTCTTGCCGACGCCCGGCTCGCCGATCAGGCAGGGGTTGTTCTTCTGACGGCGGTTCAGGATCTGAATGACACGGTCGGTCTCGCGGTCGCGGCCGACGATGTGGTCGATGCGGCCTTCTGCTGCCTTGCGCGTCAGGTTTTCACAATAGTTGTTCAGGTATTTGCGCTTCTTGTCGTCGCGCGGCGGCGCTTGGGTGCGCGTGCGTGCGCCTTCGGACGAACGGCGCGGCGCGTCCGGCGACAGCGGCGGGACAGCCGCAGGCGGGTTGGAGATCGGGTCGGTCTCGTGCGGCGCCTCATCGTCCGAACCGTCCGAACCGGCGGTAACCAGATCGTTCAGGTCGGCCAGCGAGCCGATCTCGCCCGACAGGGCTTCGAGGTCGTCCTCGGTGATGCCCATTTGCTCCATGATATTATCGAGCGGCTTGACGCCCAGTTCGCGCGCGCACTTGAGGCAGAGCCCCTCCTGCGTGGTCTTGTCCGGGCCTTCGATTTTGGTGATAAACACCACCGCGATGTTCTTTTTGCATCGCGAGCACATTGGCATGTTCATATTGGTAAAACTCCTTTGCGGAAGTGGGAAATCTGGGTTAGATGGCAACCGGCAGGAAGTCGATCAGCTTTGCCAGCAGCAGGGTATGGTTGACGCGCTCCGGACTGAGCCAGCCGAGCGGGGAATACGCAATGGGGGAGACCCACCACACGCCGATCAGGATCAGTGCGACCAGCAGCACCCCGGTCGCAAGGCCGATCACGCCACCTGCGAGCGAATCAAGGATACCAAGCGGGGTCAGATGCGCGACCGTATGCAGGCTTTTCGCTGCAAAGCCGACCAGCCAGCCAAACAGGATGCAGAGCAGGATTAGCAGCAGGATAAACGCCAGACTTTCTGCCATGGAAGCCGCGGCGTCGGTCACGCTCTGCCGCAGGCCGTCCAGCGTGCCGGAGGCACCGGACAAACCAGCCTGCCGTTCGAACAGGTCGCCAACGATTGGCGTGACGATCCATTGTGCCACGGTTGGCGCGGCGGCGCGGGCGGCAAAGAAAGCGGCAGCGACCGCGATCACACGGCCGACCAGTCCATACAGCGAGCCAAAAAAGCCGCGCCGGAAGCCGAGAATAACGTTGACCAGCAAAATTGCCAGCACGGTCAGGTCGGGCAGGTTGCACAGCCCGGTCAGGGTGGATAAAACATCGTCAAGTGACATCGGTAATTTCCTCGGAATGTTCGCTGCGCGCGGTAAACAGACGCGCGTTCTTGGTGTAGAGCACGCACAGCGTGCCGTCGTCGGTCAGCAGCACACGGCGTGCGCCGACCGCTTCGGTGTTGCGCCAGAGCGGTGTGAAGCTTTTGTCGTACACGGTAACACCCGAGGCGCTGAGCACCGCTGCGCCAGAGGCGCTGACCGCCAGCGCGGACGGCTCTTCGGAGAGCGAATAGGGGCCGGACAGCGTCCCGCCGCGGACCATATACACATCGCTGCGCGCGCCGCTCGTATAGGAGCGTGTCGCCAGCGCGAGGATATCATCCTGCGCGGTGAAAGCGATCATATCGGTCGAGGCAACGGTCAGCACATGCTCGGCTGCGCCGTCGCTGCCGATCAGATACAGGCCATCGTCGCACAGTACGGCAGCCGTGCCGTTTTCCGGATAGCACAGCGTCATGCCGAGCGTATCCTCCAGCGTGACGTCCGCGTCAAGCTCGCCGCTTGACACATCGTAAAACAGCACATGGGAGGTCAGTGTTACGCCGTCCTGCCGGAAGGCGAGTACAGCGAGCGTTTTTTCGTCCGGCGACAGGCTGGCCGATACGATATAGTATTCCGACGACTGGTATTTGAATACCTCTTCGCCGGAGGTATCGTACACGGTGACTGCCGTGCGGTAGCCCTGTTCGTCCGTGACAAGCACAAACTGACCATGCTGGCCGAGTGTGCCCGTAATAATGGAGGAGGACAGCGTCAGCTGGGCGACAGGCGCAGCGGAGTTGGTCAGCATAGCGCCCACGCCGCCACGGTCGTAGACCAGCACATAATCGTCGTTGGTTTCGACTACAGGGGAGGAATAGCCCAGCGTTTGCCGCATGGTAGTCACGCTGCCCGGACGTGCGAGGAACAGCGAATCGTTGTCCGCATAAGCAAGCCCCGCTTCAAACAGCGCGGCGTCGGAAAACGTGCCGTTTTCATAGTTGATGGTCGTAATGTCGCCCTCATGCTGCTGCAAACCTGCGACCGTGTATTCGACCATGCTGCGGATCGAAGTCGGCGTCAGCATCCGGTAGTTGGTCAGCAGGAACAGGAAGGTGCAGACCACCAGCAGCCAGCCGCATACCGTGCGCAGCAGCACGGTGATGCGTACGCGGGGGTCCTTGTTCTCACGCAGCAGCCGCTGCCGTTCCCGGCGCGAAGAGGGGAAGCGGACGATATTCTGTTTTGCCTTGGGGGACTGTTGTTCGTTCATACGTTCCGTCTCCTCATTGTATCGCGTTTCGGGGTGAAAGATGTGAATAATTCCTGAATTTCCGCGCGGCAGGCTTACGCGTCCAGATGGAAAGCGGCAAGCTCGGGCGTGTGGTCATACCACAGCCGGTTCATGAAAAGGCCGCAGGCGGGCAGGGTAGGGCCGGCCTGCTCGCGGTCGCCTGCGCGCAGGATGGCGGAAACGTCGCCCGGCGTCAGCTTGCCGCCGCCGACATAGGTGAGTGTGCCCGCGATGGCGCGCACCATGTTATACAGAAAACCGTCGCCACACACGCGGATGCGGATGAGGTCGTCCACCGGCTCGACCTCGCACCAGAACACGGTGCGCACCGTGCTTTTGACCGGCGTGCCTTGGCTGCGCACGGCGGCAAAGTCCTGCCTGCCGACAAAGCGCTGCGCGCCTGCCTGCATGCGCTCGATATCGAGCGGATAGTTATAGCGGTAGGCATAGCGTTCGTGGAAGGGGTTGCGCAGGGTGGACGGGAAAATATAATAGGCATATTCCTTTTTGGTGCAATCAAAGCGTGCGTCAAACCCGTCCGACACCTGCACCGCGCCCGACACCGCAATATCGGGCGGCAGGAAGCTGTTTAAGGCATAGGGCAGGCGGTCCATCGGGATGGTGCAGTCCGCCTTATAATTCGCTACATAGCGGCGCGCGTGCACGCCCGAGTCCGTGCGGCCGACGCCCGATACATGCACCTTTTGCCCGAGCAGACGAAATACGGCGGTTTCCATGCTTTCCTGAATCGACGGGCCGTTTTTCTGCACCTGCCAGCCGTTGTAGGCTGTTCCGTCGTAGGACAAAATCACTGCAATGTTCATAGGCCATACTGCCTCAAAATGATGACCGCCGCGAACAGCACCGCGCAGATCAGCATCGCGCAGATGTCCACACGGGCGATTTTGAGCTGTTTCATGCGGGTGCGGCCGACGTCACCGCGGTACAGACGGCACTCCATCGCGGTCGCCAGTTCGTCCGCGCGGCGGAATGCCGAGATAAACAGCGGCACGAGGATCGGGATCATGGCTTTCGCGCGCTGCACCAGACTGCCGCTTTCAAAATCCGCGCCGCGCGCCTTCTGCGCCGAGATGATCTTCTCGGTTTCCTCAATGAGCGTCGGAATGAAGCGCAGCGCGATCGACATCATCATGGAAAGCTCGTGCACGGGTGCATGCAGCTTTTTCAGCGGCGAGAGCAGGCGCTCAAGGCCGTCAGTCAGCTGGATCGGGCTGGTGGTGTAGGTCAGCATCGAGGTCGCAATAATCAGCAGCATCAGGCGGATGACCATGAATACCGCCATGCGGATGCCTTCGCGGCTGATGTGCAGGAAGCCCCACTGCCAGATATACTCGCCCGGAGTGTAGAACAGGTTGAGCACCGCCGTGAATATGACGATGAATAAAATCGGCTTGAGGCCGCGTACAACCAGTTTGGGGGAAATGCGCGAAATGCCGATGATGAGCGCGAGGAACGCGAACACCAGCGCATAGGAGACCGGCCCTTCGGCCAGAAACAGCAGAACGATAAACGCGATCGTCAGTACAATTTTCACACGGGGGTCGAGCCGGTGCACAGCGCTGTCGCCGGGGAAAAATTGGCCGATGGTAATGTCTTTGAGCATCAGCGCGCGCCCCCTTTCGCTTTGCAGGCGCGCAGCGCGTCCAGCGCCTGCTGCACCGTATAAACCGAGGTGTCGACATCATGCCCGCGTTTTTTTAGTTCGAGCATGACCTTGGTAATCATGGGGATGTCCAGCCCCGCTGCAATAATCTCGTTTGCGTGCGAGAATACCGCGCGCGGCGTGTCGCAGAACAGGACTTTCGCGTGGTTCATCACGAGCAGACGGTCGGCCAGCCCTGCGATATCTTCCATCGAGTGCGACACGATCAGGATGGTCGCGCCCGACTGCTTGTGGTAATCCTTGACCAGACCGAGAATTTCGTCACGTCCCTGCGGGTCAAGGCCGGCGGTCGGCTCGTCGAGCACCAAAACATCCGGCCGCATGGCAAGGATACCCGCGATCGCGACGCGGCGCTTTTGTCCGCCGGAGAGTGCAAACGGGGACTGGTTCGCTAAACTTTCATCCAGACCGACCGCGCGCATGGATTCCAAAACGCGCTCGTCGATCTCAGCTTGCGAAAGCCCCATGTTGGTCGGGCCGAAGGCGATGTCTTTGGCGATCGTTTCCTCAAACAGCTGGTACTCCGGATACTGGAACACCAGACCGACGCGGAAGCGCGTTTCGCGGGCGCATTTGCCCTTTTCGTTCCAGATGGACTGGCCGTCCAGCAGCACTTCGCCCTCGTCGGGCTTCAAAAGGCCGTTGAAATGCTGGATGAGCGTCGACTTGCCCGAGCCGGTGTGGCCGATCACGCCCAGAATTTCGCCTTTTTCGATTTTCAGGTCGACATGGTCGAGCGCTTTGCGCTCAAAAGGGGTGCCTGCGCCATAGATATGGGTCAGGCCCCGCGTTTCCAGAATGGTTGACAAAGGATTCGTCCTCCTGCGTGTCAAAAATCAGTGGGCGCGCAGCCTCACTGTAAGAAAGTCTCTAAAATATCCGCACACTCACCCACAGAGAGCGCATCAATCGGTAAATTCGCGCCGTCCTGTCGGTCGAGGTCGTAAAGCACCTCAATGGTCTGCGGCACGGTCAGGGACGCCGCCCGCAGCGTGTCCACCTGTGTAAAGATTTCGCGCGGCGTGCCGTCCATCAGCACATTGCCTTGGTGCATGACCACCACGCGCCCAGCCTGCACGGCTTCGTCCATGTGGTGGGTGATGAGAATGACCGTGATGCCGAATTTGCGGTTGAGTTCGCGCACGACTGCCATGACCTCGCGCCGTCCCTGCGGATCGAGCATAGCGGTCGGCTCGTCGAGCACAACGCAGCGCGGCATCATCGCAATCACGCCTGCGATCGCGACGCGCTGCTTCTGTCCGCCGGACAGACGGTGCGGCGCCTGCGCGCGGTATTCGTACATACCGACGGCCTTGAGCGCTTCGTCCACACGCTTGCGGATCTCCTGCGGCGGCACGCCCATGTTTTCCAGCGCGAACGCCACGTCCTCCTCGACCACGGTCGCGACCAGCTGGTTGTCCGGGTTCTGAAACACCATAGAGACGGTTTTGCGCACCTCGTAGGTGTTTTTTTCGTCGCGCGTGTCCATCATATCGACGTAGCATACGCCGCCGGTCGGCAGGCGGATGGCGTTGAAGCAGCCCGCGAGCGTACTTTTGCCCGAGCCGTTGTGACCCAGCACCGCGACGAACTCGCCGCGTTTGATCGACAGGGTCACACCCTTGAGCACCGGCACGGCAAGCTGGCCTTCCTCGACAGGGTAGGCGTATTGCAGGTTTTCGGTTTTGATGATTTCAGACATAGTATTCGTCCTTGCAGCAATCAGAATTTCGGTCGGTTGGACTCGTTGATCGCGTCCTTAACCGCCTTTTTGATGACAAAATACAGCAGAAGCAGGCCAATAGCCATGGGGATCAGGGAGTAAATCAGAATGGGGAGATATGTCGTAAACCAATGTATCTGATGCATTACAGTCAACTCCTTTTGTCTCTATCCCGGTGGGTGGTTGTCCGTTTTAGGTTTCTGCAATAAAGCGTGCAGACGAGCCGCAGGGAAGCACAAGCCCGGTCGACTCAACCGGCAGGCCAAGCTCCTGCGCTTCGATCTTGCCCGCGGCACGCTTTGCCGCCGTAATGCCGAGCAGATAGCTCATCACGCTCGGCGCAAGCCCGGTTGAATAGCTGGAAATCAGCACGAACAGGGGCTTGTCCGACAGAACACCCATGGTCAGATCGACAAAGTCGGCCACGTCCTGTTCGATCTTCCACGTTTCACCCGAGGGGCCGCGCCCGTAGGAAGGCGGGTCCATGATGATCGCGTCATACTTGCGGCCGCGGCGAATCTCGCGCTGCACGAACTTCTTGCAGTCGTCCACGATCCAGCGGATCGGCCGGTCGGCAAGGCCGGAGGACGCCGCGTTTTCGCGCGCCCATTGCACCATGCCCTTGGACGCGTCCACATGGCAGACCGACGCGCCCGCGTTCGCCGCGGCGAGCGTTGCGCCGCCCGTGTAGGCGAACAGGTTGAGCACATTCACCGGACGGCCTGCGCCGCGCACCATTTTGTCGATGAAGTCCCAGTTTGCAGCCTGCTCGGGGAACAGACCGGTGTGCTTGAAGCTCATGGGCTTGAGTTGGAACGTCAGGTCGCCGTAATGGATGGCCCACTGCTCGGGCAGTTTGCGGATTTCCCACTGGCCGCCACCCGCGTTCGAGCGGTGATAGATCGCATTGGGCTTGTCCCATGCGCGGCAGTTCTTTTCGCGCGGCCAGATGGCCTGCGGGTCGGGGCGCTGCAAGATCTGATTGCCCCAGCGCTCAATCTTTTCGCCGCCGCCGCAGTCGAGTACAGCGTAGTCCTTCCAGTTGTCCGCGATCCACATAAATGTAACTCCTCATTCCGATGTGAGATTGACACAATATATCAGTTTCTATTCTAACACCAAAGCGCGGCGCGCGCAATCAAAAAGAACCGCTGACAAAGCAGCGGTTTTTGGGAAAAACGGCAAAAAAACGGCGCACACGTCCGTAAAAACGGGGTGTGCGCCGAAGGGAATATTGCTGTCAGGCGGCGGATTGTGCTTGCTGCCGCATCAGACGTTTGGTGATGTAGATAAACATGATGATACTCATGACGACAGAGAACAGGTCGGCTGCGGGCTGCGAGAAGATAATGCCGTTCAGGCCAAGGTATGCGCCCGCGATGATGACACAGGGCACGAAGATGAAGCCCTGACGGCTGACCGCCAGCACAAGCGCCGCCGCCGCACGTCCCATTGCCTGCAGGGCGTTCTGCAGCACGAACATGATGCCAAGCACCGGTGCGGAGAACATCAGCGCGCGCAGCATGGGTACGCCGGCTTCGATGACGGCGGCGTCGTTGATAAAGACCGAGATAATGGAATCGGCTGTGAACCAGTAGATCACCGTCAGGATCACGCCCATGATGGTGGTGCAAATGGCCGAGAAGTTGACCACCCCGCGCACGCGGTGGATATTGTTTGCGCCATAGGCAAAGCCGATCAGCGGCTGCACGCCCATCGCGAGGCCGAGCTGGACGAATACGACGAGCATATTGGCCTTCATCGCGACGCCCATGCCCGCGACGGCATTATCGCCGTAGCCCGCGAGGTATTTGTTGAGCAGGATGTTGGACAGGCTCATCAGGATATTGTTCAGCGAAGCGGGCAGGCCGATCGAGATGACGCCGCCGATGATGCCGCGCACGGCGAAGTTGCGCGGATGGATGGACAGTACGGTTTTGCCGCGCAGGAAGTAAAATAAGTAGAAAAAGCAGGCGCAGATATTGCCGATGACCGTCGCGATCGCCGCGCCCTTGACGCCCCAGCCGAGCCACAGGATCATGATCGGGTCAAGGATGATGTTGACCACCGTGCCGACCATGTTGCCAACCATCGAGGCGGTTGCCGCGCCTTCGCCGCGAATCAGGTTGCAGAAGGCATTGGCAAAGATGATAAACGGCGCACCGAGCGAGATCCAGAACAGATAGTCACGGGCGTAATCGATGGTGTATTCGCTCGTGCCGATAACCGACAGGATAAACGGCATCGCGGCGAGGAATACAAAAACCATCACGACACCCCAGACCAGCGAACCATAGCAACAGAACGCGCTGACCTTTTTGGCGCGTTCCCCTTCGCCCGCGCCCAGCAGACGGGAAATGAGCGACGAGCCGCCGATGCCGAACATATTGCCGACCGCCATCAGGATCAGGAACACCGGCGTTGCGACCGAAACAGCCGCCACCTGATTGGCATCACCCGTCTGGCCAACGAAGAAGGTGTCGACCATGTTGTACAGCACGACGACCAGCATGCTCAGCATGGTCGGCACGGCCATCTGTGCGACCGCCTTGGGAATCGGTGCATCGCGGAATACAGAATCGCTATTATTTCTCATTATATTACCTTCTGTAATAATGGCGAATGGGTAGGTAGCTACATAAAAACGGAAAAGGGAACATCAGCTTTCGCTGATGTTTTGGTAGACCCGGCTCAGGTAGTTGTGCAGGCTGGACATTTCCTCCTCGGAAAAGCCGCGCGCGGCCTGTGCATCCAGATATGACCGGATGTCGTTCATTACACGCTGCACCTCGCTGAATTTGCCAGTCAGCTTGACGACACGGCAGCGCCGGTCACGCTCCGACACAGCAGTTGTGACAAAGCCTTTGTCCTCGAGCCGCCGCAGGAAGCC
The DNA here is from genome assembly GCA_019115615.1 of Candidatus Agathobaculum merdavium. Lineage (GTDB taxonomy): Bacteria > Bacillota > Clostridia > Oscillospirales > Butyricicoccaceae > Agathobaculum > Agathobaculum merdavium. The sequence goes on along the minus strand of DXDE01000181.1, from coordinate 9,389 downwards.
GATAACGGTTGGGTGCTTGAGCCGGAAGTGCCGCCCGATGTCCTGCACGGTGGTTTGCTGATCGCCGCGTGTGTTCAGGTACATCAATAGGTCGCTCTGTGCACAGGTCAGGCCGAGCGGACGCAGCGCCGCATCCGCGTGCGCCATGAACTGGATGTTAATCATTTTAATGTATTCGCCGGGGAAGGCTGGGCTGGACATGGCGACGGCCTCCATTCATAATTGGTAGCTTGCTACATAAATTGTAACAGCCGATCAGGATACTGTCAATGGGTTTGCATAAGTTTCAGCGGAACGCGCAGACCGCCCGCAAGGCGGGCGGTCTGACTTGTGCAGTTTGGTGAAGTGTTGGTTATTTCTTGCGTTTTGCTTTCGCCCAGCCTTTTTTCTTCGGCGTGGAAGGGCGGTGCGCCGCAGGACGCGCGCCTTTCGCGTTTTTGTTTGTGCGGGCAGACGGAGCGGGCGGCTTTTCGCCGCGCAGCGGGCGGATCAGACATTCCTTGCCGAAGCCGATCAGATCTTCGCGGCCAGCTTTCTTGAGCGCGGCCAGCACGATCGGACGCTTGTCCGGCCGCCGCCATTGCAGCAGCGCACGCTGCATGGCCTTTTCCTCGGCGGTTTTGGCGACATAGACCGGCTTCATCGTGCGCGGGTCGATTTCCGTGTAGTACATCGCAGTCGAGAGCGTGCCCGGGGTGGGGTAGAAGTCCTGCACCTGTTCGGGCATATAGCCGACCTTGTTCAGGTATTCGGCAAGCAGGATCGCGTCGTCCAGCGTCGCGCCGGGGTGTGAGCTCATCAGATAGGGGACGAGGTACTGCTTGCGGCCCAGCTTCTGGTTGATGCGGGCGTACCGCTCGCGGAACTGCTCATATACGGAGAATGATGGTTTTCCCATATAATACAGAGCGTTATCGCTCATGTGCTCAGGCGCGACCTTGAGTTGTCCCGAGATGTGGTGCTCGACCAGCTCGCGGAAAAACGCGTCGTTGCGGTCGGCCATCATGTAGTCATAGCGCAGGCCCGAACGCACGAACACCTTTTTGATGCCCTCGATGCGGCGCAGCTCGCGCAGCAGGTTAAGGTAATCCGTGTGGTCGGCTTCAAGGTTTTTGCATGCGGAGGGGAACAGGCAGCGCTTGTTTTTGCACAAACCGTGCTCCTCCTGCTGCTTGCAGGACGGAAAGCGGAAGTTTGCCGTCGGCCCACCAACGTCGTGGATATAGCCCTTGAAGCCGGGCATTTGGACGATCTGCTTGGCTTCCGCGATCACGCTTTCGTGGCTGCGCGCCTGCACGTAGCGTCCCTGATGGAAGGCGAGCGCGCAGAAGTTGCACGCGCCGAAGCAGCCGCGGTTGTGGATGATCGAGAACTGCACTTCCTGAATCGCGGGCACGCCGCCGAGCGCCTCATACGACGGATGATAGGTGCGCATATAGGGCAAGGCGTAGACGTGGTCCATTTCCTCGGTGGTCAGCGGGCGCGCGGGCGGGTTCTGGATGAGCACACGCTTGCCGTGGCGCTGCAAAAGCGTTTTGCCGCGGATCGCGTCCTGTTCGTCATATTGCAGCTTGACCGAGCGGGCGTAGTCCGGTTTGCTCGCGCACACATCCTCGTAGGACGGGCACGCGACTGCGTTTTCCAAGCCGTCCGCGTCGTGCGCCATGTAGGCCATGCCGCGCACGCCGACGCAGGCCTCCGCGCCCTTTTTGCCGTGTTTTAAGTTGTTCGCGAGTTCAATGACCGAGTGTTCGCTCATGCCGAACATCAGCCCGTCCGCGCCGGTCGATTCGAGGATCGAAGGCATCACGCGGTCGGCCCAGTAGTCGTAATGCGCGAAGCGGCGCAGGCTGGCTTCGATGCCGCCGAGGTAGATCGGCGTATCCGGGAAGGCACGCCGCGCAAGCATGGCATAGACCGTCACCGCGCGGTCGGGGCGCTTGCCCGCCTTGCCGCCGGGGGTGTAAGCGTCGTCCGAGCGGCGCTTTTTCGCGGCCGTGTAGTGCGCAACCATCGAGTCGATGTTGCCGCCGTTGATCAGCACCGCGTAGCGCGGCCGTCCCATCGCGACAAAGTCACGCTCATCGTGGAAATCCGGCTGGCTGAGGATGGCGACCTTGTAGCCCGCGTCCTCTAAAACGCGCGAGATAATTGCCGTGCCGAACGAGGGATGGTCGACGTAGGCGTCGCCGGTCACAAGCAGGAAATCGCAGTAATACCAGCCGCGATCGGCCATATCCTGTTTGGAAATAGGGAGAAAACCGTTCATTATTTTCCTTTCGCTTTACAAAAAAGACTGCATTTGTTATTATCGAAAACAAGGCACTGTCGCAAACGGCAGGCGGTTGACCACGCTCCTGAAAAAGGAGGTGGTTTTTATGGAGATGCTGTGGCAGATCATTTTGCTACTTATCTTGCTTGAAATCATCAAGACCATAAAAAAATAACCGCCCTCCGACCAAAGATTGCGGTTATTTTTATGAAATAATCCTCTGAAGGTCAACCGTCTGTCGACAGTGCCTTCCTATAGCTTTATGATACTGTATGCGTCCCGGTTTGTCAAGAGAGCGCATATAAAAGGGGCAAAAAATAACCGCTTCCAACCGGAAGCGGCTATTTTCTTTTATGTCACAATGCGGATGACAGCCTCAGTTGTCGAGGTAGAACTGTACCAACTCCTGCATCAACTCGTCGCGGTCGATCTTGCAGATCAGGCTGCGCGCGTTGTTGTGGTTGGTGATGTACGTCGGGTCCTCAGAGAGGAGATAGCCCACGATCTGATTGATCGGGTTATACCCTTTCTCCTTGAGCGCGTCGTAAACCGCGGTCAGCGTGCGCTTCATCTCTTTGTTGGACTCGTCTACGAGGCTGAATTTTCTCGTACCGTCAAGCATGTCTGTCTCCTTTCCGATCCTACCGGTGGTTTTTTGTTATAAACAGCATAATACAAAACGGCCGAAAAGTAAAGTCTTATCCGCGCAAAACCGCGCCGAAATCTTTTTCCAACGCTGCCAGCGCCTGCTTCATCGCCTTGTCACATTCCTCATCGGTCAGCGTGCGGTCGGGCGCGCGCATCGAAAGCGAGTAGGCCACCGACTTTTTGCCTTCCGGGATGCCCTTGCCCTTGTATACGTCGAACAGCTTGACGGCTTCAAGGATCGAACCCGCGGCCTTCTCGATTGCGGCCTGCATGGACGCGGCAGGCACCGTATCGTCAACCAGCACCGCGATATCGCGGGTCGAGGCCGGGAACTTGGGCAGCGGATGATAGAGCTTGACAGGATCGATCGCGGCGAACAGCTTGTCAAGCGGCAGCTCGGCGGCAAGCACCTCGCCGGACAGGCCGTAGCGTGCAGCAACCGTCGGATGCACTGTACCGAACACGCCGACCACTTCGCCGCCGATCAGGATGTTCGCGCAGCGGCCCGGATGATAGGACGGGTTACCGGTTTCCGGCATGAACTGTACGTCCTTGACGTTCAGCTCGCGGCAGATCGCCTCGATCACGCCCTTGAACTGGAAGAAGGACAGGCGGCCATAGCTGCCGAGAGTGATGACCTTTTCCTCGTGCGGCAGCACGCTCGCGTCCGCCTTGCCGTCCTTGATGACCGGGGTGTAGATCATGCCCAGCTCGAAGAGCGACGCGGTCGGGTTGCGGTGCGCGTGGTTGTGCGCAAGCGACTGCAGCATCGAGGGCAGCACGGTCGTGCGCATGATGCTGAAATCTTCGCCCAGCGGGTTCAGGATGGTTGTGGAGATGCGGCGCGGGTCATCCTGCGCCCAGCCGATCATATCATAGAACTTCGGGGAGATGAACGAGTGGCTCATCGCCTCGTCAAAGCCTGCGCTGCGGCAGGTCTCGGAGACGATCTGCTCGGCCATCTGCTTGGGGGTGTATTCGCCCTGCACCATCTCGCCTGCGTACAGCGTGGTCGGGATCTTGTCGTAGCCGTACATACGCGCGACTTCCTCGGCCAGATCGCACATGCGCGCGATATCCACACGGAAGGACGGGATGATGACCTTGCCATCCTCAACGCGGAACTCGAGGCGCTCGAGGTAAGCCTTCTGCTCGTCGGCCGACAGGTCAAGGCCGAGCAGTGCGTTCATCTTGTCCGGCTCGAAGGGCAGCGTCTTGGGGGTCAGGTCGGCGGCGCATGCGTCGATCACGCCGTCCACGACCTCGCCCGCGCCGAGCATTTCGACCAGCTCGCAGGCGCGCTGCACAGCGGGCATGGTCAGCGACGGGTCAAGACCCTTCTCAAAGCGGCCGGATGCTTCGGTGCGCATGCCGAGTGCCTTGGCGGTGACGCGTACGGTCGCGCCGTGGAAGCAGGCAGACTCGAATACGACGGTCGTGGTGTCGTCCTCGATTTCGGAGTTCGCGCCGCCCATAACGCCTGCGACCGCGACCGGTTTGTCGTTGTCGCAGATGGCGAGCATTTTGTCGGTCAGGTCGTGATCCTGTCCGTCGAGGGTCTGGATGGACTCGCCGTTGCGTGCGCGGCGCACGACGATCTTACCGTTAGACAGGCAGGAATAGTCGAACGCGTGCATCGGCTGACCGTACTCGAGCATGACGTAGTTGGTGATATCGACGATGTTGTTGATCGGGCGTACGCCGCAGGCATGCAGACGCTCGCGCATCCACGCCGGGGACGGCTCGATCTTGATGTTCTTAACGAGGCGCGCGGTATAGCGCGGGCACAGGTCGGTGTCGACGACCTCGACCGACATATGCTCGTTGATATCGCCGCCGCAGCCCTTGACGACTGGCTCTTTGACCGTGAACGGACGGTCGAAGGTCGCGGCGGTCTCGCGGGCAAGGCCGATCACGCTGAAGCAGTCGGCGCGGTTGGAGGTGATTTCAAAATCGGCAACATAGTCGTCCAGACCGAGTACCTTCTTGATATCCTCGCCCACGGGCGTGCCTTCGGGCAGGAACAGGATACCATTCTCGCAGGCGTAGGGCACGCAGCCGTGCGTCAGCCCCAGCTCCTGGAACGAGCACATCATGCCGTTGGAGACCTCGCCGCGCAGCTTGCCCTTGGTGATTTTCACACCGCCGGGCAGCGTGGACTTGTGCAGGGCGACCGGGCAGATCTCGCCGACCGAATCAGGGGTCACGTTGGGCGCGCCGGTGACGATCTGGATGGGTTCGCCCTGACCGACGTCGATCTGGCAGATTTTCAGGTGGTCGGAGTCCGGATGGTCGACGACCGACAGCACCTTGCCGGTCACGACGTTTTCGATCTCCGCGCCGAGGTAATAGACCTCCTCGACTTTGGAGCCGGACATGGTAAGCCGTGCGTCATACTCCTTGGGCGTGACGCCGGAAATATCGGTATAATCCGAAAGCCAGGAAAGCGGCAACTTCATAATGGATGAACGCTCCTTTTATCGTAATGTTCAGGATACCGCGCTTTTCTTAGCGCGTCCGCGCCGTTAGGCGCGCATTAATAGGGAATTGCTCTGCAATTCCCGTAAAAAGCCGCGACATGTGCGTGGCTTTTTACACCCCGACTCAGCGCCCTTGGGGCGCGTCATTCGGGTATCGAGAACAAGTTTCTCCGGAACTTGTTCTCGTATATAGGGGACTTTTGAAGTCCCCTATACTCTTTAGAATTGTTCGAGGAACCGCACGTCGTTCTCATAGAACAGGCGGATATCGTCGATCTTGAAGCGGCCCATGACCGTGCGCTCCAGACCAATGCCGAACGCATAGCCCGAGTATTCCTCCGGGTCGATGCCGCTGGTTTCCAGCACCTTGGGGTGCACCATGCCGCAGCCGAGGATCTCGATCCAGCCCTCGCCCTTGCAGAGCGGGCAGCCCGCGCCGTGGCAGCGGTAGCACTGGATATCCATTTCGGCCGAAGGCTCGGTGAACGGGAAGTGGTGCGGGCGGAAACGGACGACCGTATCTTCACCGTACAGCTTCTTGGCGAACAGCTCGAGGATGCCTTTCAGGTCGGACATGCGGATGCCCTTGTCGACGACCAGACCCTCGATCTGATGGAACAGCGGGGAGTGGGTCGCGTCGACAGCGTCCGAACGGTACACGCGGCCCGGCGCAATGATGCGGATCGGGGGCTTTTTCTGCTCCATGACGCGCACCTGCATGCCCGAGGTCTGCGTGCGCAGCACGACGTTATCCGAAATGTAGAACGTATCCTGCGTGTCGCGCGCGGGATGATCCTTCGGGATGTTGAGCGCTTCAAAGTTATAGTGGTCAAGCTCGACCTCCGGGCCTTCCGCGATCGAAAAGCCGAGGCCGATGAAGATTTCCTTCAGCTCATCCAGTACGATATTGAGCGGGTGCTTTTTTCCGATGACGACTTCCTCACCCGGCAGCGTGACATCGATCGTCTCGGCCTTGAGCTTGTGCTCGAGGGCAGCCTGCTCGATGACTTCCTTCTGCTTGTCGATGATGGTTTCGATCTCGGCGCGCACGTCGTTGATCAGCTGGCCGACGACCGGACGTTCCTCTGCTGCAACGTCCTTCATGCCCTTGAGCAGAGCGGTCAGCTCGCCCTTTTTGCCGAGAAACTTGACGCGTGCCTCGTCGAGCGCGCGGGCGTCGTTTGCCGCGGAAAGCTGCTCCTTCGCGGCCTGCAAAATGCCTTGCAGTTTTTCTTTCATGGTGACTCTCCTTTATGAAAAATCGTTCAGGGACGTAATAAAAAAGCCTTTCGTCCCACAAAATAGGGACGAAAGGCGTAAAATACATCTTCCGTGGTACCACCCTGATTCCCGGACAGCGCCGGGCACTCATTGAACGCCGGTAACGGGGCGTTACCTCGCCTGCGCCTACTGGAAAAGCCGTTCAGCGCCGGAGCTCGCAGGGGAACTTCGCGTCAGGTCTCTTTGGACGGCTCGCAGCCAAAGGCCGTTTTCTCTGAAAAGAGGGGTGTGACGGTACTTTCCCTGTTCATCGCAGGTTTCGTTATTCCATAACAGTATTATTAAAGCATAGTTTTTCGGCAAATGCAAGGGGAAAAAGCAATTTTATCCCTTCAAAAAGCGAGCGCGGTGTAAATCGGCGTGATCAGCAGCGCGCCGATGGCAAAACTCGCGAGGTTGGCGGTGATGGCATAGGCCACGCGGCGCTTGCGGGTATGGCCGCGCAGGAAGCGCGCATAGGCAAGCGACTCGATGACGAAAATCATCGCTTCGATCGCAAACGCCCAGAAAAGCGCCTGTCCCAAGTCGTCGTTGAGCAACATGCGCCCGTATGTCAGCGTCATCAGGATTTGCGTTGCGAGGTTGACCAGCAGGAACGGCCCGATGTTGTCGTCCAGCTTGAAGCCGAATTCCCGCAGCACGAACAACTCAATCAGCAGCGTGAATATAAACGTGCACAGGAACTGCTTGAACAACCCGAACCAAAACCCCATCGAGGAGATCGCGCCGGTCTCGGCGCTTACCGTGAAGGCCTGCATCTTAACGGTGCGTTCGGCCTCGTCCGTGACCAGCAGCGTGTTGTCCTCGTGCAGCACGGCCACGCGGAACGGCCCCGGGTAGGGGACGTCCATAAAATACATGGGCTGGTCTTTGGGGTCGTATGATATCCAGTCCCACACATACCAGCCGTCCGGCAGGGTGGCGGTGAGCGCTTCGGGCGGGGAACTCAAGGATCTGGGGTACGGCTCGCTGCCAAGCAGGGCGACATGCGTGATGCCGTCGTCCAGCCCCGCGATGCTGATATAGATGGAATTGCGCGGCAGGCCGTTGGCACTCGCGAAAACGGTCAGTGTAGTCAGCAGCGCGAGCAGGCAGAGCAGAAAACGTTGCGGTTTGCGCATAACGATCCCCTCCTTGATGCTTTCATTATATCAAAGGCGCGGCAAAGCACAAGTTACAGGATGGTTTTTCAGCCGATCGCGCGGTCTTCCGCGCCAGAGAGTGCCTGCCGCAGTCCGGCGAGCACGGTTTTGCGGTCGGCGGCTTCGTCCATCAACTCCATGTAGCGAACGAGGTCGTCGACCGCGCGCACCAGAAACAGGTAAGCGTCCTTGTAGTTGAGTTCGTCCATGAGATACACCTCCAAATTATTAGTATATTTTTAGTACATTCTTAGTAGACTACCAACATCATACCACATAAAAGTCTTAAAGTGAACTTAAAATAAGTTCAAGTATTTTGAGGTGTATCTATGAGTACGTCCAAACATATTGGTTTTCGCGTGGACGAGGAGACGTTGGAAAAGCTGCGCTATGTTGCGTCCTACGAAGGACGCTCTATCAATGGGCACTTAATGTATCTTGCGCGGGAGGATATCCGCCGATTTGAAAAAGAACACGGCAAAATCGACATTTCCGAGGCGCAAAAACCTTGACAAACCCCGCTTTTGTGGATATACTGATTAAGTTAATACGCAAAATGCTGTGATAAAGAGGAGTATTCCTGTCCCCGCGCGTCAAGAGAGAGGGCGGTTCGGTGCAAGCCCTTCGGCAGGCAGGAAGAAGGTCGCTTTGGAGCAGGAAGGCTGAAAGCAGTAGGCCGTCCCGTCCCGCCCACGTTACGGGTCAACGAGTGCGCGGCAGTCTTGCCGCGAAAATAGGTGGTACCACGGAGCACGCTTCGTCCTGTTGAGGATAGCGTGCTTTTTTTGTTATCAAAAACCGAAAAGGAGATAGATCAATGAGCGAACTGCCCAAGACCTACGACCCAAAAGCGGTCGAGGACAAGCTGTACAGCTTCTGGAATGACTCCGGCTTCTTCCATGCCGAGGTCAACCCGGACAAGAAACCCTATACCATCGTTATCCCGCCTCCGAACGTGACCGGTCAGCTGCACATGGGTCACGCGTTCGACGAGACCTTGCAGGATATCCTCATCCGCACCAAGCGCATGCAGGGTTATGAAGCGCTGTGGATGCCCGGCACCGACCACGCGGGCATTGCCACCCAGATCAAGGTTGAGGAGAACCTGCGCAAGGAAGAGGGCCTGACCCGTTACGACCTCGGCCGCGAGAAGTTCCTCGAGCGCGTCTGGGACTGGAAACACCAATACGGCAACCGCATCATCAGCCAGCTGAAAAAGCTCGGCTCGTCCTGCGACTGGGAGCGCGAGCGCTTCACGATGGACGAGGGTTGCTCCAAGGCAGTCCGCGAGGTGTTTGTCAACCTCTATAACAAGGGGCTGATTTACAAGGGTCACCGCATCATCAACTGGTGCCCGCACTGCACGACCGCGCTTTCCGACGCGGAGGTCGAATACGAAACCCAGCCGGGCAAGCTGTGGCACATCCGCTACCCGCTTAGCGATGGCTCGGGCGATCTGGTCGTTGCGACCACCCGCCCGGAAACCTTCATGGGCGATACCGGCGTTGCCGTCAACCCGAACGACGAGCGCTACAAGCACCTGATCGGCAAGACCTGCATCCTGCC
>DXDE01000001.1 GCA_019115615.1 Candidatus Agathobaculum merdavium | reverse complement strand
CCTTTTTTCTCGCGGAGCAATTCGAGGTTTACACTCATTTTTGTTCTCCTTTCGGTGTGTTTTATACTACTTCTATTATGCGGAGCGCAGGGTGGTTTCGTCAAGAGAAAAAAGTCCGGTGGTTGTTAAATAAGTGTTAAAGGGGTTTGTTTTGCACCGGGACAAACGCTGTGGTATACTAAGGATGATATACTGGAAAAGAAACGAGGCGGGGATGAAATGGCGATCAGTAAAGCGATGCGCGCGGCGTTGCGTGCGCTGAGCTATCCGGCAAATATCGACGTGGGTAAAACCTATAAGGTTGAGCGCGCGGTGCGCGGCCTGCGCAAACCGCTTGCGCCGCTCTATCATCTGTGGGATCACAAGATCGAGCGGGACGGCCGCGAGATCCGTGTGCGCATTTATACGCCAAAAAAGCAGACCGGCGCGCGGCTGCTGCTGTTTTTCCACGGCGGCGGCTGGGTGCTCGAAAGTGTGGACACTTACGACGCGGTCTGCCGCAACCTCGCAAACCGTACAGGCTGCCGTGTGGCCTCGGTGGAGTACGGTCTCGCGCCTGAGCATGTGTTCCCGGAGGGCGTGGAGGACTGTTATGCCGCCGCGCGTGAAGTCTATCGCTATCCCGAGCAGTTCGGTGTCCTCTCGCACAAGATCACGCTCATCGGTGATTCGGCGGGCGGAAATCTGTCGGCTGCGGTGTCACTTATGGCGCGCGACCGCGGTGAGTTTGCGGTCTCGCAGCAGATTTTGCTGTATCCTGCGACTTATTATGACCATTCGCCCGATTCCCGCTTTGATTCGGTGCGGGAAAACGGCACAGGCTATCTGCTGACCGCCAAGCGGGTGCAGGATTATATGGCGCTGTATGCGGGCGGGGATGAATCCGTCCAGAAAAACCCGTATTTCGCACCGTTGTGCGCGTCCGACCTGTCCAATCAGCCGCGTACGCTGGTCATTACCGCAGAGTTCGACCCGCTGCGCGACGAGGGCGAGGCGTATGCGCACGCGCTGCAAGCGGCAGGGAACAATGTGCAGATGTACCGCATGCCGGACGCGCTGCACGGCTATTTCTCGCTGCCCGCGCGCTTCCCAATGGTGCGGCATACTTATGATCTGATTGCAAAATTCCTGAATGGAGAGTCGATTGCATGTCAAACGACAAACGACACCAGAAAAATTTAAGATGGAGCCGGCTGGATAATGCAGCCAAGATCTTTCCGCCGACCTCGCATGGATCGAGTACGGGTGTGTTCCGCCTGTCCTGCGAGCTGAACGAGCCGGTCGCACCTGATGTGCTGCAGGCCGCGCTTGACCACACGCTCGAGCGCTACCCCCATCTGCTGATGGTCATGCGACGCGGTGTGTTCTGGTATTACCTTGAACAGACAAGATTGCGGCCGTCGGTCGTACCCGAGCATGCGCCGCCGTGTGCGGCGCTGTACGAAGGCAGCCAGTCCCTGCTGTTCCGGATCAGCTACTGGCGGCATAAGGTCAATCTGGATATGTATCATGTGCTGGCTGATGGCGCGGGTGCGATCGAGTTTTTCGAGTCGCTGATGACCGCATATCTGTCGCTTCGCCACCCGGAGGCGGGCGTGGATGGACAGCCGCAGGCATCGGTCTCGCAGCGCTGGGCGGACAGCTTCCAGAAGTATTACAAGCCGCACGGGGGCGGGAAATCGGCGGGCGAAAGCCTCGGCCGCGCCTATCGCCTGCGCGGTGTACGCCGGGCGGACGGCGGACTGACCATCATAGAGGGTGTGGCCGATGTGCGGCAGGTGCTCGAGGCGGCGCATTGTTACGGCACGACGCTGACCGTCTATCTGACCGCGCTGCTGTTTGCCGCAATCCACAGCGATATGTATGTCCGTGAGCAGAAAAGGCCGGTGGTTTTGACCATCCCGGTCGATCTGCGCGGCTTTTTCCCGTCGCAAACGACGCGTAACTTTTTCGGCACGATCCGCGTCGGTTATGACTTTTCCAAACGTTCAGGCGAGATTGAAGATATTGCCGCGTGTGTTGCTGCGGCGTTCAAGGAGGAGCTCACGCCCGAGCGGCTAGGCGCGCGTATGAACCGTCTGGCGGCGCTCGAGCATAATCCGCTGCTGCGGCCGATCCCGCTGGCGCTCAAAAATCCGGTGCTGCGGCTGTCGGGTGTGGTCAGTGACCGCGGCGAGACTGCCGCCCTGTCCAACATCGGCAAATTCCGTCTGCCGGAGGCGCTGCACCCCTATGTGCGCGGTTTTGGCGTATTTATGTCGACCGGCGCGACCCAGCTGTGTACCTGCTCGTTTGGAAACAGCTTGCATTTTGGCTTTACCTCGGCCTTTGAGAACACCGAGGTGCAGCGCCGCTTTTTTGAACTGCTGGCTGATGAAGGGATCGAGATCGAGATCCGCAGCAACGAACATCATCGGGAGGAGGAAGCGCCATGCAGCGATGTCCCAGCTGCCGAGTGACCGTTGCCGGTCACAAAACCTGCTGTCCGCTGTGCGGCGGACAGCTCACCGGCACACCAGAACCGGAAACCGAGGTGTTTCCCGCGCTGGAAAAGCCGCGGTTCACAACCGGCTTTGTGCTGCGCCTGCTTGCGCTGCTCGCGATTGCGGTCAGCGTCATCTGCGTGCTGGTCAATATCGCGACAGGCTTTCACGTGCTCTGGTCGCTGTTCGTCGTGGCGGGCGCGGCCTGCGTCTGGCTGGCGGCAGCGGTCGCGGTGGCCTACCGCCGCGATATGACGCAGAACCTCGGCTGGCAGGTCGTGCTGATTCCGGTGCTGTCCGTCCTGTGGGACTGGTGGACCGGGTGGCGCGGCTGGTCGATCGACTTTGTGCTGCCGTGCGTGTGCATCGTCGGCGTGCTGGCGATGCTGCTGATCGCCGTGCTGTGCCGTTTGCCGCTGCGCGCGTTTGCGGGGCCGCTGATCAGCGCCTGCGCTGTCGGTCTGGTGCCGCTCATCCTGATTGCCTGCGGCTGTATCCGCGTTTTGCTGCCGTCGCTTTTGTGCGCGGGGCTTGCGATCCTATCGCTCGCGGCGCTGATGCTGTTCCAGTGGCAGACGATCAAGGCTGAGTTCCAGCGTCGTTTCCATCTATAACAAAAAAGAGCGGCAATGCCGCTCTTTTTGCGTGTTCGGGAATCACCCGAAGAGAAAAAGGAATAAGAGAGAGTGAGTGTCGGAGAATCAGAGCAGCTCGCGCTTGATGCGTTCGAGTGCTTCGGGAGCCTGCTTATCCATCTTTTCGGGGAAGCCGAAGTAGGACACGCAGATGATGTTGTCGCCGCCAACCTTGGGTGCGTCGGGCCCCAGCTGCTTGTTGGCGAAATCCATGTCGCGCAGGGTCTCGAAGATGCCGTCAAAGTCGACTTCGCCTTCGCCCATGGCGGTGTGCTGGTGGATGGTGACGTCCGCGCGGCCGCGGCTGTTGAGCCAGGGCGGATTGAGGATGTAGCGGCAGTCCTTGGTCTGGTTCCAGGTGTCCGCGAGCAGTACGTGGGTCAGCTCGTCGCCCGCATACTTGAGCATGTGGCGAACGTCGCCCTTGCCTTGATCGTAGAAGAAACCGTGGGATGCCGAGTAAACATAGCCGAGGTTCTTGGAGCGGAAGGACTTGACGATGTCGCAGGTCTCGTCATTCAGCTCGCAGAAGTCGTACGGATGGGACTGGATCTCCACGCGCAGGCCTTCGCGCTCGATGATGGGCAGCAGCTCCTCCATCGACTTGTAGAACATGCCGTTGCAGATTTCCTGCTGGTTGGGGTCGCCGGAGAACTCGGTGTTGATGACCGGCACGCCCATGTTGACCGCGATCTCGATCATACGCTTCCAGTTGGCGACCGCGTGCTGGCGCTGCTCCTCGGTCGGGCCGGACCAGCGGTAGACCACGATAAAAGACGAGATTTCCACGCCGGTCTCGCGCAAGGCGCGGCGGTACTCCTCCTCGCACTCCTTGGAAAACAGCGGGTGCTTGTAAAACGGGTTGATGCGCGGATGCGGCGACTGCTCGATATACTTGTAGCCCCAGTCGGCTACCTTATGGACATAATCGTTGATGGACATCTGCTTGGCCAGCACGTCCACATCAAATGCGATTTTCATGCGGGTTGCCCTCCTTGCCGGATGATGTGTATTTTCTGTTCGGGCCCTTTTGATGCCCCTATTATACGGCGGCGCGCACGCTT
>DXDE01000180.1 GCA_019115615.1 Candidatus Agathobaculum merdavium | reverse complement strand
AAACCTGCTGTATATCTGCCAGATTTTCTCGATATGCAGTTTCACGGCAATCCTTGATGCATCCATCCGTTGGATCATATCCCATGGTCAGAATATCGGTGTAGGGCGTATCAGTGGAAATCGAACGTGCAATGCCAACTTGATGGAGGCTGAAAAATTGATTGGGTGCAAGGGCTTTGACTCGCTCGTAAACCGCAGCACCGTCGTCCCCGGCGGCTTCTGCTAAGCAGAGTAGGGGACGGACCAGTGCATAAGATAATACATCCGCAGCGCGCAGACAATCATGATCTCGCGCGTGTTTTACGATTGGACGAATTAACGTCATATATGGAAGTGATCCACCTAACAGCTGTCCATCGGTTTCGTGTGCTACACGCTCTAAATAGGTTGTGCCGTAGTCGAGTAAATCAGCGATATCTACCAAATCTTTTGCCGTTCCGCCGATAGCGGAAAAACGCTTTGTTGCAGCTGCCAATAGGATTACTGCTGTTTTTACACCATCCTGTGGCAGCGTCGCTTGATTGAACGCTGCCAGCGCGCAAGCCGCATCACGATTGATTGGACGTGCGGACTGAAGCAATACACGGAAATTGCAGGTTACACGGCTGGCACCAGTTGCATCCTGATATTGCACCAAACGCCCGTTTCCGTAGACTGCGGCAGCCGCCACTGCCAGATCACGCAACCCGTTCCTGACAGGGGGACTCATTGTCACCACTTGAGACACTCTATTGTACATATAACTTTCACAGCCATAAAAGGCTGTTTCCTCCTTCTAACTGAGAATTACAGCGTAACATTAGTACGGTGCAGCGCGTCTTGTACCATATGGATATTTAATTCCAATGGTTTTTTCCCTTGCTCGACACACATAGCTGCCACAATGCCCATAGCGTGTCCCATATTCATCACGATTGGCATCACACGATAACTCGAGAGCGCCTTATGCGTGCCAGAGATATTGCGTCCGTTGAGCAACAGCCCCTCGATTCTCTGCGGGACGAAGCAGCGCAGTGGGATCGTATAAGGCTTTGGCTGCTTGAAGGCTTTGTATTCGCCGCTTGCATCTAAGCCGGCTCCTTCGACATTGTGCAGATCAAAAAAGAAATTGGATTTGGTGACCACCCAATCATCAAATACACGCGCCTGCGCAATATCGGTTTCGTTTAGCTGATAATGCGCCGCAAAACGACGGGTCTCGCGTACACCGATCACGTCCGCGCTGTCAATCAGATAACAGCCCTCATAGCCTGGCACATGACGGCGCAGAAATGCGACGATTTCAGGAATTTGCTTTCTGCATACGTATTCAGCACGATTCAGATCTTCGGTACTTGTGCCGTCAACATTGATTGCATTGGTCATATTGACCGTAGTTACGCCGGGGATGGAAGAAGGATACAGCAGAATATGTCCGGCGGGAGCGGGCAGTTCCTGTCGTCCTAGTGTTTGCAAGTCGCCTTCCGGCAGCTGCACGGTGTCCTCAAATCCCCAGAAGAACATGGCGCGATCCATATCGACACCCGCGACTTTGAACATGATGGTCATAGGCTGCATACCGCCATCGGCGCGGCCTTTTTCGAAAGGTGCGCCGGCGCGCGCGGCAACATCGCCGTCACCGGTCGAATCGACCAGCATCTTGCACAGGATGGCCTCGCGGCCGGATTTACTCTCGGTGATGATGCCGGTGACCCGGTTACCCTCCATGATCACATCGCTAAACGCGGTGTACAGCCGTATGTCAACACCCGCGTCCACCAGCATTTCCAACATAAGAATGCGCAGCTTTTCCGGGTTGATGACCTGCTCTGCTTCGCAGTCGCGCGCTAACCCGCGCAATTCCTCAAAGCAGCCGCCGTCCTGACGTCCGGTCCAGTGGCTCATAATGCCGGTCGTCGCGACACCACCGACCGCGCCGTATTGTTCGACCAGCATGGTTTTTCGCCCCATCCGTGCCGCATGCAGCGCTGCACCGAAGCCTGCCGGGCCGCCGCCGACGACTAGCACCTCAGTCTCCGCCGAGATCGGGATCTCTCTGCTGGGTTCTGTGTAAAACTTCATTTGTCTCTACTCCTTGTTTTATTGTGCGTTTTCCTTCTTTTTTCTATCTTTAATCGCCTTGTAGAAGAACATACCGATCGAAAGCGCCGCCAGCGCAAGGAACAGCACACTGAACGGACGGGTGAAAAAGATTGACAACGAACCGTCCGACATAACCATCGAATTACGGAAATTGGTCTCGACCAGGTCGCCTAGCACCACGCCGAGGATGATTGGCACCACGCTAAAGCCCAGCTTGCGCAGAAGGAACGAGAATGCGCCGATAATCACAGCCAGAAGCACGTGGAAGGTGCTCGCCTCGCTCGAATACACGCCAGTGATGCAGTAGACAATGATGATAGCGCTCATCAGCTCATAGGGAATACGGGTGATGTTGGAATACAGCGGCGTGAAAACACGACCGATGACCAGCATTAGAATATTGACAACGACCAGACCGACCATAATGCCGTACAGAATGTCGCTGTGCTCTTTGAACATGGATGGACCGGGCACCATACCCTGTAGCATGAATGCGCCGAGAAGAATGGCCGTGCAGCCATCGCCGGGCACGCCGAACGTGGTTAGCGGAATCAACGTCGAGCCGGTGGTTGCGTTGTTCGCGGATTCGGTTGCGGAGATACCCTCGATCTCGCCCTTGCCAAAATTATCTCTATATTTGGAGGTCTTTTTGGCCTGATCGTAGCTGATGAAGGCCGCGATACCACCGCCGGTGCCGGGGATCGCACCGATAATCGTACCGATGATAGAGGATACCGTCATCGTGCGAAGACAACGCTTAATTTCTGCCCAGGTCAGCTTTTCATGGTCGAGCTTGAGCTTTTGCTTGCGTGCTGGATCGGTGCGCGGATTGTAATCTGAGCGGCTGAGCAGCTCAGCGATTGCAAACAGGCCGACGAGTGTGACAATCAGCGGGATGCCTGCACCCAGCCTGCGCACACCGAAGGTAAAGCGCATACTGCCGCCCACCGAATCCTGACCAATCAGGGTGATGAAGATGCCAATGATGCCGCCCATAAGGCCTTTGACGATGTTATCGCCCGAAATGCTTGAGATGATCGACAAACCAAACACCGCGATGCAGAAATATTCCGGTGGGCCGAACATCTGCGTGAATTGCGAGATGGCCGGCGCAGCAAACAACAGCACAAGCGCACTGAACAGGCCGCCGAAAAACGAGGCATACAGCGCCATGGTCAGCGCTTTGAGCGGCTTTCCCTGCTTGGTGAACGGATAACCATCCAGTACGGTCGCAGCACTGGATGGTGTGCCGGGCGTGTTGATCAGAATAGCGGTGATCGAGCCTCCATAGGTACCACCGCAATACAAGCCGAGCAGCAGTAGCATTGCCGGTATGGGATCCATGCTATAGGTCAGTGGCAAGCAAAGAATGATCGCGATATCCGCGGTTAGGCCGGGAATCGCACCGATTACGATGCCGGCCAGCAGTCCAATCAGGATGGCGATAAAGCTTTCCAGCGACGCCATCAGAGACAGACCAGTCATAATATTATCAAACATAGCGTCACTTCCCCCTTATGGTAGCGTTACGCTCATCGCCGTAAAGGCGAAATAAGCAACGAAAACATTGGCACTGGCAACTG
>DXDE01000179.1 GCA_019115615.1 Candidatus Agathobaculum merdavium | reverse complement strand
TCATTTTATTCGTTAAAAAGTTATGATTTTTTCTATTTTAACCAAAATACTTGGATTTTTCTTCACATTATAATTGACAGAACATTTGTTCGGTAGTATAATATAGTCAGAAAAACAAAAATAACGGCAGTACAAGGGAGCGCCAACTCCCCTGTACCTGCGCAGGTGACACATCCACCTACACAACGGATCAAATCCGCACCGCTGGGATAAGTATACCCTTTTTTCGCCGGTTTGGCAAGCATGGGTTACCGCATTCCCATGGGGCGCTGTTGTTGTCCACGTTTTTCAGTATACCGTGTAGGGATAAGTACCTGCACGGTATTTTTGTTTTCTGAAAAACGAAAAGGAGGCGGATAACATGATCCATCCCGAACCCAACACTCCCCCATCGAATGACCTGGCAGGAGGTGCATCCCCATGAAAATCCATCTGGATCTTATCAGCGCCACAGACGGCGCCTTGCTGGGCGTGGTCAAGGTCGATGAAACGCTGTACCGTCAGGCACAACAGGAAATATCCTGCTACGGGATCACGCTGTTTCAGTATTTGAATCTTTGGTTCCAGGAACTGCAGACGTTCCCTCCCAAGGTACGGACCCATTATCTTTCCACGCTGGCTGCCAACAGCCGTGTGCGGTCTGACACCTGCTTCTGGTTCGGCTCCGGCCAACACGACACGATCCTCGCATGTTTCTACGATTGGGGGAAACCCGAGTTATGAACGTCTATTCCAACAGCCTGTCCATTCGGGGAGGAATGCAATATGAAAATCCATGTCAAAATGTCGGAAACGGATTTTTCGCTCTTCCAAAAATACAAGGAAAACGCCGGCAAGCTGCGTTTTGAATTCGGATACGAGCTCCTGAAATTGCAGCAGGAGCACGACCGGCTCTGTCTCACCCTGTTGCAGGGTATTGAGGCAGATGACAGCGGCTGCCGGATCGTCAATGACAGCCTTGTCAGCCGTGCCGTTGAGATGGCAATGAGCTGGCGCCAGCAGCAGTAAGGAGGAATGCGAAATGGAAGTGTATGAACCGTACGATCCATGGACGATGACCGGCGCAGATGACGACAACCAGGTCTATATCACCGACCTGATCCTGAAAGGCTATGAATTATATGTCGATCGGGATATGAACGTCGTCAGCGAAGACGGGGTGCATTACGCATACGCCCGGTACAAGACGCAGGAAGAATTAGATGAATAGGAGTGAAACCACATGAACCGCAAGGAACAGAATATAGCAGTATTTGAAGACACCATGGACTGGATCGGGTACGAGCCGGCGGGCAGCCACAGCAGGGTCCCGATCACCGTCACCCCGCAGCGGACGTTCAATATGAGGAGGGCACAAAATGATTGCAGAACACATCAGTCTGGAATATCTCCCGCGTATTCTTTCTAACAAGCCGCTTCTGGAGCATTTCCTCAGTGTCCTGCTTGATAAGACAGTGCAATTACCTTGCTGGCCTAAAGAAATGCCGTGGGATTTCTGTTATCCATTCGCAGACCTGTATGTCCGCTTGAGAGGCAAGATGCTGGTCTCTCTCAGCGCAAACCTGTTCGACCCGAAACATCTGGTGGATGAACTGCGTTTATCAACGGGGGTTTCCGATCCAACCTGTTCCATTGTGATCAGCGATACAGATATTGTAGGCCTCGGGCAGTCTTATTGCCGCATCGTCCCTATGGCTGTGGGCGATTCAGAAACAAGGCTCATGGACAGCTGCTGGCAGATCCATATCCTC
Organism: Candidatus Agathobaculum merdavium; assembly: GCA_019115615.1. GTDB lineage: Bacteria > Bacillota > Clostridia > Oscillospirales > Butyricicoccaceae > Agathobaculum > Agathobaculum merdavium. The sequence goes on along the minus strand of DXDE01000179.1, from coordinate 6,504 downwards.
TCTTTCAGCCGGAGCATTACCACCCGCAATGCACCGTCTGAGATCCAACAACTGCTCGACCACATGGCTGGTATGAAGATACAGCCTGAGCCGGACAGCCTGCTGGACCGGATGCTGCATGAGGATTTCGTCTGGTGTTGGCTGAACGGCGCCAGATACTCCCTTAAAGGAAGCTATTCTTCCAAGTACGAACAGTACGCGCAGCAATATTCATCCGGCTGGATCGACTATATCATGGAAGGCTATTCTCAGGAATTTATAAAAGGCTACACAGAAATCGATATACACACCGGCGTGCTGCAGCGTGCTCTCGACATCGCCCAGAGCAGAGAAGAACTGTTTGCTGTCTGCAACGCGGCCCGCATCCCCGAGCCGATGATACAGGATGCCATTGCCGGGAAGATATGGACACAGGACGACCTGCTGCAGTGGTATGAAACGGCTCTCGCAGAGGAAGCTGAACGGCGCAGGGCTGCTGAATCGGAAAACGAGGATTAACATCGCGTGCTTCAAATTCCACCACAATATGATAAACCGAAACTACTGAACGAACAGGAGTGAAACGACATGAACCGAAAAGAACAGAATATCGCCGTATTCGAGGACACTATGGACTGGATCGAGCACAAGCCGGCGCTTTCCGATGCCGCGCAGAACAGCATCACGCATACCGTCCTCTATCCGGCGCAGCAGATGCCTGATCTGCCGGAGATCAGCAACCGCAGCAAGACCAAAGTCACCGTCACCCCACAGCGGACGTTCGAGGCAGCGCAGGATCTCCTGATCCGCAATCCGGGAAGCCGTGCAGCGGTACTGAATTTTGCCTCTGCGACCAATCCCGGCGGCGGCGTCACCCGGGGCAGCAGTGCACAGGAGGAAGCCCTGTGCCGGTGCTCGACGCTCTATCCCTGCCTGACAACAACCGAACTGGACAAGGGATATTACCAGTACCATCGGAAACAACAGGACGTGCGCTATACGGACGCCTGCATCTACGTTCCGGACATTAAGATCATTAAAACAGACACTGATTCACCTAAACGCTTGCCGGAAACCAGGTGGCAGACCGTGGATGTGATCTGCTGTGCAGCGCCCAACCTGCGGGAGCGGCCGTACAACAAAATGAACCCTGGTCAGGGAAAAGCGATCCGGGTCACACCAGAGGAGCTTCTCGGCCTGCATCGCCGGCGTGCATACAAAATCCTGTCCGTTGCGGCGGCAAACAACGTGGACTGTCTGGTGCTCGGTGCGTTCGGATGCGGTGCATTTAAAAACGACCCGAACATTGTCGCACGGGCTTATCGGGACATCTTTCCGGAGTTTGACGGGTATTTCCGCGAGATTCGGTTCGCTGTCTACTGCCTGCCGCATGACCGCACGAACTTTGATGTGTTCCGTCGTCTACTCTGAACGGAGAAAGAGGGTTTGACATTTCTAATGTGATTTAAGTAGAACAAACCAAAGGCTCACTGCACATAAATGCGGTGAGCCTTTAAATGCAGGTTTTAGAGTTAAGCCTCGTGTAAAACGGCTAAGACCACATTTTGGCAGACATTACGGCTGTTGTTCCTCCCCTGCCTTTACCTTATACAGCTTCAGCCCCCGGTTGCTTTGCAGCATCAGGCTTCTGGGGCGGCGCAGTACAATCCGCACGTGCACACGCTTATCAATGCCGCCCATATACAAGCCGCCAATCTTCCCATGCCGCCGGCCACGAATCCGCCGCATCTCCGTTTGCTCCACATTAGCCAGCATCGCCAGGCCATATTCCAGCTGCTTTGCCATCCGGAATTGCTCCCGGTCATTGTTAAAATCAATGTAGTGCCTTGCGGCTGTGTCTTGTGGTGTCAGACCCGCCAGATATCGGATCTCGCCCTGCGTCAAGGCGCAGTAATACTGCCAGAAATGGCGGCAGCTCTGCTGGTACATATCCGGTGTCAGCGCCAAATCAACCGTCTTTTCCTTCCCATTTTCGAGCTGCACTGTCACGCATTGCGGTTCTGCTTCAAACAGCTCCTTGAGCCGCCCTTCCAAAACATCCGGCCGCAGGCGGTCACCATTTGCGTCGCAGAGCAGCGGTTTTTCCTTGCTCTGCGCTATTTCAGCCTGTGATGCTTCAGCGTTTTGTTCCATTCCGACAGGCGGTTCTTCATCGCTTTGCTCCATTTCTTTTCCCAGTAAGGGGTTAATATACAGCGTGACCGCACTTGGCAGCGGGATGACACGATAGCTGCACACACTGTCCATAATTTCGGTCAGTTCATATTTCCGCTTGGTGTTAGGCACCCTTTCATAACGCTTGGTAACATATAGATGCATATACGGCTGAGCATTTATCACCGCCGTCTGAAAGTTCGGAATCTTCTGACAGTCGCTGCGGTTCAGCCCACACGCTTCCTCTGCAGTCAGGCCGAGAAGAATCATCAACATCAATCCGATGTCCTCATGGCTGGGTTTTGCCTTCCCTGCAGTTTGTGCGTAGATCTGTCGATACAGATCACGCGGAAAGACCCTTGTGCGCATCGCACGGGTAATCAATGCCATCACGCCACGCTTCGGCAAGAGGTCATGGCGATACATATCAACTATCGTGGTGGCCGACCGGTCATGATCGTTCAGATATGTTGTGATGACCGCCGCGATCACGCGTCCATACTGCCACATCGTCGCAGACTTTTCATCCGATTCCTTATCTAACGCATTCCGGGTCGCCTGAGAAAGGGTTTGTACCACTTTACGCTGCTGCTCCCGCTCATTCACGAGCAGCGTACTCAAATCAAATGAGCCGAGTGTTCTGCTCAGCACTGCAAACCGCTGGCAGGCGTCATTCCATTTCTCTGCTGTAGGCCAAAACTGGTTTTGCAGATAGCCGCTTTGCACCATCCAATAAACGAACAACTGGTTCAGGTCAAGCTCAGCTTCCCTGCCCTTGCAGTTTTTCACCCGCTCGGACATCCCCCTGTTCTTCTGAATCAGGTGTACAAAATGTTTTTGGATCTGTCGGTCCGTCAGCTCCCGCGGCTTTGGGCGTTTTCCTTTTGCTGCCGCAAACTGCTTTTGCGTAAACATAAGGGATGCTGTGATATCCTTGCCCACCTGCTTTTTAGCCTTAGACGAATATAGGTAAAAGCGTATGTGATTGACATAGCCTCCAGTCGCTTTATACCGGGCGCTGCTTTCCTTTGTCACTGTAACCGTGTACTTGACCGTCAGGTCCTTGCAGAGATTGAGATCTGTTGCCGGTTTCCTGCTTTCCATATGCGCACCCCTTCCATGCCGGCTCTCGCGTGCTGCCGCCCTCCAGAAGCCCCCGCACTCACCTGTCGTCCGCCCCTTCGGCATCATCCCCGCAAAGCCATGTTTCTCGGCTTTTCCACTTCGATATCTAATTTTAATTTCATTCGCCTATTTACTCAAAATTAAATATCGAATTTTTGAAAATAATATATTGACAATTGTTATTATTGCCTTTATAATATCATCATAAATCAATAATTTCAAGTATTTTTGTGATTTATACCACCTCTTAACTCATAACCCGGAGGTCGTTGGTTCAAGAATCAGCTGATCCAAGACAGCCGGGTCTTCGCCGTTGTCCAGATACTCCTTTCTGCCGGAGGTCAACTGAAGCCGGATGCCTTTTTCAAAACGGGTCTCCAGATCCAGGTAGGTATCCACCTGGGGCATCGTATAGAATGTGTAGTTTTCCTGCGTTTCCAAAAAGGCTTTGTAGAGTTCCACATACTTGGGGTCATCCAGCGCCTCGATGGCAGTGGGGAGATAGACATCAAAGGATTCCTGCTTGACCGGCATATAGCCCACTTTCGTCACAAACTCCACGTTGCGCTGTGGGTCTGTGAGCCATTTCAGGAAGGTGACCGCCGCCTGCTCCCGTTCCGGTGTGGATTTCACGGTGCAAAATCCGCCGCCCCGCTGGATCACCAGCTTCTCTCCGTTTTCAAAGACGGGGCAGGGCATAGCGATCAGCTCCACCTCCTCGGAGGTGTTGTCCCCGTAGGTGACTACGTTGCTGTATCTTCCGCTGGTTCGTCCATGACGGCGTCTGCATCTCGCAGATCAAAAAGCGGCTCAATCAGATGTATCCGCCCCCGCCGGGCGAGCGCAACAAGTGGACAGATCGGCGCATATCCGTCGTGCTGCATAATCCGCACTATGCAGGCTACACCACCAGCACGCGCCGCCCTACGCGCAAGGAAGTCGTAGACGGTCAGCTGAAGGTTGTCCGGCTTGTTGCAAAGGACGTGCAGCTATATGAAGGACGGCACGAGGCCATTGTCCCCCGCGAGGACTGGCACAAAGCGCAAGAGATACTTGCAAGCCACCCTGCCCCGCCCGTTCCTGCTGGCAAGGGGCAGAAAAACGCCTTTACTGGTCTTATCGTCTGCGGTCTGTGTGGCCGCAAGATGCAGCGCAGCTTTACCGTAGATCCAGACGGCACAGCCCGCGCCCCGATTTTCTTCTGTCCTTCCCGTTCGCAATGCGACACGATCTCACACCGTTGTGATGAGGTCGAACGCATGGTGCTCGATACGCTGCGCGGGTGGCTGGCGTCCTATTCTGCCGGCATTGATCCGTTCCCGCAGCGTGACCTCACCGAGCAGCTGCGCACCTCGCTGAAACAGTTTGAAAAGCACCTGTCCGATCTGGACGCGCGCGTAAACCGTGCTTTTGAACTCGTCGAGACCGGCGTCTATACGCCTGAAATTTACGTCGAACGCAAAAACGCGCTCGATGCCGAGCGCGTCTCCATGATGAAGCAAATCACTAATATAGAGGCTGAGCTTAAAAAGCTCGAAAATGAACAAGCAATCCGTCAAGAGTTCCTGCCCAAGCTGCAGCACGTCCTCGAAACCTACGAAGCAGCAGAAAATGCCCGCGAGCAGAACCAGCTTCTCAAAACAGTCATCGACAAGATCGTCTATACAAAAACCGTTCGCGTAACATCCAACAACCCCGGAAACCTCCATTTGCAGGTCTATCCGCTGCTTCCGCATTGATCTATTCCGACGTAGAAACATCAGATGCCACGTTTGCCCAGCACGCGGCAGACGATGGCAAGGACGATCAGCGCGGCCACGACGGCCACGGTTCGTTTACTCCGCTGATTCAGCTTCGTCATTTGGCCACGCCCCTCTTTCCTACTTCAGCACATATTTCGTCCCCCTGGCAGCGCCGGTTTTCACGATTTTCCCCTGCTCCACAAGCGCCGCCAGCGCCTTATTGGCTGGGAAGGAGGAACAGCCCAGAAGCTGTTCCACATCCTTGCGGGTCACGGCACCCTGCTTTGCCATCAGCCGCAGGATGTTTTCCTCCCGGCTCAGGCCGGGGTCGCTGGCTGTAGTCTCTGCTGTGTTCCGGTTTGGCAGGGTCACGACGAAGGACGCGGGCGCCGGGGCAAACTTCGGCTCGATCCCGCAGCCGGCATAGCTCTCCAATATCTTTTGGATTCCGGTTCCGTAGCTCTCGATCAACTCCAAGCGGTAGAACACATTGGCGATTACCGCGTTGCGCGGCTGGGATACGCCGCCTTTGATGTCAGCCAGGGTGAGTCCCTTCACCAATCCGCCCAGAGAAATAAACTCCATCCGGTCATCGTAGATATTGATGATGATGCTGCCGGAATAGTCGTAATCCCGGTGTACCACCGCGTTCACCAGCGCCTCGCGCATGGCCTCCTCCGGGTAATCGGCGTGGTCGATCCGCCGCAGGCCGTCAAAGGTGGCGCGCAGGTTGTTGTTCAGCGACAGGAATGAGTAGGCATCATCCATCTGCTTGAGGATCGAACCGGAGAACTCCTTGCGGGTTTTGAACTTATTTTTCCCCGTTCCCTCATAGACGGCGCAGCGGATGATGTGCCCGCACTGGTCGGAGAGCAGCAGGGCCGCGTTGGTGTAGTAGCCGTCTACGTCAATCAGGCCCAGCGTCCGCTTGTGTGCTGCATCAAAAGCAACCTGGCTCGTTTGAAAAATCTTTTCTGCATATTCAAAGGTCAGTTCCTGATTGATGGAGCGCATCTTATCAAAAGTGGTCCCATCGCTTTCCCGAAGCATCTGACGGATGGCCTCGTCTGTGGCGGGGACGGAAGATACTCCGTGGCGGACAAAAACGCCGGTGGGCTTGAGCCCCTTGTCTGTCAGGTGATAGGGGCGCTTCAATCCTCTGGACACAGACACACGGATCAGGTTTTTTCCACCATCCTCTACACGCTCAATGGATGTATAGGCGGTTAGATCCGGCTTGATCCCGTCCCGGATCATATTTCCGATCTTCTCCATCTCTGATTCCGGATCCGCAATGCCGGTTATGGAGCCATCCCGCGCTATACCGACATAGATCTCCCCGCCGTCTGTATTGGCAAAGGCGATAATCTCCTTTTTGAACTCCGCATTGATCTGTTCCTTCAATTCCAGCTGCGGGCTTTCAACATACTTCATGGTGCGCCTCCTTAACATCCCATGGGATATATCTCTATTATCTCTATCA
>DXDE01000178.1 GCA_019115615.1 Candidatus Agathobaculum merdavium | reverse complement strand
CCCTATTATAACGCATCATGTCGGCATCGTCAAACTTGCATTTTCTGTTCATCAGACGTATAATAAGTCCAATAAATCACCCAGATAGAGGGGACTGTTTTTATGAATCGACTGCAAATCACGCAGGGTGACATCACCCACTGCACAACCGATGCCATTGTTAACGCAGCGAACACAACGCTGCTGGGCGGCGGAGGCGTTGATGGTGCGATCCATCGCGCAGCCGGTCCCGAACTTCTTGCGGAATGCCGCACGTTGAACGGCTGCAACACAGGCGAAGCAAAAGCCACAAAAGGCTATCGCCTGCCCTGCCGCTATGTCATTCACACACCCGGTCCGATCTGGCGCGGCGGAGATCATGGTGAAGCAGATAAGCTTGCTGACTGCTACCGTAATTCACTAACCGTTGCATCCACGCTTGGCTGCAAAACCATTGCTTTCCCGTCAATCAGCACCGGTGTCTATCATTTCCCGTTGACACAAGCAGCGCGTATCGCAGTAAAAACCATCCTCACATACCTGCGCACGCACAATGACATAGAGCAGGTCACCATGGTTTGCTTTGATAAGGGTACTCTCGCAGCCTACGAGCAGGCTCTTGCAGAAACGGAGCAGACTGATGCCTAAAAACTCCAATCAAAAGCTAAAGCTGCTATACCTGTATCAAATCTTGCTGCAAAAGACAGACGAGGAACATAAACTCGGTATGGAAGAGCTGCTGCTGGCGCTCTCCCGCTGCGGTATCGAAGCGGAACGCAAAAGCATTTACTCAGATATCGCCGCCCTGCAGGATTTTGGTCTGGATGTGGTATTGCAACGAGGGCCGGGCGGCGGCTACTATGTCGCTTCCCGCGACTTTGAACTTCCGGAGCTGAAGCTGCTGGTCGATGCAATCCAGTGCTCCCGGTTCATCACCGAAAAAAAATCTGCAGAATTGATTGGTAAAATTGAATCGCTGGCCAGCGAACCACAAGCACGCACGCTGCAACGACAGGTCTATATTGCAGACCGAAGCAAAACTGTCAACGAAAGCATATACTACAACATTGACACGCTGCATGCAGCAATATCCGCTGGTGTGCAGATTACATTTCAGTATTTTGAATGGATAATCGATTTTTCCGGCGCAGAACGCATTCGCAAACGCTATCGCCGCGATGGTGCACGCTATCAAATCAGCCCATGGGCGCTGACTTGGGACGACGAAAACTACTATCTGATTGCCTATGAGCAATCCTCGGATTCCATCCGTCACTATCGCGTAGATAAAATGGAGCACATTGCGTTAACGAAGCTGCCACGCGAAGGACAAAGCCTGTTTCGTGACCAATTCAATCCCGCCTCTTACTCACGCAAAGTGTTCGGCATGTTTTCTGGTCAAGAGAAAACCGTCCGCCTGCAATGCGAAAACCGTTTTATCGGCGTGCTGCGCGACCGATTTGGTGCCAACCTAATGGTACAGCCTGTGGATGAAGGCCACTTTGCGGTCAATGTGACTGTGGCTGTCAGCCCACAATTCTTTTCGTGGGTATTCGGTCTGGGCGGAGGTGTGCAGATCGTTGCGCCGGAGGATGTACATAGCGAATTTCAAAAACAACTTCGTCAGCTGCTCGAATAAGTCCTGATTATCGGACTCCCCCTTTGGTATACTCATATCATCAAAGGAAAGGAGAACCGAATATGAACTGCTCGATCGAATATGTAAACGGACACATCGAAGTATATGACGAGTCTGGTATGTTTTTGTTTTCCGCCGACAGCAAGCAGGAAGCGCTGCGCGAGCTCGCGGAAGCAGCATAAAATACAATGACAACGAACAAGGGCTGCGGAAAATCCCGCAGCCCTTTGCTCATTTACTTGCCAAAAATCTGCTCGGCGTAATGCACGGTTGCCATCGCATCTCGTGCATAGCAATCTGCGCCAATCGAATCCGCATAATCTTGCGTCAACACCGCGCCGCCTACAACGATTTTAACATCCGGCTTCTGCTCACGAAGCAAACGGATTGTCTGCTCCATGCTGACGACTGTTGTTGTCATCAAAGCGCTCAGGCCAACGAGCCGCACCTGTTCCTTCATAACCGTACGAACGATCATGGCCGGGTCAACATCTTTGCCGAGGTCGATGACCTGATAGCCATAATTCTCAAGCAGGACCTTGACGATATTCTTTCCGATGTCATGGATATCGCCTTTAACGGTTGCAAGGATGATCTTACCGCGGCTCTGCTGGGGTGCCCCCTTCATCGCATCCTTAACGACCTCAAATGCTGCCTTCGCAGCTTCTGCACTCATCAGCAGCTGCGGCAGGAAAATCGTCCCCTTTTCAAAGCCCTTGCCTACACGGTCGAGTGCAGGAATCAGTTCGCTATTGACCAAGTCAAGCGGTGCGATATTTGCCAACGCTTCACGCGTCGCCTGCACCGCACGCTCACTCATACCACGCTCGATGCTCTCGCCAAGCGACATTGTCACATGAGAAACCACCTGCGGCGCGGCAGCAGGCTGGTTGCCATAAGCCGCAATATAACCGCTGCACTGCGGATCCTGGTCAGTCAATGCAAGAAATGCCCGATAGGACCGCATCATAACATCTGCATTTGGATTGATGATTGCGCATGACAAGCCATTTTGCAGCGCCATAGTAAAGAAATTCGCATTGATGATCTCACGCTGCGGCAAACCAAAGGAAATGTTGGACACGCCGAGAATGGTGTGCCCACCCAATTCGTCTCGTACACGGCGCAGTGTTTCAAGCGTCACCAGCGCCGAACGGCTGTCGGATGATATGGTCATAGCAAGGCCATCGATCACGATGTCCTCACGCGGAATATCATAGCAAGCTGCAGTCTCATAGATGCGGCGTGCGATAGCGACACGGCCTTCAGCCGTATCCGGAATACCGTTTTCATCCAGCGTCAGGCCAACTACCACGCCGCCATATTTTTTTACAAGCGGGAATACCGCGCGCATGCTTTCCGCCTTGCCGTTGACTGAGTTGATCATCGGCTTGCCATTGTACAGACGCATACCGCGCTCCATCGCTTCTATGTTGGAAGTATCGATCTGTAATGGCAGTGCAAGCACGCTCTGAAGCCGTGTGACCACGCGTGCCATCATTTCTGGCTCGTCTATCTCAGGCAAACCGACATTGACATCCAGAATATGTGCGCCGTTGTCCTCCTGCGCAAGGCCCTCAGCCAAAATATATTCGATATTGTTTTCGCGAAGCGCAGCCTTGAATTTACTTTTTCCGGTTGGATTGATACGCTCGCCAATGATGACCGGCGCTTTACCGATCTCAACGGCCTGCGAAAAGGATGAAACCACCGTACGGTGTTTTTTGATGACAGGCGCAACCGCTTTGGTGCGGCATGCTTCAATCATGCAGCGGATATGGTCAGGCGTTGTGCCGCAGCAGCCGCCCAGCACCTGCACACCCATGTCTGCAATGTCAGCCATGTACTGTGCAAATGCGTCCGGATCAATGTCGAACACCGTCTGTCCGTTTTCACTGCGCGGCAGTCCGGCATTCGGCGTAACAATAATCGGCAGCGAACTGACTTCCGTCAAACGCTGAACGATCGGCTTCATCTGCACCGGCCCTAATCCGCAGTTAACACCTAAGGCGTCCACGCGCAACCCCTCGAGCATTGCAACGACCGAATCAACCGTGCCGCCGGTCAGCATCTTTCCCTTTTCATCAAAGATCATTGTCGCAAATACGGGAAGATCACAATTTTCCTTAGCAGCAAGCACCGCGGCCTTTGCCTCGTAGCTGTCACTCATAGTTTCGATCATCACAAGATCTGCGCCCGCTGCTGCGCCAATACGAACCACTTCACCAAACAGCGCAACTGCGTCTTCAAAAGGCAGATCGCCCATTGGCTGCAGCAGGCGGCCAGTCGGCCCGATATCCAACGCGATATAAGCGTCGCTCCGACCGGACATTGCGCGCGCTTTCTTCGCGTGCGCGACCGCCGCTTCGACGATCTCGCGCAGATTTTCCGGATATTTCAAAGCGTTCGCACCAAAGGTGTTGGTATTGATAATATCACAGCCTGCTTGCAGATAGCTGCAGTGAAGCGAAACGATCTCTTCCGGATGGGTCAAATTCCAAGTCTCCGGCAGTTCACCGGCTGCAAGACCGCGCGACTGCAGGATGGTGCCAGTACCACCATCAAAGAACAGCCATTCACGACCCAATTTTTGCATGATATTCATGGTTATCTCCTAAACGCACAATCTGTTTTACTGCATTCTTCACAGCCTTTGCGATGACATGGCTGCGGTGTGTTCGACAAACCGATCACTGCAGTGACCGACTTAATTGGAACAAGCAAGCAGCTTTCTGTCACCGTCAGCCCGATTTTTTTCGGCGTATCCAGCAAACGGCTGAAATCTCGCTGATGCTCGATACGGAAATCACCGTAACCCGGACTGAAACGCGGACGGCAATATAAACCGACACGCTCCGCTTCGTGCCGCAGCGTATCATTGATCTCGTCACAATATGCCTCGATCATGGCCGCTGCAATCGCCTGATAAATCACCGCGTCACTCATACGCACTGCACTTGCCCGAGTAATCAGACGATCGACACCAATCCCCAGGGTCGCAGCCATCAGATATACGCTTGTGCAGCCCTTGAGCGTGCGAGCTAAGTTCTTGCTGCGAATCAATACACCGCCAAGCTTCATCGTGCCTTCAGCCAAGTGCGTCAATTCAAATGCCTGAAAGACCGATTTCGGAATGGCCGCGCTTTGCAATTCCTCAGCGCAGCGGTCTATCGCTTGTTCAACCGCCGCATCCGGCTGCGTGCCGTGATAGCCCAAATAACGCAGCGCTTCGCTGCGCTCAAACGCGATCACCCTAATATCTCCGACAAGCTGGCCTGAATACCCGCGGCAATCTCCGGCTTGTTCATGGAATATACGTGGATATGGTTCACACCGTTGGCGATCAGATCAATGATCTGCTCGGTCGCATAGATCACGCCCGCCTGCTTCATTGCAGCTGGATTGTCGCCAAAGCGGTCGACAATCGCCTTGAAGCGCTCTGGCAAATAAGTGCCCGACATCGAAGTAATACGCTTGATCTGTTTTACATTGGTTACTGGCATAATGCCAGCAACGATCGGTACTGTAATCCCCTTTTCCCGAATACGATATAAGAAGTTATATAGGATATTATTATCGAAAAACATCTGTGTGGTTAAGAACTCGCAGCCTGCCTTCCCG
>DXDE01000177.1 GCA_019115615.1 Candidatus Agathobaculum merdavium | reverse complement strand
GGTGCGGAAGTCCATATATACCGTCCGGTGCAGGTCAACGGTTTCGTGCTGCACGATCAGGTCAATCATGGACGAGCCGCCTATTTTTCGCACATCGAACGGCCACTGGTATCCCTTTAGGAACACCGCATCAAGCGCCTGCTGCGGTGTATCAAAATAGTCCGGCAGGAACTCCCGTTCCACACCGTCTGCATCCACCGAGATGTAACGCGGCAGCACTTGCTGATAGGTGCCAGACACATTCCAGCGGAAATCCACGGATGCAAGTCCGTACTGCCATTCCTGAAGGTTGTTCATCTTGGCTCCCGCCTCCAGCGCCATACCGGTCATGCCGGTGTGGCCGCATGGATAGACCGACGCATCGTATATGCCCGCGGGGCCGCCTGTGGCCAGAATGACATGATCCGCGGCAAACAATGTCAGGCCATCCATACCCGGACGGGTCAAGTCCAACGCAAGCAGGCCAAACACTTTGCCTTCCCAGACAAGCAGGCGAACGGCTTGCATTTCATTGAAAACGCGGATCTGTTTGCGCTGCACACTGCGTTCCAGCGCTTCGGTCATAAAGCGGGAAGTCAGCGGGCCGGCCGACGTGGCTCGTTGGCGCGGGTCGTGGTCGGTTTTGTAACCCGCGTATTCCCCGAATACGTTGCACGGGAACGGCACGCCAAGCTCCACCAGCTTCATAAAGCTGCGCACAGACCCGGCGGCTTCCGCAAGCGCCGTATCGCCGTGTACACTTCCGCCATCGAACAACGTTTCTGCCATTTCCTGCACGGAATCCGTAGCATCGGCACACAGGGATAGCTTGTAATACGTCTGCTTATCGCTGCCTGTATTGCGCGAGGTGCCCATTTTTACACCTTCGGTTATGATCGCCACATCGATCCGCCCAAGATTAAACAGGCTATCCGCGGCGTTATAACCCGCGCACCCGGTACCGATAACCATGGTATCCAGCGCATACACTGGAATTTCCCGGCCTGCGCAGAGGATTTTGTGTTCTGTCACGGCGATATGCCCCCTTTCTGATTACAGGCGGCGAATATGGAAGCCGCCGTCCGCATTCAGAACCTGTCCGGTTGCAAAGTCCAGCAGTCCGCTGGCAGCAGCAGCAACGCAGTTAGCTACATCTGCCGGCTGTCCAAACCGCTTGATTGGCGTAACGCCGTTATCGATCAGTTTTTGATACTTTTCCATGACACCGGCAGTCATGTCGGTCTGGATAATGCCGGGCCGTACCTCAAACACCGGGATACCGTATTCCGCCAGGCGATCAGCAAACAGCTGCGTGGTCATGGCGATGCCGGCCTTGGACACGCAGTATTCCCCGCGATTGGTGGAAGAAGTGTACGCCGACATGGAGGAAATATTGATGATGCGAGGGCTGTAATCTGCCAAACCTGCGTTTTGCATCGCAATCATGGTATTGGCTGCCGCCTGACACATGAAGAAAGTGCCTTTCAGGTTGATGTTCATCAGACGGTCGAAACTCTCTTCTGTGGTTTCCAGCAAATCCAACCGTACATCGGGCGCGACGCCGGCGTTATTCACCACCACATCCAAACGGCCATAGCGCGTGCGGATATCCTCAAAAATACGCGCACGATCCTGCGCGTCGGCAATATTGCACGGAATGTATTCACAGTCGATGCCCTCGCTGCGCAGCGCAGCAATTACAGCATCGTCCTGTTCCTTGGTAGCAGAAACGATAATCTGATAGCCTTCCTGCCCCAGCTTACGGGCAATGCCCAGACCAATGCCGCGGCGCGAACCGGTCACCAGCGCGGTTTTCTTCACCATATTCGCCCCTCACTTTCCCTGCACATCGCGGCGATAAATGGGCAAATATTCCGGATCCCGGACAACACAGCCAGCCATCGAGCCGGCACGCATCAGTTCGGTGCATTTGCCGCATGCAATGCAGCACTTGCTGGCATCCATTGCACCGTCGTGCAGCAAATCGTTGGCAAACTGCGGATAGGCAAAGGCCTCGCGGCCAAACCCTGCCATGGTGCAATAGCCTTGTTCGATAGCACCCGCCGCCAAATTGGCAGAGAACTGCCGCAGATAGCTCAGACCGGAAGAGATCACCTTGAGTTCCGGATACGCCTTCTGCACAGCGCCCACACAATCATACATGCGCGCCACGCCTTCCAGCGGATGCTCGTCCGGAACATACGGCCCATTATCATACGGACGGTTGACATGTGGATTGAAATACGGGTTGCCGATGGTCACATCCAGCAGCTCCATGCCCAATTCCTGATGCAGACGACCGATCAGCGCAAGCGGTTCTGTCAGGTCTACTTCCGTGCCTGCATCCGGCCGCACACCCCAGCCGTACGGATAAACAAAACCATCATATACATTCAGGCGTGAAGTGACAATAAAATCGCTGCCCGTCGCGTCCATTGCATTTTTTACCCCGTGACGCAGCAGACGGGTGCGTTTTTCCAAGCTTCCGCCGAACGCCCCTTCGCGCGTATAGGCGGACAGCAGTTCGCTGTTCAAATAACGGTGGCAGCACTTGACATCAACGCCATCGAAGCCTGCCCGCTCAGCCAACCGGGCCGCTTCGCCGAACTTTTCTTCCAACTGCATCAGATATGTATCGGACAGGATACGATCAGACGCAATCGGCGTATCCCCCTCAAAAATCGGATTGTTATACGCAATCAGCGGAGCAGGTTTGCCATATGGCTTAGAGTACCGCCCGGAATGCGTCGCCTGCATAATCACAATCGGCTCAAAGCCGTTTTCACGCATGCAGGTTTCCTTGATATCTGCTACAAATTTCTGAAAGTCCGACAGATTTTCTTCGTGCAGCCAAAGCTGGCGGGGATTTGCACGCCCCTCTTCTACAACCGCAACCGCTTCTGCCCAGATCAGACCCGCGCCGCTTTTCGCAAATCTGTCATAACGCCGCTTGGTCAGCGTATCCGGCCGACCGTCTGCCGTGCCATCGCAGCCTTCCATTGGTTGAATCGCAATGGAGTTGGCCGCAACTTTATTTCCGATCTTGACTTGACGTTTAAGCACTTCCATGTTGTCACTGAGAGGCAGTGTCACACCCAAAGTGCGAAGCGCTTCTTCCAAGTCGCTCTTTTGCTTGTAATGAAACTTTTCATGCTTCATTC
>DXDE01000176.1 GCA_019115615.1 Candidatus Agathobaculum merdavium | reverse complement strand
CTGTACGATAAGAATATCGTTAGCGGAACGGCAAATGGTGATTTGAATGAAGACAGCTCCGTGAGTTTTGCGGAGTTCTCTGTGCTGTCCTATCGTGTGCTGAATACTGTGGGCGGCGGCATGGGTTCGGCGATCAGCGGGCTGAAGCCGGGGACGGATGAATATTATGGCTGGTTGTATCTCGCTGTGCGCAAATGCGTGCCCTTCTCGGCAGAAAGAGGAAACGAAAAAATCGGACAAGCCGAGGGCTTTACGACCTATGGAGGCTCACAATTAAAGTATGGCTACACCGATGTTTATGAGGTGGTGTCTGATACGGTGAGCCGGAAAGCCATTTGGAATGCATGGGAAGATGCGCTGCAAGATCCGCAGATCGGTGGCGATACGGGCTTTTCTGCTACAAGCTATGACGAAAACGATACGTTGCTGCAAGCCGCGGGAAAAATCGTCAAGCAGTTTGCTAACTATAAATATGATGGCGACCTTGTGATTTTCCATGACGTAACGGCAGGTGATTGGTTCTATGACGGCATCATTTATCTGGCCGATCGTCAAATCGTCATTGGTTATGGTGACGGTCAGTTTGGCCCGGATGATATCGCGCCACGGTTTCAATTTGCCGTGCTGCTGTCTGTCATGGATGGAACGGTCAGCGGTACGGATACAAGCCCTGGACGCATACCAACCGCGATTGACCATGTGAAAGAAATGGGTTATATGACCGCCGAAGTACCGGACGATGATACATGGAACCCCTTCACTGATCCGATTTGGAGCGCGGCAACTACCCGCGAGGAAGCTGCGGTGGGCATCCTCAAGATGATCGAAAGTAAATATGGTATCAACACGAAAAGCGAAAACATTTCGATTTTAGATCGCTTTGTAGATGTCGATAAGATTGCAGACCCCGATTCCAAGCCCTATCTGGCCTATGCGGTCAGTGTTGGGCTGCTTAGCGGCACCAGCAGCAATACGCTGGAGCCTGATGCCGAGGTTTCCCGCGCGCAGACGGGCGTTCTGCTCTACCGCACGCTGCTCGGGCTGGACAAGAGCAAAATGAAGGACTATGCGGACAATGTGTCCGATGCGTTGGGGAACAGTGCGGCAGGTGCGGTATTCTCGCTGCCGGTGCAGCGTGCCGAAACAACGGCAAGCTCCAAAATCCTGACCCTGCGTGAGGACTGGCGGTTGACCTCCGACCTTGATTTGGCAGTCCCGGCGGGGACGACACTGGAGATCAATGGCGCAGGCCATCACATCTATGAGATGGGCGGTCGTCTGCTCAACAGCGGCGCAGGTACCGTGACATTTATCAATAACACTGCTCTTTATCCCAACGGAAGCGCAACCGAAGGGGTAGCGGTGAATGGTATTTGGGACAGCGAGGAATCCAACGCGCTGATGACCATCCGGCAGACGGGCAGCTCGGGTGGCGGCTCCAGTTCGGGCGGCGGTTCGGGCGGCTCGGGCAACAAGACCGAAACGATCACCAACCCCGACGGTTCGACCACGACGACCGTGACCCGTCCGGACGGCTCGACTACCGAGACCACCAAGAACCCGGACGGCTCGACTGAGATTGTCGATACCAAGAAGGACGGCACGGTGACCACCACCACGACCGATAAGGATGGCAACAAGATCATCGTGACCGAGAACACCGACGGCACATCCGAGACTATCATCACCAATACGAACGGCACGACCTCGACTACTGTGCAGGACGCAAACGGCAAGACTGAGACCACAGTCAAGTTGTCTGCCTCGATCATTGCCGACGCAGCGGACAAGGGCGAGACGGTGGTGCTGCCCATGCCGGAAGTGACCGCAACGAGCGACAGCGCGAGCGCGTCGATCGTAACGGTTGACCTGTCCGGCAGCCAGAGCGCCAAGGTTGAGATTCCGGTTGCGGGCGTGACATCTGGCACGGTCGCTGTGATTGTGGGCGAGGACGGCGAAAAAACGATCGTCATGAACAGCATCCCGACTGAAAACGGCGTGGTCATGACGTTGGCGGATGGCGATACGGTCAAGGTGATGGACAATAGCAAGGATTTTGCGGATGTCCCGGATAGCTACTGGGGTGCGGATGCCGTCGATTTTGCAACCAGCCGCGAGTTGTTCAATGGCACGAGCGAAACCGCCTTTACGCCGGACGGCAATATGACCCGTGCCATGATCGTAACCGTGCTGGCGCGCTATGAGGGCGTGGATACCTCGACCGGCGACACTTGGTATGACGCAGGCCGCAACTGGGCGATGGAAGCCGGTATTTCGGACGGTACCGACATGGACGGCACGCTGACGCGCGAGCAGCTGGCGACGATGCTGTACCGCTACGCGCAGTCCAAGGGACAGGGCTTCGCCGGCACATGGGCATTCCAGTTGGATTACCCGGACGCGGACGCAGTGAGCGATTATGCGTATGAGGCGATGTGTTGGACGACGATGCACGGCATCATCAACGGCATGGGAGACG
The DNA here is from genome assembly GCA_019115615.1 of Candidatus Agathobaculum merdavium. Classification (GTDB taxonomy): domain Bacteria; phylum Bacillota; class Clostridia; order Oscillospirales; family Butyricicoccaceae; genus Agathobaculum; species Agathobaculum merdavium. Next base: position 1,397 of record DXDE01000176.1, on the reverse strand, counting down.
GCTCGCTCGCCCCGCAGGGTCAGGCGACCCGCGCACAGGTTGCGACGATGCTGATGCGGTTTATAACGACTATCGCATAAAAAGGCACAACAGAAAAGGCAGCGATATGCTGCCTTTTTTGTTGCCCAGTGAACCTGTCTACATGTTTGGAATGCAGTGTGCTGACAGTAATTGTATTAAGGTCAACCAGAAGTACATGCAGATAATATTCTGATAAAATGAATTTATGGTTTTGGATAGTAAAGCGGAACTTTTTCATGGGTAAGAAATTTATGAGTGCAATCCTGAGTGCAATCAGAATTTATTGCGCTTCCGGCAGGGACGCGATCAGCGCGTCCATTCGTGCTGCGCTGTTTCGCTGCATCTGGTCGCTGACATGGGCGTAGGTCTTCAGCGTAAACGACGCGGCGTAGTGACCGAGGTTGGTTTGCACCGTCTTGATGTCGTCGCCGTTTTCCAGCGAGATTGTCGCAAACGAGTGGCGCAGGGAATGGAAGGTATAATTGCCCATGCCGCAGTCCAGTAGGATGCGCTTGAGGTGCTTGTACACGGTGCGGCGGTTGAGCGGCTGCCCAAAATCATTCGTAAACACCAGATGGAAGCTGTTGTCCCAAAGTGCACCTGCTGCCAGCTGCTGCTCGTTCTGCTTTGCCCGCTGATGCCGCAAGACCCGCATGGCGTTCTGCGCGAGGATAACTTTGCGCTGCTTGCCTTCCTTGGGTGGCGCGAGGAAGTAGCCGAAATCGCCCTTGACCTGCTTCTGCTGCAGCTGCTGACGGACATAGATGCAATCGTGGTCGAAATCAATATCCTCCCAGCGCAGGCCGAGGATCTCGGACAGGCGCAGGCCGGAGAAAATATCGATAAAGAAAATGTTGCGGAACTGCTTGCCGTCAATCGCCTGCAGGAACTGGCTGAGTTCGGCGGTCGTGATCGCACGTACCTGATGCTGCGTCACACGCGGCAGTGAGCAGCGCTCGGATACATTGCGGAGCAGCAGCTCGTCGCGGATGGCGGATTCCAGCATGTTGTGTAGGATGCCATGGATGTTGCGGACAGTTTTGGCGGACAGCTTCTTTTTGACCGACAGCGAAGTGACAAACTGCTGCACCTGCCGGTGGGTCAGGTGGGTCAGCTTGACCTTGCCGAGTGCGGGAAGGATATGGTTTTCCAGAATCTTTTGATAGGTCACCTGCGTGCTGTGTGCCAGATTGACTGCACAGATCGAGAAGTATTCCTGCGCGTAAGCCGCAATGGTGATCTGGTTCGGTTCCTGATAGGTGCCGCGGTCAATGTTTGCGGTTGCCTCGCGCAGTTTGGTGGCAACCTCTTTCTGCGTTTTGCCGTAAACGGAATGACGGAGCAGCTTGCCCGTAATGGGATCGCGGCCGGATACA
>DXDE01000175.1 GCA_019115615.1 Candidatus Agathobaculum merdavium | reverse complement strand
CCCGAGTCCATAACGCGTTCCTCGACCACCTGGTTTTCGCGGAAAGCGCCTGCCTGTTTGAGCATCTGGTCGACCAGCGTCGTCTTGCCGTGGTCAACGTGCGCGATGATGGCAATGTTGCGCAAATCGTTCCGAATCATATCTATTCCTCCATCTGCGGGTGATTTTCGTACAGATAGTATTATACCCGCTTTCCCATGGGTTTTCCACCCATGTTATCATCAAAATTCGCGCGAAAAACGCGTGTAAAACTGGCAATTTTGGCGCGGATGTGTCTGTATGGGCGTTTTTGCAGCAGGCATGGGATAGGGGAGGTGCGGGATGGACGAAAACGCTTGCAGCGGGCTGTATGGGCAGCGGTGATATTGCGCCAACCGGACGCAATGTCCAACGGATGTTTGCCATTTTGGTGTAGAAAATGCGCGGCGGATATGCTATAATAATTCCGCAATATAAAACAGAGATAGAGGAATCCGCTTATGAAAGGAATCATTCTTGCCGCAGGCAAAGGCTCCCGCCTGTATCCGATGACGCGGCCGATCTGTAAGCCGCTATTGCCGGTGTATGACAAGCCGATGATCTACTATCCGCTGGCCGTGCTGCTGCAGGCCGGTATCCGCGATATCCTGATTATCATCCCGCCAGGAGAGGAAGGTCCGTTTTACCGGCTGCTTGGTTCTGGCGGACGCTTGGGCGTCAATATCACCTATGAGGTGCAGGAGGTCGCGCGCGGCATTGCGGATGCGCTGCTGATCGGCGAGCAGTTTATCGGCTCGGATGACGTATGTCTGGTGCTGGGCGATAATATTTTCTATTCACCGGATTTCCCGAACTATCTGGAGCAGGCGCTGGCGCTGAAGCAGGGTGCCTGCGTGTTCGGCTACTATGTGGAAGACCCGCGTGCGTTCGGTGTGGTCGAGTTTGACGAACAGGGACGTGCGGTGTCCATCGAGGAAAAGCCGCGCTATCCCAAGTCCAACTATATCGTGCCCGGCCTATATTTCTATGATAATTCGGTCATGGAGATCGCTCACAACCTCAAGCCTTCCGCGCGCGGCGAACTGGAGATCACGGATGTGAATTTGGAATACCTGCGCCGCGAACAGCTGCATGTGGTCAAACTGGACAAGGATTTCGTCTGGCTGGATGCCGGTACGGCGGAAAACCTGCTTGATTCCGCGCAGGCGGTCAAGCAAGTGCAGGATGAAACCGGCCGCTATATCGCCTGCTTGGAGGAGATCGCCTACCAGCGCGGCTATATCAGCCGTCAGACGCTGATGCGGCATGCGTCTGATTTGGACAAGACCCTGTATGGACAATATCTGCAATGCCTGTAAAGGAGCGTTTTACCCATGGCAGTTTATACCGAAACCAAAACCTACCGCACCCGCGCCCATATGGGTATGATTGATGTCAGCGATGATTTCCGCGCGGCGGTGCGCAACGCCTGCCGCAACACCGGCATGAAGTCGGGCATTATCACTGGCTTTACGACCGGCGGCGTCGCGGGACTTACCACGCTCGAGTTCGAGCCGGGTATGGTGCATCACGACCTCAAGGCCGCGATGGACGTCTTTTCGCCCTATACGGACGAAACCGGCCGCGTGATCCATTATCACCACCACGACACATGGCATGATGATAACGGCTCGTCGCACATCAAGGCGGCGCTGCTCAGCCCGTTCATCGTTATCCCGTTTGTCGAGGGCGAGATTACGCTCGGTCCGTGGCAGAACCTGACACTTGTAGAGTGCGACACGCGCGACCGTACGCGTGATATCGTCTTTCAGGTGATGGGCGAGTAAGTATAAATGAGAAAAGCCGGCAGCGAACGCTGCCGGCTTTTTGTATCAGGATAAAGACAGGGAAAAGCCGCAGGGTGCAGTGCCCTGCGGCTTTTTATGGGAAATTCCACACTGAACGGGAAGGAGAACGACGCCGGGGCCGCTGTGGCTTTCAGCGGACGCCACATTGCGGGATGCTCCGGCCCGCAATGGAGAATAGGAGGTACAATCAGCGCCGCCCGAGGGATCAGTGGGATGGAACTGTGTTACGGAATTACTTGGATTCCTTAGCCGCCTTGATGGCGTCGATCATCATCGGAACAACCTTGAACAGGTCGCCGCAGATGCCGTAGTCCGCTACGTCGAAGATCGGCGCGGAGTCGGACTTGTTAACAGCTACGATGCACTCGGAATCCTGCATGCCAGCCTTGTGCTGGATCGCACCGGAGATGCCCAGCGCAACATACAGCTTCGGATGTACGGTCTTGCCGGTCTGGCCTACCTGATGGTCAGCGGTCAGCCAGCCAGAGTCGATCGCTGCACGGGAACCGCCAACAACGCCGCCGAACAGGCCAGCCAGCTCTTCTGCCAGCTTGATGCCGGTCTCAACGTCCTTGGAGATACCACGGCCAACGGAAACGACTACGTCAGCGCCGGTCAGGTCAACCAGTTCCTTGGCTTCCTTGACAACTTCCAGAACCTTGGTCTGCAGGTCGGCGTCAGACAGCTGCGCCTCGAGCTTCTCGACAACAACAGCGTTTGCCTTCGCCTCGTCGTACTCGCCCTTCTTCAGAACGCCCGGACGAACGGTCGCCATCTGAGGACGGAAGCGCGGGCAGATAATGGTAGCCATCAGGTGACCGCCGAATGCCGGACGGGTCATCT
>DXDE01000174.1 GCA_019115615.1 Candidatus Agathobaculum merdavium | reverse complement strand
TGGATCAGAAGACTGATGATGTGGGAGTGTATACTGAGTAATTTTTTGTTTGATGGGATAAGTTCTAGTTAAAGGCAAGTTTTTGGCATAAGTAGTTGCTGGTATGATGCATAGGGCGGATTAGTATTGTACTGATATGTCGTCAAATTGATCAGCATAGGCGATCAGTTAATTAGTGGATAATAATTTTTTGTATTTATCTGTAGGAAAGTATAGAAAGTCAACAATTCCTTTAGGCCATCCTCAAGGCCGTAGGTCAATAAAAAACGGTACAGAGTGACTCTGTGCCGTTTTGCTTTGTGTCAAACAGGAAACTGAAGTAAACAAAAGAGAAATACGGATTTTTGTACAGTTTTTCCGATGCGATGCGTGCAAGAAAAACAGGATTAAAAAACACGAAAAACGCGAAAACGGTATAATTATTACTATCATATTTAAGTTCGGCGAGACAAAACAAAAAACTGCTAAAGAATATCATTGAAAAGTGTATGAAAACAAAAGCAGGATAACGGATTGCTCGCCATGGTTGATGGCGTTGAATATGTGGTTGTAAAGGAAGGGTTAATCATGTATTATGGTGAAAAGCGAGTAAAGGAACCGATCCGTTGGGGCATGGTTGGCGGTGGCAAGGGAAGTCAGATCGGGTACATCCACCGCTCGGCGGCGCTGCGGGACAATAACTTCCAGCTGGTCGCGGGCGCGTTCGATATCGACCCGGTGCGCGGCAAGGCGTTTGGAGAGAGCCTGCACGTCGCACCCGAGCGCTGCTATCCGGATTACAAAACTATGTTCGCGGCGGAAGCAGAGCGCCCGGACGGCATTCAGGCGGTGTCGATCGCAACGCCCAACAGCATGCACTACGAAGTTTGCAAGGCGGCGCTTGAGGCGGGACTGCACGTCGTGTGCGAAAAGCCGCTGTGCTTTACCTCGGCGGAAGCGGGCGAGCTGGTTCGTCTGGCAGAGGAAAAGAAGCGCGTTGTCGGCGTCACCTATGGCTATTCCGGCCATCAGCTAATCCAGCAGGCGCGGCAGATGATCAAAAACGGCGATCTGGGCGAGATCCGCATCATCAATATGAGCTTTGCGTTCGGCGGCTACAATGTCAAGATCGAGGAGACCAACCCGGCGGCCAAGTGGCGTTTTGACCCGAAGAAGGCAGGTCCGTCGTTCGCGCTGGGTGACGTCGGCACGCATCCGCTGTTTATTATCGAGGCGATGATGCCGGATATGCAGATCGACAACCTGATGTGCACCAAGCGCGCGTTTGTCGAGGGCCGTGAGCTGGAGGACAATGCGTTTGTCATCATGAACCTCAAGGGCAGCGAGAATATCCAGGCGGGCGCACAGGTGTACTGCTGGGCCAGTTCGATCAACAGTGGCGCGCGGCATTATCACAAAATCCGCGTGGTTGGCTCCAAGGCGTCGCTTGAATGGGACGACGAGCGTCCCAATCAGATGTTGTATGAGGTAGAAGGCGAGCCGAGCCGTGTGCTTGAGCGCGGTGCGGGTTACCTCTATGACGAAGCCAAGGTTGAGGACCGTATCGGCGGCGGTCACGCGGAAGGCCTGTTCGAGGCATGGAGCAATCTGTATGCCCGCTTTGCGGTCGCCATGGCGGATGCGGACAAGGATGCGTACGGCGATTTCTGGTATCCGGATGTCAAGGCGGGCGCGCAGGGCATCAAGTGGATCGAGAAGTGCGTTGAGTCTGCCGAGCACGGCGCTGCGTGGGTGGATTACGACTGAAATAGCAAAGGAAATATAGTGATTCCGAAAGGGGTAAAAGAATATGGCGTTCACCGTCGTAACATTCATTGCATTTACCGTACTGGTTGCGGTTCTGTCCTGGTGGAAAACCAAGGGCGATGATCTTTCCACCAAAGAAGGGTATTTCCTGGCGGGTCGCGGACTGCCGGGTATCGTCATCGCCGGTTCGCTGATGATGACCAATCTGTCGGCGGAGCAGCTGGTCGGCACCAACGGCCAGTCGTTTGCCGGCAACATGAGCACGATGGCGTGGGAGGCGACCTCAGCATTCGCGCTGATCGCGCTGGCGTTTGTATTTCTGCCCAAGCTGCTGCGGGGCGGTATCGCTACCATCCCGGAATTTTTCGAGATGCGGTATGATACGTTCACCATGCGGCTGTTTTCCGTTCTGTTCCTGATTGCCTATGTGGTCACCATGCTGCCAACCATCCTGTATTCGGGCGCGGTGGCGCTGGTCAAGATCTTCGATCTGGAGGCCATGTTCGGCATCAATTACTTCACGGCCATTGCGATCATCTGCATCGGCACTGGCGTGGTCGGTATGTGCTATGCCGTATTCGGCGGCCTAAAAGCGGTTGCGTATTCGGATACGATCAACGGTGTCGGCCTGATTATTGGCGGTTTCGCGATCCCGATCCTCGGAATTCTGGCACTCGGTCAGCTGGACGGCGGAGGATTCATCGAGGGCGTCAAGCACCTGATCACCGCGACGCCCGAGAAGATGAACGCATGGTCCGCCCCGAGCGCGCTGCCGCCCGAGGTGCCGTGGCCGTTGCTGTTCACCGGCATGTTCGTCAACAACCTGTTCTACTGGGCAACCAACCAGTCCATCATCCAGCGTTCGCTGGGTGGCAAAAACCTGGCGGAAAGCCAGAAGGGCGCGATCTGGGCGGGCTTTTTCAAGTGCCTAGATGTGTTTGTCATCGTGCTGCCGGGCATCATTGCGTTCCAGCTGCTGGCGATGAACGGCCAGATGGACACCTCGGTCGGCATGGCGGCCGATCAGGCCTATCCGCTGCTGGTCATGGAGGTACTGCCCAAGCCGCTGATGGGCTTCTTTGCGGCGGTCATGTTCGGCGCAATCCTGTCCTCGTTCAATTCTGTGCTCAATTCGGCCTCGACGATCTTCACGCTCAACGTCTGGCAGCCGCTCTGGGGCAAGACGGCGAACACCCAAAAAGTGGTCAAGGTCGGTCAGATCTTCGGCACAGTCGTCGGTATTGTTTCGATTGTGATCTCGCCGTTTGTCATGTACTTCGGCACGGGCATCATGAACTTCATCAACGAGTGCTGGGGTTTTTTCTCCATGCCGCTGCTGACGGCGGTGTTGTTTGGCCTGCTCAGCAAGCGCGCCCCGGCCATCGCGCCCAAGATCATCGTGCCGGTGCACATGGTACTGTACGGCTTGAGCAAGGTCATTCCGTTTTTCAGCCAGTTCCACTATCTGTATGTTGTATTCGCACTGTTCGTGCTGGAATGCCTGATTTATGCAATCTGCATCAAGGTATGCCCGCGTCAGGATGCATGGGAGATGCCGGATGCCAAGGTCATGGATATGACCGGCTGGAAGACCGGCAAGCGCTGGGCGATTGTCGGTGCGGGTGTGGTCGTGGTGATGTATCTGATCTGCTCGCCGCTCGGAATTGGTGCCTGATGGGAAAACAATTGTATGATGGCAAAAGGCCGCAGGAAAAGAGTCCTGCGGCCTTGCTTTGTTGTTCTGTTACGGATGCAGAAGCACCACCAGAAGCGGCAAGGTCAGTAAGGCAAGCAGATTGCTCAGCATTACGGTGCTGGCGGCGAAATCGGCGTCACAGCCATATTGCTGCGCAAAAGTGCCGGCAGTTAACGCGGCGGGGGTGGCAAACAAGACAGTGGGGATTACTATCATCATACCACGGAAATTCAGAAGCAAGAGAACTGGTGCGAGAATAATGGGAAACAGAAGCAGGCGTGTTAGTGAAACCGCCCATACCGGGCCGGAACGTATGGCGTGCAGGATGGTACTGCTGTTTAAGCGTGCGCCGGTGCAGAGCAGACAAAGCGGAATGGTGATGCTGCCAACCCAGTCCAGCGCCTGATGTAGGGCTGCGGGTAACTGGACGGGAAGAAGAAACAGTGAGATGCCCGCAAACGTTGCAATGAGGCAAGCGCTTGCGGTGCGTCGGGGGGATTCGGTATCGGCACCACGTGTCAACAGGCTGACCGCATAGGAAAAGGTGATCAGATTGTGGATCAGATTGCAGACCGAAGCGTAGAATACACCTTCGTCGCCATAGATTGCTTCGATGATAGGATAACCCATAAAAGCGGTATTACCGACCAAAATTAAATATTGGTACAGACCAAGTGCCTTCGATGTGGTACATGAGCGGCTGCGCCATAACTCCAGCGTAAGAATTACAGAGGCGAAGGCAACACTGACAATGAGCAGCAAATGAAGGCTGGTTTTCAGTCGGTCATAGGAAAAGGGGGTGTCCATAGAGGCGAGAATCATGGCGGGCAGCGTGATGCGAATTAGAAGGCTGTTTGCGCCGTCAAAAAAGCTCTCCGGCAAGTGAAGGCGTTGTTGCATCATCTGGCCGAGTAGCAGCAGAAGCAGCATGGCTAGCAGTTTAGCATAAAGTGCAGACATTGAGAATCATTTCCTTGCATTAGAAAACGAGGACGCTCTTTGGCGTCCCCGTTTGTGTGTATGTTGGATCAGGCCTTTTTGGCATTCTTGCGCATGTCGAATACGACAGCCAGAATGATGATCGCACCTTTGCAGACCTGTTGGACGTACGGCGAAATCTTAAGCAGCATCATGCCGTTTTTTAGGATGCCGAGGATCAGGATATACCCATGATATGCCGCAAATACGGACTGGGTTGGCCAGTGCGGAAAGTGTCGGCCATACCCGGGGCGGGGCGCGGCTGTTTGAACTGTTAGCCCCCAAAACCAAGTTGGGATGAGGACATAGGCGACAGTGCGCGAACAGGACGAACAGAAACGATTGAGAGAGGAAACACGATGAAAACTGCGATTCGCTACTATTCCCGCCATCATGGCAATACGTTGAAGGTTTTGCGGGCTATATACATAGCAATCACTGCGGTTGATGCGTAGCAAAATGCTGCCCCTCGCATCGGCGTGAGTGCCAACGAGAGGAGCAGAAAATCAACAGTGTATGGGTTGTTTTGAACTCAAACCGCGATGAAAAGCGGGGCTGTCCCGTACCCTTAAAAGTACCCTTTACAGCCTGAAAGCATAAAAACCAATTGTGTCTAAATGTTCATGATCTCACGCTGTTTCGGATGAAACGGCATGGGACAACACAAAAATAGTGCATAAGTTCCAAAATTTGGATCTTCAAATCCCTGACTCTCCGCCAGATTACCGCACTTTATCGAAAGATAAAGTGCAGTTTTTGCTATTTGATCGAAAAATCATAACTTTTTCGCGAGTAAGAAATTTTTTTGAGTGCAATCCTGAGTGCAATCAGAATTTATTGCGCTTCCGGCAGGGATGCGATCAGCGCATCCATCCGCGTTGCGCTTTTTCGCTGCATTTGGTCGCTGACATAGGCGTAGGTCTTCAGTGTAAAAGAAGCAGCATAGTGACCGAGGTTAGTTTGCACCGTCTTGATGTCGTCGCCGTTTTCCAGTGAGATCGTCGCGAACGAGTGGCGCAGGGAATGGAAGGCATAGTTGCCCATGCCGCAGTCCAGCAGAATGCGCTTGAGGTGCTTGTACACGGTGCGGCGGTTGAGCGGCTGTCCAAAATCATTTGTGAACACCAGATGGAAGCTGTTGTCCCAAAGCATGCCCGCTGCCAGCTGCTGTTCGTTCTGCTTTGCCCGCTGATGTCGCAAGACACGCATGGCGTTCTGCGCGAGGATAACTTTGCGCTGCTTGCCCTCCTTGGGCGGCGCGAGGAAGTAGCCGAAATCGCCCTTGACCTGCTTCTGCTGTAACTGCTGACGGACATAAATGCAGTCGTGGTCGAAATCAACATCCTCCCAGCGCAGGCCGAGAATCTCGGACAGGCGCAGGCCGGAGAAAATGTCGATAAAGAAAATGTTACGGAACTGCTTGCCGTCGATTGCCCGCAGGAACTGGCTGAGCTCGGCGGTCGTGATCGCGCGTACCTGATGCTGCGTCACACGCGGCAGCGAGCAGCGCTCGGATACATTACGGAGTAGCAGCTCGTCCCGGATGGCGGATTCCAGCATGTTGTGCAGGATGCCATGGATGTTGCGGACGGTTTTGGCGGACAGCTTCTTTTTGACCGACAGCGAAGTGACAAACTGCTGCACCTGTCGGTGGGTCAGATCGGTCAGCTTGACCTTGCCGAGCGCGGGAAGAATATGGTTTTCCAGAATCTTCTGATAGGTCACCTGCGTGCTATGCGCCAGATTGACTGCGCAGATCGAGAAGTATTCCTGCGCGTAGGCCGCAATGGTGATCTGGCTCGGTTCCTGATAGGTGCCGCGGTCAATGTTTGCGGTTGCCTCGCGCAGTTTGGTGGCAACCTCTTTCTGCGTTTTGCCGTAAACGGAATGACGGAGCAGCTTGCCCGTAATGGGATCGCGGCCGGATACA
>DXDE01000173.1 GCA_019115615.1 Candidatus Agathobaculum merdavium | reverse complement strand
GACCGAATTTGTCGACTGGCTGCAGCGGGAAAACAAAAGCTTCCTGTTTCTGACCAACTCATCCGAGCGCTCGCCGCTCGAATTGCAGCAAAAACTTGCCCGCATGGGCCTTGAGATCGGCGAAGAACACTTCTATACCTCCGCACTGGCAACCGCCAAGTTCGTCGCCAGCCAGAAGCCCGGCGCCTCTGCCTATGTCATCGGCGCGCCCGGTCTGGTCGGCGCGCTGTATGAAGCCGGCATCGTGATGAACGACGTCGACCCGGACTACGTCATCGCGGGCGAAACCAACACCTATAACTATCAGACCATCCTCAAGGCGGTCGATCTGGTCAACAAGGGTGCGCGCCTGATTGCGACCAACTCCGACCTGACCGGCCCGTCCGAGCAGGGCATCATTCCGGCCTGCCGCGCACTGGTCTCCCCGATCGAGCTGGCGACCGGCAAGCAGGCGTACTACGTCGGCAAGCCCAACCCGCTGATGATGCGCACCGGCCTGCGCCTGCTGGGCGTCCACTCGCACGAGGCCGTCATGGTCGGCGACCGCATGGATACGGATATCGTTGCGGGCATTGAGACCGGTCTGGACACCGTTTTGGTGCTGTCCGGCTGCACGACCCGCGCCGAAGTCGAAAACTATGCCTACCGTCCGCACTATATCTTAAATGGTGTCGGCGATATCCCGCCCACAGAATAAGCCGCAAACCACAGGCAGCCCGCCAAACGGCGGGCTGTTTTTTTGTGTATGCGGATAAAATTCGGACAATTCCGTGCTATACTGAAAGCAACAAAAGGAGGGGGGATCGACATGGCGGGACATATTCTTCTGGCGGAGGACGACAAAGCGCTGTCCGCGCTCATACAGGACTTTTTCCGCGCGGCGGGCGTTGCCGTCACCCCGGCGTATGACGGCGAGCAGGCGCTCGCGCTCGCGCAGGAGCGCAGCTTTGACCTGCTGGTGCTCGATGTGATGATGCCGCAGCTGAACGGGCTGGAAGTCTGTCAGGCCGTGCGGCGCGAGAGCGACGTGCCGGTGATCTTTGTCACCGCGCTCGGGCAGGAGGGCGACACACTCGCGGGCTTCCGCGCGGGCGCGGACGATTACGTCACAAAGCCCTTTTCCTTCCCCGTGCTGGTCGCCAAGGCGCAGGCGCTCATGCGCCGGGCGCGCGGCCTGCGGCTGGGCGAAACCGAGCTGGGCTACGGCAGCATTCTGCTGGACACCTCGACACACGTGGTCACGGTGGACGGCGCGCCGGTATCCTTGCGCCCCAAGGAGGCGCAGATTTTGGAGCTGCTGCTGCGCGAGCAAGGGCGCACGGTGTCGCGCGATCTGTTGATCGAGCGCGTTTGGGGCGTGGACTTCGACGGCGACGAGCGCATGGTGGACCGCCATGTGGCGAGCCTGCGAAAAGCCCTCGGCACAGCAGCGCAACATATCAAAGCGGTCTATGGCAAGGGATACCGATTGGGGGGATCGTGATGAAAAAGCTTAAGAAATTCTGGCTGCGGCGTAGTATCGCAACTCGGCTGACAACGCTCATGGCGCTTATGCTGGTGCTCGTGTGCGCGCTGTGGACGTGGTTTGCATGGACAAAAGCAGCGAACGAAGTATCCAATAACGCCTATTACCGCGCGGCGAATAATTACGAGAACATCATGGCAGTATTGGAAGATAAGCAATATGATTTTGCGCATATACCCTATCCAAACACGCCGGAGTATTACCGCTTGAAATCAGATCTCTATGAAGTCTACGCCGATTCGCCTTACAGCATACGATATTTCACCAACAACGAAACCGTCGTCGTCAATTCCGCATGGTGCGTGAAGGGGTTGCTCCACTACGACGAACCGGTTGGGTATGAAGAAGGCATTGTGGTCGATATCGGTGACTTTTCAGTCGATGAAATACAATCTTTTTATGACTATCTGGAGACGCAGGACGTCACACATGACTTGCCGCTTTGGAATCCGTTGCTGACCGTTTACGGTGTGCTGGACGATACCGTCTCCCCTCACCTTTTCTATCCGAACCGCATGGAAACGCAGGACGGGCAGCAGGTTTGGCGGGCAAGCCGGCCGGTCACCGAGCAGGATACCTGTCGGTTCTATTATCAGGACAGCCGCCCCGGTTCTGATTATAAACAGCATCTGGACGCCATGCGATGGGTACAAGCCCGACAGCGCGGTGTGAGTACTCTTGAATTAGAAGATTTAGCACATCATAATTTTGCAGCAAATACATGGGCAAACCGATACCTTGTCATCCAATACACCTATGTATATGATTACTATGATGACATTTCCGAATATTTCCGCAGTTTTCCCATGATGGTATTCCTTTTGTGCGTTTTTCTCCTCTATCTGTTCAACAAAGGTGTGCGCCACGCGGTGGTCTACCCGCTGTACGACACCACCCGCCAGGCGCAGCACGTCGCGCACCTCGAGTTCGACCAGTTCCACCCGGACACCGCCCGCGGGGACGAGATCGGCGACCTAAACCGTGCGCTCGCAGACATGGCGGGCGACCTGCACCGCCGCTGGGACAGCGAGCGCGACCTCGAGGACCGGCGGCAGCAGTTTGTCGCGGCGGCGAGCCACGACCTCAAGACCCCGCTCGCGCTGATCGGCGGCTACGCCGAGGCCATCGCGCAGGACATTTCGCCCGCGGAAAACGCGCGCTACCTCGCCGCGATCGAGCAGGAGACCGGCCGTATGAACAGTCTGGTGCGCGAAATGCTCGACTACACCCGCCTTGACCGCACAGCTGAGCTGGAACACCGCACCACGATCGACCTTTCCGCCCTCGTCCACAGCCTTGTGGACGAATACGCACCGCTGTTTGAGCACCGCCGCCTGACCGTGGATATCGCGTCCGGTGTGCGCATCCGCGGCGACGAAACGCTGCTGCGCCGCGCATTCGGCTGCCTACTCGAAAACGCCGCAAAATACTCGCCCGAAAACGGGCGCGTCGCTGTCACGCTGCGCAAAAGCGGCGGGCCGCCCTTCTCCGTCGAAAACGACTGCGACCCCATCCCGGAAAGCGAGCTGCCACGCCTGTTTGAAATGTTCTACCGCGGCGACAAGGCAAGAGACCGCGCGGGCGGGCATGGCTTAGGTCTTGCGATCACGCAGAAGATCCTTACGCTGCATGGGCTGACCTGCCATGCAGAAAACACAAAAACCGGCGTGCGCTTTTATGTCACAAGCCGGTAAATACGGCGAAGGCCGTCCCCTCAGGGACGGCCTTCCTCCGCTCTCTCTTCTTTTCTGCGTACCGTGAATCCATACACTTCCGCACGGACATCCTCTTCAATGTCCTTTTTGCTTCTCTTGCGGCGATCCAAATGCGAAATATACAAATACTTTCGAATTACAAACAATACGCCAACAGACAATACTGCCAACAGATTTTCCAAAGGCGTCGTATGCTCCACAACCATCTGACGGGCAATCGCAAGCAGCATCACGTCAACCACTGAGTCGATCGTATAGCTGGTGATCATCTTAATCAGCTCAATGCCGATGATA
>DXDE01000172.1 GCA_019115615.1 Candidatus Agathobaculum merdavium | reverse complement strand
ATTCAGTTTTATGTTGATGCCCAGTCGCACCACGTGGTGGGTGGCGAAGCGCTATCCCGCTGGCAGCATCCGCGGCGTGGTATTCTGACACCGGGTACGTTTGTTCCAGCAATGGAAAAGGCAAAGCAGATCAGTCGGCTGGACTATTATTCCCTGCGTGAAGTGTGTATCTTTTTGGAAAAACTGGGCTATCGCGGGGTGCAGGATTTTTTCCTTTCCTGTAATTTTTCACGCGAAACCTTTGCAGCGCCGGATTTTGTTAGCCGTTGCATGGAAATTATCGATGCTTACCGTTTTCCGCGCGAACTGTTGATTTTTGAGATTACCGAGAGCGATATAGACAGCGATATGTCGCTGATCGCGCAAAATATTGCCGCGCTCAAAGCCTATGGCGTCAGCATTGCACTGGACGATTTCGGAGAAGGCTTTACTTCTTTTTGTGATTTGCAGCAGTATTCGGTCGATGGGATCAAGCTGGATAAATCTCTTGTGGATAATGTGCTTACATGCAATGGAGGCGCGATCGTGCGCGCGATGATTCAGGTTGGTCACGAACTGGGGGTTACCATTCTGGCAGAGGGCGTGGAGACAGAGGAACAGGCGAAAGCGCTGCAGGAAATGCACTGTGATGTGATTCAGGGCTTCCATTTCCATCATCCCATACCGGATTGGGAAGCGCGGGATCGGATTGTGAAGCAGTTTGCAAATCAAAGCCCGGCTAGATCGAGCGGAGCATTGGCAGGGAGATAAATATGGACGAAGGAAAGATGAAACGACAAATGATACGCGTGACAGCCATTTTGGTTGCATGTGGTGTGTTGCTGTGTGCGATTGTGTTTGGCATAATGCAGTATGTCCTGCGGACAGCGCACGAAGCGGATCATGAACAGATGCAGCTTGAGGTGCAGGAGTACAAGAGCCGTATCTTAAAGCAGATGGATAAGAACCTGCAGATTCTGACCACGCTGGCTGAGGCATATAAGGTCAGCGAGATTACACAGACGGAAGAAAAGCTTGAAGAAAGCATCATTGAGACCAATAAGGCCAATCCGTTTATCAGTTTGGCTTTCTTTTGGCCGGATGGGCATGGCATTTTGAACGCCCTTGGAGAGGACACGCTCCATGCCATGTCCTTGGATGCCTGTGATGAAAATGCCGCGCAGGCGGTTCGACAGGCGCTGCAGGGTGAGGTTGCCGTTTCTCGCATGTTTCGCGGTTCGATATATGACGAAAGCCAGTTTCTTTATGTCGTACCGGTTTATCAGAATGATGAGGTTGTCGGCGCGCTGTCCGCGGGCGATACGCTGGAAGTGTTTGAGGATATTGTCAACGGGAATGCTGTTCTGGGCGGCGAGGGTTATCTGCACCTGCTGGGATCGGACGGGGCTTTCCTTGTCCGGTCGGAGCGGACACTGATCAAGGACGAAATGCAAACGATCTTTGATGGCGCATATCTATCTGAAGAGACCAAACAGGCCGCCCGGACTGCGCTGGCGCAGCAGCAGAGCATGTTTGGGGATTTTACCTATCAGGGCGAAAGCTGTCATTTCTATATGGAGCCGCTCGGGCTCAACGGCTGGTATCTGTTCTGCGCCAACCGCTTGTGGGGGTCGTCAATGTCGTATGGCCGCATCTTGGTGATTGTGGCGGCAGCGTTTTTGTTTTTGCTGCTGATGATGCTGGCATTGATGGCGGCTGCCTATTATAAATTCCGAAAGAACACCGCGATGCTGCTTCAGCTGGCTTATTTTGATCCGGTCACAGGTGCGAAGAATACCGCGCGGTTTGATAGTGAATGTATAGAATTACAGAAAAAGGAGCCGGCATACAGTATTGCGGTGCTGGATGTCCATAATTTCAAATGGGTCAATGATTTGTTCGGTCCAACAGGCGGTGACAATCTGCTGCGTTATCTGGCGCTGCAAATCGGGAAAATGTTGCACGGGGACGAAATCTTCTGCCGGGATGCAGCCGACCAATTCTATCTGTGGCTGCATGAAACCGATATGGGGAAGATCCGGGAGCGGTTGGGAAAGCTGATCGATTCTGTGCGGGAAGTGACTTCTCGTGCAACGTATAGCTATGAGATCACGCTTTATGCTGGCGTTGCGGTTCAGGGAGACCGTGATAAGGCGCTGGTTGCGCTGCAGAGTATCCGCAATAAGCAGTATCAGTCGATCGCCTTCTATGATGCGGAGCTGCATAAGGCATTGCGCGAGCGGAACCAGATTGAAAGCAGTATGCAGTCGGCGCTGCAGAACCGGGAATTTAGGCTTTTCCTGCAATCCAAGCATGACCTTCGGAATGACCGGCTGGCCGGAGCGGAAGCGCTCGTCCGCTGGTACAGGCCGGATGGAAGCTGTTGCTATCCCAATGTCTTTATCCCCTTGTTTGAGGAAAACGGCTTCTGCGTGAAGCTTGATCTCTATATGGTAGAACGTGTATGCGAGCAGCTGCGCGCATGGATCGATGCGGGGATCGAACCGATTCCGATATCGGTCAACCAGTCCAAGCTGCTGTTTGCCGACCGTAATTACCCGACAAATTTGGAACAGATCGTGGATCGCTATCAGGTACCGCGCGAATTGATCACGCTGGAAATACTGGAAGGCGTAGCAATGGAGGATTTCGGCCTGCTGGAGGAGCAGATCGAAGCGCTGCATGCACGTGGGTTCCGGGTGTCGATGGACGACTTTGGAACAGGTTATTCGTCGCTTACCATGCTGAGCCGGTTGCGGGTCGACGAGGTGAAGCTCGATCGCGGTTTCCTGCACTCCGCACCGGGAGAAGAGGAGGCGCGGCGTCAGATTATTTTGGAGCAGGTTGTCAGCGCCGCCCATCGGCTGAAGATTGCGGTTGTTGCCGAAGGCATTGAGACAGAGCAGGATCGGGATACGGTCGCAGCGCTTGGCTGTGAACTGGGACAGGGATATTTCTATGATCGCCCGATCAGCGCTGAGAATTTTACCGCGTGTCATATGCAGAACAAAACGAAGGAAGAAAAGGAAGAATAAGGAGAGTCGCCACCTGCTATGCAGGTGGCGGTTTGCGTGGCATACTGAAAGAAAGTATATAGGGGGTGGGTGACACATGAAAACGTTATATTATGGTGGAGCGATCGAAACGATGGAACCGACCGGGCGTGTTGAAGCGCTGCTGGCGGAGGACGGCGTGATCGTTGCGGCAGGCGATTGGGAACAGCTACGCCCGATGACACACGGGGCGGAGACGGTCAATCTGGATGGCCGTGCGCTGCTGCCGGCCTTTCTCGACCCGCACAGCCATTTTTCCGGCGCGGCCTATGCTATGCTGCAGGCGCCGCTTGGGGAAACAGCGGATTTTGCGGAACTTGAGCAGGCGTTTACAAACTTCATCAAGGAAAACGCTGTGCCCGAAGGGCAATGGGTGGTTGGCCGCGGCTACGACCAGACCGCGCTTGCCGAAGGCCGCCATCCGACGCGCGAAGTGCTGGATCGTGTTTCTACGGTGCATCCGATCATGGCGGTGCACCAGTCCGGGCACATGGGCGTGTTCAACACACGTGCGCTCGAACTGCTCGGCGTGACGGCGGATACGCCCGCACCTGCGGGCGGCATGATTGGCAAGGAAAGCGGCAATCTCACCGGGTATATGGAGGAGAACGCCTTTTTGCAATATCAGCAGCGCGTCCCTTCGCCGTCTGTGGATGATTTGCTGGATGCCTGTCGCCGCGCCCAGCAGATGTATGCGTCCTACGGTATTGCGACCGTGCAGGAGGGGATGCTGCCCGGGGAATTGCTTGACCTGTACCGGATGCTGCTCGAGCGGGGTGCACTGGAACTGGATGTGGTCGCTTATGCGGGTATGGATGCGCTGGATGCGGCGCTGCATGTGTTCCCGCACGCCGTGCGGCGGTACGACCGGCACTTTAAGCTGGGAGGATGCAAGCTGTTCCTCGACGGTTCGCCGCAGGCGCGCACTGCATGGCTGCGGAAGCCCTATGAAAACGCGCCGGACGGCTATCGTGGTTATCCTACGATGGAGGACGACGCCTTGCGGCAGGCGCTCGAGACTGCCTATCAGCGCCGCATGCAGCCGCTTGTGCACTGTAACGGCGATGCGGCTGCGGCGCAGCTGCTGCGCGTCGTGGACGAGATCGAGCAGACGCACCCGGATTTCCGCGACCTGCGCCCGGTGATGATCCATGCGCAGCTGCTTGCGCCCGATCAGATGGACGATATGGTACGGCTGGGCATCATCCCGTCCTTTTTTGTAGCGCATGTGCATCGCTGGGGGGATGTGCATATCCAAAACCTCGGCATGGCGCGCGCGTCGCGTCTGAGCGCGGCGGGTTCGGCGCTGCGGCGAGATATCCCGTTTACCTTCCATCAGGACACTCCCGTGCTGACGCCTGATATGCTGCACAGCGTTTGGTGCGCAGTCGAGCGCCGCACGGCAAAGGGCGTGGTACTGGGTGAAAAAGAACGTATTCCTGTTGTGGATGCACTACGCGCAGTGACGGTAAATGCCGCGCATCAGTATTTTGAAGAGGAACAGAAAGGCACGCTGCGGCCGGGTAAGGCTGCCGACTTTGTGCTGCTCGATGCCGACCCGCTCACCGTTCCGGTTGATCGACTGCGGGGGATTCGTGTGCTCGAAACCATCAAGGGCGGCAAGACATTGTTCCGGGCCTAGCGGACAAAAATCCCTTGCACCTGCCCCGTTCTGTGTCGTATACTAAAGGACAGATCACGCAGAACAGGAGAGAGCAACATGAACATCACCAAGGGCGATGTATTGGAATTGCGCCGCCGTCTGAAAAAGACTGAGTGCACTTTTGGCCGTATGTGCGGCTGCTATGTCAACAGCGGCAAACAGGTCGTTTTGAAGTTTACCGAGGATTTTGCCGCGCTCGAGGAGGATGAGTATTTCAAATACCTTGAGATCGCCAAGAAAACGCTGTCCGGTTCGCTGGGCAGCAATCTGCTTGAGCTGGAGTTTGCCCGCGACGAGAAGGCCGTCGAGCATCAGAAATACCTGCTTGCCCTCAAAGGCAGCAAGTTGTCGAACGAGGAACTGCTTGACCGGCTGTACGAGCAGATCGTCAGCGAGTACGCCTATCCGGGCAATTACCTGATTCTCGTCTATCATGATGTATATGACGTGCCGAGCAAGGCGACGTCGGGCGAGGAACAGGACGAGTCCGAGGAGATCTACGAGTACATGCTGTGCGCGATTTGTCCGGTCGAGCTGTCCAAGCCCGCGCTGGGATACCGCGAGGACGAGAACCGCATCGGCGCGCGCGTGCGCGACTGGGTGGTCGGCCTGCCCGATCTCGGTTTTGTCTATCCGGCGTTTGCAAACCGCGGCAGCGACGTCAATGCTGTGATGTATTACGTCAAAACCGGCAAGGGTTCGCACCCCGAGTTGATCGAAAACGTGCTGGGCTGCGTGCCGCAGCGCACAGCTGCTGAGGACAAGCAGGCGTTCCGCAGCATGGTGGTCAGCGCGTTCGGTGAGGATGAGGAGCAGGCGGACGCGGCCTTTTTCCAGATTCAGAAAACGATCAGCGGTATGGTGGCCGAGCGGGAGGAAGACCCGACGCTGCCGCCGGTCAGCCTGACAGCTGAGACGCTGTCCGACCTTGCCGCCGAGGCCGAGGTGCCCGAAGCGGCGCGCGCGCAGATGGAAAAGACGTATAACCACCTGTTCGGCGATACGCCACCCGTGGCGGATAATGTGCTTGACAGCAAACTGGTCGAGGAAGGCACGGCGCGCGCGCATACCGCGGCGCTCGAGCAGAAAGTCGCGGTGCTGCAGCAGGAGCTGGCCGCGCAGGCGGCCGCACGCGCAGACGGGGAGGACGACGGCGAAGCACCGTGGCGCGAGGATGCAGAGATCGAGCTGCATGTTCCGGCGGAGCGTGCCGAACGCATCCGGGCCGGTGTGGTCGACGGGCAGAAGTGCCTGCTTGTGCCGCTCGAGGAAGGCGAGCACGCACGTATCAACGGCGAAGAACGCACGCTTTGATATGAAAAGGCGGGCGCGTGTCCCGCAATGCCAACAAAGACGGAGTCATAGACTCCGTCTTTTTGCATGCAAATGGGAGAAAAAACGCGCCTTCTGCGATTTTTGACCGGATATGATTGAATGGGATGGGGATTATGTGCTATAATGCCAATATCTAAGGTTTTTTGGAGCGTAGGAATATGGCTTATGAAAAGAACAGGCGCCGTCCCCCGCGTGAGGACGACGGCACACTGATCGAAGGACGCAACGCGGTGCTGGAAACGCTGCGCGCAGGCCGCACGGTTGATAAGGTTTTTGTAGCTGAGGGTGCGCGCATCGGTGATGTGGCGGCTGAAGCCCGGCGGCATGGCGTGCCGGTGGTCACCTGCGACCGGCGCAAGCTCGACCATATGAGCCCAACGGGCAACCATCAGGGCGTGATCGCGCAGGCGGCCGCGCAGGAATATGTTTCGCTTGATGATATCTTCCGCGTGGCGGAAGAGCGCGGCGAAGCGCCGCTGATCGTCGTGTGTGACGGCATCGAAGACCCGCACAATCTGGGCGCGATCATCCGCTCGGCGGAGACGGCGGGCGCGCACGGGGTCATTATCCCCAAGCGGCGTGCGGTCGGCCTGACTGCGGCGGTTGCACGTGCGGCGGCGGGTGCGCTGGCATACGTCGGTGTGCACAAGGCAAATAATCTGGCCGCGACACTTGATGAACTCAAGGAACGCGGCGTGTGGCTGTTCGGCGCGGAGGCCGATGGAACGGTCGGTCTGTACGAAGCTGCGTTCGACCGGCCGACTGCGATCATTATCGGATCGGAAGGGCAGGGGCTCAGCCGCCTGACGCGGGAAAAGTGTGACTATATCGTCAGTATCCCGATGCGTGGCCGGGTCAACTCGCTCAATGCGTCCAACGCTGCGGCGGTATTGCTGTTTGAAGCGGTGCGCCGCCGTACGCAGGGCCAATAAAGGAGGCAGACGGATAACGATATGGACAGAAAAGACGAAACCATGAACCTTGAGGCCATCAAGGCGATGCTGAGCGATGTGCAGGACAGCGCTGAGTTTGACCTGGATGCGATCATTGCCGAGGTGGAAGGCGGCGCGCCCGCCGCGCCGAAGGCCGCACCGGTCGAGATGCCTCGGATGGCGCCGGAACCCAAGGCAGAGCCGAAGGTTGAGCCGATGGAAATGCCAAAGGCTGAGCCGGTTAAGGTACCGAAGGCTGCTCCGGTCGAGGACATGGAGGAACCGGAAGAGGCGCCGCGTACCGCGCCCAAGCGTCGTATGCGCAAGGCTGAGCCGGAGGAGGAACAGATCCCGGATCTGACTGCATACGAGGATGAAATTCAGGATGCACGCGCCGCGCGTATCGCTGCGCGCGAAGCCAAGGCAGCCGAGCGCCGGGAAAGAGCGGCGGAAAAGGCGGCAGCCAGACAGGCCAAGCGTGAAGCGAAACTTGCGGCCAAGCAGGCTGAGGACGAGGAATATTTTGACGATGTCCCGGATATGTCCGCGGATTTCCAGCCGCCCATGCAGGCTGCTGGTATGATGGAAGCGGAAGAAGCGGCAGAAATGGCGGCTCCGCGCGGCCGCAAGGAAAAGATGACGCGCAAGGAAGCTCGTGCTGCTCGCATTGCGGCGGAACAGGCCGAGGAAGAAGAGGAGATCGAGCTGCGTGACCCGGCGCAGTCCGCGCGCGCATTCAAGCGGCGGGCGCAGGGGCTGAACGCCCGTTCTTTGGTGGTGCTGCTGCTGGCAGTGGCCGCCGCGTACATCAGTCTGGCCCCGAATTTTGACGCGCTGCCCATTCCGGCTGTACTGGACGTGGTGCAGAATCCGACCATTGGTATCGGCATTTTGATGCTGCTCCAGCTGGCAGCACTTCTCATCGGCATCGACGTGTTCGTTATGGGATTTTACAATCTGCTGCACGGTATGCCGGATCGCGCGTCTCTCGTGTCGTTTGCCGTGCTGTCAGCGCTGCTGCACGGTGCGTCGATCATTGTGTTCGATAACCAGTCCGGTGTGAGCGTGCCGTATATTGCGGTCAGCATCCTGCTGCTGTATGCAGCTATGCGCGAAGAGCGCGGCCGGTTCGCGGCGCGTGCACGTGCCTATCAGGCGATCTGCTCGGCGGAGCAGCCTGCTGCGATTTACAGCCATTACGATGCGCAGGATGATGTCTGTCGCGCGATCAAGGGCCCGCTGTTCGACGGGGACGCGTTCCTGACCGAGATGGAACGCCCGGACACGGTCGACCGTTTCTCGATGATTTACGTTCCGGTTGCACTGGCAGCATCTATCATTTTTGCGTTGCTGGCTTCGGTCGGACGGGGCGAGCCGGTGCGCTTTTTCTGGGCGTTTTCCGCGATTCTGTCTGTTTCTGCGCCGCTCGGCCTGCTATGCGCATTTGGCGCGAGCTATAAGAATGTTTCCCGCCGTCTGCTCACTTTGGGAGCGGCGATTGCGGGTGCGCGGCAGGCGAACCTGCTGCGCGGCACGGAAGAGGTTGTACTGGCCGAAAACGATCTGTTCCCCTCCGGCTCGATCGAACTGGAGTCGCTGCAGAATATGGGCCGCCTGTCGGATGATAAGGTGCTTGCCTGCGCGGCGGCGCTGGCGGACGCGGCTGGCCTTGAGTTGGGCCGTGTGCTGACGGATGCGACGCGCGAACGGTACGGTGTAACGCTGACTGCACGCAATGTGCAGGCGGTGGAAGGCGGTCTGACGGGCGACATCGGTACGACCCGCGTTGTGTTGGGTACAGCGGCGCTGATGGTCAAGATGGGTATCCGTATCCCGTCGGGGCAGGGCGGACAGGTTTGCGCTTATCTGGTTGCGGATAATACGCTTGCCGGCATCCTTGTGCTGCGCTATCAGCCGACCAAACTGACATATCGTGCGATGCGCATGATGCGGCGTATGCACATGAACGCGTCGCTCGCGGTGCGTGACTTCAACATTTCGCCCGCGATGGTCGAAGCAGAGTTCGACCTGCGCCGCGGTTTTGCCGATCAGCCCGATCCGGATGGGGTTGAACGGCTGCTGAACCCGAACTACGCAAAGGGGGATGCGCCGGCGGCGATTCTGACACGCGAGGGCGCAGGTGCTTTGATGCAGGTGCTGCGCTGTGCGGATAAGCTGGCGGGTGCAGTCCGGTCTTCGCTGACGCTGGGGGCGTTTGCCGGCGTTTGCGGTATGCTGATCGTGGCCTATCTGGTTGCGCAGAACGCAGTGGACGCGTTGCCGGTGCTTCATCTGCTGCTGTATGTGCTGATCTGGTATGTACCGGTGTTCATCATCACGCAGCAGACGCATTAAACAAGAAAACGTAAATAAAAAGGATGGGCAGCTTTGGCGGCCCATCCTTTTTGTCTATGCAGGACAGAAAAACAGGCGGCGCCTTTGGTCAAAAGATGCCGCCTGTTTTCAGATTTACATAAGACGCATGCACCGCAGGACGGTGCTGCGGCGCACCGTCCTGAACGGTATCAGAAGAGGGAGGTTTACAAAGGGAGAATGGAGACAACGGAAAAGACCGCCATCGCCAGCGCTAATACAGCAGCAGCGGTGGCAAGATAAGCGCGTGTCATGCGGACTCCTCCTTTGGCTTGAAATGCTTTCTACTTTATAAACGTACGGCAGAGCGTTTTTGTGACAGGTCAGAGAAAATTTTTTTAAAAATTTTACAGCACATGGCCGGGCGGAAGCGGACAAAAGCAAGCGATAAAATTGCACAAAAAACAGCTTGCATGCGTGCACGCAATCGTGTATAATTACAAATAAGGGAGTTGTTCCCGGTATCAAAGCGCCCGCATACAAGGCACGGGCAGGGGAGTGTTTATCAAATATGGCCAATTACCCGGTTAATAAGATCCGTAACGTATGTCTGATGGGACACGGCGGCGACGGCAAGACCTCGCTCGTCGAAAGCATGCTCAATATCGCCGGCGTGACCGACCGTGTCGGTAAAGTCACGGACGGCAACACTGTTTGCGATTTCGATCCCGAGGAAATCAAGCGCAAGTTCTCAATTTCGACGGCGGTTGCGCCGGTTGAGTGGAACGGCTGCAAGATCAACCTGCTGGATACCCCGGGCTTCTTTGATTTTGAAAGCGAAGTCAACTGTGCCCTGCGTGTTGCTGAGTCCGCGCTGATTATCGCTACCGGCAAGTCCGGCCCGGGCGTCGGTACGGAAAAGGCTTGGGAGCGCTGCGAGGCGCGTGCCATGCCGCGTATGTTCTACATCTCCAAGATCGACGAGGAAAACTCGGATTACTATACATCGCTGCATAAGTTGCAGAAGCAGTTCGGCGTTTCGGTTGCTCCGATCGTTGTACCAATCTTCGAAGGCAACCGCGACACCGTCGGCATCGTCGACTGCGTCATCCGCAAGGCATACCGCATGGAAGGCAACAAGCGCGTCGAGATCCCGATTCCGGAGGATATGAAGGAGCGCATCGACCAGCATCGCGCGGCGCTGTGCGAGAATATCGCTGAGCTGTCGGAAGAGCTGATGGAGCGCTACTTCGCGGGCGAGGAGTTCTCGGACGAAGAACTGATCGCGGGCATCCGCCAGGGCGTCAAGGATCTGGTCATTGCGCCGGTATTCTGCGGCACCGCGGCGACCGGTATCGGTTCTTATGCGCTGATCAAGGGCATCGCGGACTACATGCCGTCCCCCGATGAGAAGCCGGTCGAGATTTGCGAGGACGAAAAGGGCGAGTTGATCGAGATCAACTGCACGCCCAACGGTTCGACTTGTGCATTTGTATTCAAGACTGTTGCCGACCAGTATGGCCGTTTCTCGTACTTCAAGGTCATGTCGGGCGAGGTTAAGCAGGATATGACGCTGGTCAACAAGCGCGCGGACGCGAACGAGAAGATGGGTCATATCTACTCGGTCTGCGGCAAGAAGACCACCGAGGTGCCGGTTGTCGGCTGCGGCGACATTGGCGCGGTTTCCAAGCTCGTCACGACCAAGACGGGCGACACGCTGTCGATGAGCGTGCGTAAGGTCGAGCTCGAGCCGATCGAGTTTGCACCGCCGTGCTATACGCAGGGCATCGCACCGAAGGTTAAGGGGGCGGAAGAAAAGATTTCTGCCGGTCTGGCCCGTCTGCACGACGAGGACCCGTCCTTCGAGACCGAGTTCAATCCGGAAACCAAGCAGCACACCATCTCGGGTGCGGGCGATATCCATCTGGATGTCCTGTGCTCCAAGCTCAAGGATAAATTCGGCGTAGAAGTGGCGCTGACGCCGCCGATCGTACCGTACCGCGAGAAGATCCGCAAGACGGTTACGGTCGAAGGCAAGCATAAGAAGCAGTCCGGCGGCCATGGCCAGTATGGTCACGTCAAGATGGAATTCGCGCCGTATCCGGAAGGCGATTACCTGTTCGAGGAGAAGATCTTCGGCGGTTCTGTTCCGAAGAACTTCCATCCGGCAGTTGATAAGGGCATCCGCGAGGCAATGGAGCACGGCGTGCTGGCGGGTTATCCGCTGGTTGGCCTGCGCGCAACTCTGCTCGATGGCTCTTACCACGATGTAGACTCCAACGAACTGTCCTTTAAGATGGCAGCCCGTCTGGCGTATAAGACCGGTATCCCGCAGGCCAGCCCGGTACTGCTCGAGCCGGTGTGCTCGATGAAGGTCATCGTGCCCGATTCCTACATGGGCGACGTTATCGGCGATCTGAACAAGCGCCGCGGCCGCATCATGGGCATGAACCCGATTGAAGGCGGCAAGCAGGAGATCTTGGCCGAGTGCCCGATGGCGGAGCTGTCTGACTATGCGATCACGCTGCGTTCGATGACGCAGGGCCGTGGCTCGTTCGTCTCCAACTTCGAGCGTTATGATGAGGCGCCCGCTCAGGTGCAGGAAAAGGTCATCGCGGACAACAAGGCGAGACTGGAAGCGCTTAATAAGGAATAAGATACTGATTTTGTCAAAAACCGGCTGTTTTCACAGCCGGTTTTTTGTCGTTTCATGCGTGCGGGCAGGGTAGACGCGGCGCACAAACTGTGATATAATTTTAACGAGCACAAAGTTACCAAATATGAAGATAGATACGGAGGTTTCTTGCAATGCATGCAATCCGAAAGATCCAGGAGGATCTCGTTTATGTCGGCGGCAGCGACCGCCGTCTGAGCCGGTTTGAAAATCTGTTTCCGATTCCGCGCGGTGTTTCCTACAACAGCTATCTGCTGCTGGATGAAAAGACCGTGCTGTTCGATACGGTTGACGATTCCATCAGCCGTCAGTTTTATGAAAATGTCTCTGCTGCGCTGGCAGGACGTCCGCTCGACTATCTGGTGGTCCATCATATGGAGCCGGATCATTGCAGCATGATTATTGCGTTGCTGCACCGCTATCCTGAAGCAAAGATCGTTTGCAGCGCTAAGGCACTGGTTATGCTCTCGCAGTTCTACGCAGAGGATATGAAGGATCGTGCACTGATTGTGGCGGAAGGGGACAAGCTGTCTACTGGCAAGCACACGCTGCACTTCGTCATGGCACCGATGGTACACTGGCCGGAGGTTATGGTTACCTACGACGAGCCGAGCAAGACCCTGTTTTCGGCAGATGCCTTCGGTACGTTCGGCGCGCTGGCAGGCAATATTTTCGACGATGAAATCAACTTTGACAGCACTTGGATGAACGATGCACGCCGCTATTATACCAATATTGTCGGCAAGTATGGCGCGCAGGTACAGGCGCTGCTCAAAAAGGCAGCGGCGCTTGACATTGAAAGAATTTGCCCGCTGCATGGACCGGTTTGGCACAGCAATCTCGAGCTGATTCTGGACAAGTATCAGAAGTGGAGCACCTACGAGCCGGAGGATAAGGGCGTTATGATTGCCTATGCGACCATGTACGGCAACACCGAGAACGCTGCAAATGTGCTGGCGGGTATGCTTGCTGACCGCGGTGTACACAACATCGCGATGTATGATGTGTCCGGCACGGATGTGTCCGAACTGGTTGCGGAGAGTTTCCGCTGCAGCCATCTGGTGCTGGCTGCACCGACCTATAACGGTGGCCTGCAGCCGCGCATGGAGGCATTCCTGCATGACCTCAAGGCGCTGAACCTGCAGAACCGCACGGTTGCTATCCTCGAAAACGGCACTTGGGCACCGGTCTCCGGCCGACATATGAAGGCGATCCTCGAGGGCATGAAGAACATGACCGTATTGGATGCCTCGGTTGCGCTGAAGTCCACGTTGGCCGAAGGGCAGTTGGACACGCTCGCGGCGATGGCTGACGAGATTGCCGCACAGCTGGCGGAATAATCCTTCGCAAAACGACGCTGAAAGCGCCGCAGCAAATGCTGCGGCGCTTTTTTTGTTCTGTCTGTCCGTTTGTCCGCATAGGATAGAGCAAAAGCAGGAGGGCGATAGCATGATCGTTTTTGCAGCCAAGGTATCGGTGAAAAAAATTGTAGCAGGTGTGCTCGCGGCGGGCGCGGTCGTGGCAGGGATCGTTTTGCTGCTGCCGGCGGCGGAAAATGCACAGACAACCGTCGGTGAAGTGGGATTGGACAGCAAACTCAAGACAAACGAGCAGCGCGTGGCGCTGCTGGAAAGCTACGGATGGCAGGTCGATCCTGAACCGCGCAGTGAGCGCGAAGTACAGATCCCCAAAACTTTTGACGACACCTATCAGGCATATAATGCAATACAGCTCGAACAGGGGCTTGACTTGACGCCTTATCAGGGCAAACGCGCAACACTCTACACCTATGAGCTGACAGCGTACCCGACCGGGGAACAAGGCGTGATTGCGAATCTGCTGATCCGTCGCAATCGTCTGATTGCAGCCGACATCAGCTCTGCGGAAGCCGATGGGTTTGTCCATGGTATTACCGAACAGCCTGCCGCGGAGCAGCCGTCGGACTGATGCGACGCTGCGGCTGTTGGCGCGCCCTGCGGGGCGCGCTTGACATATACAGTATAATTGCACGAAAAAAAGCAGTTAGGATTATGGCATCTATTGGTGCGTTTCAGGGGATTGCACTTTTTTGCAATTCCCTATTGTGCAATTTGTAAAAAAGTGATATGCTGATAGCAGGAATCCATTGTCGGGGGAGACAAAATGCCACGAATGCGATTGGACAAGCTGCTGGCGCATCTGAACTGCGGCAGCCGCAAGGAAGTGCAGGCCATGATCCGCGCGGGCCGTGTGCAGGTAGACGGCGTAACGGAGCGCGACCCTGCAGCCAAGGTAGACGCGGATGCAGCGCAGGTTGTACTGGATGGACAGGCACAGCATTATCAGGCGCAGCGGTACTATATGCTCAATAAGCCGGCGGGGGTCATCACGGCCAGTCGGGATGAAAGACATGATACGGTGCTGGAGTTGTTCCCCGAAGAGATGCGGCGCGGCCTGTTTGCGGTCGGACGGTTGGATAAGGACACCGAGGGACTGCTGCTGATCACAGATGATGGCGCGCTCAGTCATGCGCTGATGAGCCCGGCAAGGCATGTGGACAAGGTGTATGAGGCTGAAGTCGAGGGAGAACTGGTGCCGGATGCAGCGGCTCGCTTTGCGGCGGGGTTGGAACTCAAGGATGGTACGGTTTGCCGTCCTGCGCAGTTGGAGGCAGCCCCTGATCTGGGTGAAAATTGGGTACGTGTGACGCTGCGTGAGGGAAAATACCATCAGGTCAAGCGTATGATCGCCGCGGTGGGCGGTGTGGTGGTACGTCTGCGGCGCGTTGAACTCGGTGGGCTTACGCTTGATCCGGCGCTTGCGCCGGGGGCGTTTCGCGCGTTGACCGCGCAGGAATTAACGCTGCTGACGCAGCAGGGAAAATAAGGCATCAAAAAAGTGACAAAAATTTTTTCGATTTTTGTACAAAAATCCGGAAGACTATGATATAATGTCATAAAATGCGCAGGGAAGCCCAACGGTTCTTGTGAACAATGTCGGGAAAAAGAGAAATTCGCTGTGCCGGATGGCCGTGACACAGCGACAATATGCCGCGGCAAACGGGAAATACGGGAAAGGTGATGGAAATGGCTTCAAGATTGTTCCAGTCGATTGTTTTGCAGATGAAGGACACGGTGGACCGGACCATCGGTATCGTGGACGCAAGCGGTGCGGTTGTGGCATGTACGGATTTGCCCCGTATTGGTGAAATGCGTGAGGAAGCAATCACGGAATTAGGTTTTGCCGGGGAGTTGGTGCGCTTCGGCGGCTATACCTACCACACAACAGGCGACCGTTCCAGTCGACTGGAATATGCGGTATTTGTGCAGGGTGAGGACGAGCTGGCGCGCAGTATCTGCTCGCTGGTTGCGGTTTCCATTAATAATATCAAAACCCTCTATGATGAAAAGCACGATAAGGCAACTTTCGTCAAGAATATTATTCTGGATAATATCCTGCCCGGCGATATTTACATCAAGTCCCGTGAACTGCATTTCGGCAACGATGTGCCGCGTGTTGTGTTCCTCGTGCGGCAGCAGATGCCGGCGGATGTGGCAGCCATCGACGTGGTGACGGGTATGTTCCCGGACAAGCAGAAGGATTTTGTGCTGCATATTTCCGAGACCGATATCGTAGTTGTCAAGGAAGTCAAGTCGGGCAGCGATGTGAAGGACCTCGCCAAGATTGCCGCTTCCATAGAGGAAGCACTGCTCAGCGAGTTGTCGGTCAAGTGCCTGATCGGCATTGGTTCGGTGTCCTCGCAGATGAAGGATATTGCCAAGTCCTTTAAGGAAGCGCAGACCGCAATCGAGGTCGGTGCGGTATTCGATACGGAAAAGAACATTATCAGCTTTGAAAACCTCGGTATTGGCCGTCTGATCTATCAGCTGCCGATCACGCTTTGCGAAATGTTCCTGAGCGAGGTGTTCAAGAAGGGGTCGATCGATTCGCTCGATCAGGAGACGCTGTTTACGATTCAGAAGTTCTTTGAGAACAACCTGAACGTGTCCGAGACCTCGCGCAAGCTGTTTGTACATCGCAATACGTTGGTTTACCGTCTGGAAAAGATCAAAAAGCTGACCGGTCTTGATCTGCGGGAATTTGACCATGCGATCGTGTTCAAGGTGGCGCTCATGGTGCGTAAATATTTGGCAAGCCGTGAAGAAGGTACCCGATAAGCCTTATTTTTGCAGTTTGGTCACCAAAAAAACACATACGCCAAAAAAATGGCGGGGAATGTCGACTTGCGTCATTCTTGAAGTTATGTTATAATAGGCAAAGGTGTATGATTATGCATGCACCTTTGCCTTTTTGTTTATTACGATCGGCTCCGGGGAGGAATGCCTGTGATACGCATGAATGATGTCACCATGGTGTACGATAATGGTACCCGTGCGGTGAACAAAGCCAGCCTGCGCGTTGACGAAGGCGAATTTGTCTTTTTGGTCGGCGCGTCCGGTTCGGGCAAAACAACAATTATCAAGCTGCTGACCGCCGAGGTCCGGCCGACGGAAGGGCGCGTGCTGGTCAACAATTATAATATCGGAGAGATGAAAAAACGCCAGATCCCGTATTTGCGGCGCACTCTGGGCGTGGTTTATCAGGATTTCCGCCTGATCAAGACCAAGTCTGTGTATGAAAACGTGGCGTTTGCCATGCGTACGATCGGCGTCAAGGGGAAAGCGATCAAGGAACGCGTGCCCTACGTGCTCGATCTGGTCGGGCTGACGGAAAAGGCGCAGGAAAAGCCGATGAACCTTTCCGGCGGTGAGCAGCAGCGTGTGGCGATCGCCCGCGCGCTGGTCAACAACCCGCGCCTGATCATCGCAGACGAGCCGACCGGCAACCTCGACCCTGCCCGTTCGCTTGAGCTGATGACACTGTTTGAAAAAATCAATGAGCTGGGTACTACGGTGCTGATCGTCACGCACGAAAAGGGCCTGGTGGACGAGTTTGAAAAACGCGTCGTGATGATCGACCAGGGCGAGGTCGTCAGCGACCAGACAGGTGGGTATTATCAGCTATGAGACGATTTGGTTACTATTGGAAGGAAGGCTTCCGCAATATTTTCAAGCATGGCTTCATGTCGCTCGCAGCGGTGCTCATCATGATCGCCTGCCTGCTTTTGACAGGAACCGTCACGCTGATCGCGTATAATATTGACCTGAGCATTGTTGAGCTGCAGCAGTCCAACGAGATCGTTGTGTGGATCGATGATTCGCTGTCCACGCGCGAGGCGCGGGCGCTCGGTTCGCAGTTCAAC
>DXDE01000171.1 GCA_019115615.1 Candidatus Agathobaculum merdavium | reverse complement strand
ATTGACCACTTCCATATTCTTTCAATTTGACCGGTGCTTGCGCGGCGGTCTTTTTGTTATACCCTTTTTCGCCTCCTCCTGAGTCTGCAATTTTTCTCAATTTCCTATTGACTTTTTATTTGCAGACTTATATAAAAATTTTATACATCCAAACCAATCAGCTGCTGCGCATTGCGGAAGCAGATATCCTCAACCATACCGCCGAGCAGGTCGTAATCCGCCGGCGCCATGCCGTCCTCGACCCAACCACCGATCAGGTTGCACAGGATGCGGCGGAAATACTCGTGACGCGGATAGGACAGGAAGGAACGCGAGTCGGTCAGCATACCGACAAATCGGCTGAGCACACCGATATTCGCAAGGCTCTTCATCTGGGCGATCATGCCGTCGTAGTGGTCGTTGAACCACCATGCAGAGCCGAACTGGATCTTGCCCGCGGCGGTATCATCCTGGAAGCAGCCCGCAGTCGCGATCAGCTTGTCGTTATCGGCCGCGTTGAGGGTGTACAGCACGGTCTTGGGCAGCTTGTCCCGCACAGCCATGCGGTCGAGCAGCGCCGCAAGCGAGGCCGCCGCGATCGGATCGCCGATGGCGTCGCCGCCGACATCCGCGCCGAGCGCGCGGTACAGCTTGGTGTTCAGGTTGCGGATCGCACCCATGTGCAGCTGCATCGTCCAGCCGCGATCGGCGTACTGCTCACCGAGGAAGTCCATCATCAGCGACTGATAAGCGGAAACCTCGTAGTCCAGCAGCGCTTCACCCGCAAGCGCCTTGCGCATTGCCTCTTCGGCCGCGCTCTCGTCCCAGATCGTGAAGTCGGGCGAACCGAACGAGTGGTCGGACAAACGGCAGCCCGCCTGCGCAAAGTACGCAATACGGTCGGCCAGCGCCTGCTTGACATCGTCAATCGTACGGATCAGGATATTTGCCGCAGCGCCCAGTTTTTGCAGGTAAACCGGGAAATTCGGGTCAGCGATATTCAGCGCCTTTTCCGGACGGAAGGTCGGCAGCACGCGCACCGGGAAGGTGCCCTCGTCGGCCAGCGCCTTGTGCCAGCGCAGGTCGTCAACCGGGTCGTCGGTCGTGCACAGGCCGCGCACATTGCTCTCCTGAATCAGTGAACGGGACGAGCCTGCCGGGCTCTGCAGCTTGGCATTGGCCTTCTCCCAAATCGCATCTGCGGTCGTCGGGTCGAGCAGGTCGTCGATGCCGAAGAACCGCAGCAGTTCGAGGTGCGACCAGTGATAGATCGGGTTGCCGATCAGCCGCGGCATGACCTCGGCATAGCGGTCGAACTTCTCACGGCCGGGTGCGTCGCCCGTGACAAAGCGCTCCGGCACTGCGTTGGCGCGCATCACGCGCCACTTGTAATGGTCGCCGCCCAGCCACGCATGCGCGATGTCGTCAAAACGCACATCCTCATAGATCTCCTGCGGGTTGAGGTGGCAGTGATAGTCGAAGATCGGCATTTTCTCCGCATGCTCATGATACAGGATACGGGCCGCTTCGCTCTTCAGCAAAAAATCGTCGTTAATAAAGGTTTTCATCTTCATTTCTCCTTTGCTGATAGTTTTTGCCGTATTTTCTGAAACATTCCAACCGTTTGGGGTTTTGTCTCTTTCTGGTATAATCGTACCGCACTCTAGGCGGGATATCTTGGTGTTTCATGCTTGAAATATAGTGAAAGTTGCTATATAATATAAATATATACAAGGATTCGAGGTGAATTTCATTGAATGTGCACAAAGAGGAATTTACCCTGCGACAATTCATGGAAGAGAAGGATTTTGAGTTCCACCACTACCTCGATCCGGTGCCGCCCGAGGTACCTTTTCACGAGCATCCATTTTACGAAATCTTCTTTTTTGTGTCCGGAAATGTCAATTATATCATTGAAGGACGTACTTATCAGCTCCGTCCGGGTGATATCCTGCTGACCAGCAACCGCGACATCCACCGCCCGGTCATTGCGCCCGGTAAGCCGTATGAGCGGTATGTGATCTGGATGGAGGATGATTTTTTCACCCGGTTTCAGGATTGGGGCGATGATCTTTCCGCCTGCTTCAATGATACTGCCCGCAAGAAATACCAGTTGATCCGGCCGGACAGCCACCTGCTTACCCACCTGAAAAAACAGAGCGAATACATGGCACAGATCAAGGCGGAAAAGCATTTCGGCAGCCGCACGCTGCTCTATGCCTGCCTGATCGAGTTCCTTGTCTATCTCAACCG
Organism: Candidatus Agathobaculum merdavium; assembly: GCA_019115615.1. GTDB lineage: Bacteria > Bacillota > Clostridia > Oscillospirales > Butyricicoccaceae > Agathobaculum > Agathobaculum merdavium. The sequence goes on along the minus strand of DXDE01000171.1, from coordinate 21,017 downwards.
CGCGTATTTCGACACGCCGGATTCCATCCGCAACGACATCACAGAGAACGACAAGATCAACGAGGTTGTCGCTTATATCAACGATAACCTGACCGAAAGCCTGTCGCTCGACCATCTTGCGCAAACCTTCTATGTCAGCAAATTTCATCTGAGCAACAAATTCAAACAGTACACCGGTCTGACCCTGTACCAGTTCATTATGAAAAAACGGCTGACCGTTGCACGCAATATGCTGCGCGCCGGTGTACCGGTGACCGATGCCTGCCTGCGCTGCGGCTTCAATGATTATTCCAACTTCCTCAAAGCCTTTAAGCGCGAATTCGGACACAATCCCAGCGAATATATTCGCCGTCAATCCTGATAAAAAAACGGACTGCAATGCAGTCCGTTTTTTTGTTAGTAGGCGCTATCATGGTTTGCGTTTTACCATGTGCTCACAGCGCGCCCAGCGTCGCGCCGACCATGGCCTTCTGGTCGTCAGTCGGTGTCCAGCTGAACATAATTTCAACGATGTTACGGTCATAACACAGCAGATAACTGTCGTTCAGCCCGGTGTCCTGCCAGCCCACCTGCCACGCTTCGTTTGCGCCCCACGGCGCGGCGTCGCACGGCGTTGCGATACGATACGTAACGACATCGATCTGCCGATAGCTGATCTCTATCTTCTTGTCTACCAGCTGCGCGCGGCAGCGTTCATACAGCGCAGGCAGCTTGATCACAGTGACTGTATAATCCAGAGACGGTACAGGTATGCCTTCCTCCGTCGGGTACGCCCATTCACTGCCGTCGTACACCGCGACAAGAGGCGAACTGTCCTCTGTCCAGCGCGGCGTATAGTCGGCCTTAGGCAGTTCGTCGCCCCACAGGGCGGCGAGCGTCAGCGGCAGCGTCTCCGGCTTGCTATACCGGTCAAGCAGGCCATTTTGCGTAGCACGCAGCGTGCCGAACACGATGGCTGCCATCATACCGAACGCCAGTACGACGTCCACGGCCAGCGTGACCGCGCGGTTAACTCCACGCGACACCTTTTTGCGCTTGAGCAGCTGCTTGACACCCTGCACGACGGCCATCAGCACCAGCATATACAGCACCATCAAAATGCTGACCACACGCAGCAGCGGCGAGCCGGTGGTCACGTTATAAAGCATGGACAGGGCAAATGCCGCCCCACATACCGTAAACACAACCTGCTGGAACAAGCGTGTGCTGGGCGTGTCGACAAATTCGCCGCAGGCAGCGGCTTGCTTGGCGTGGTGCCGCCAGCGCAGGTAGGCAACAATTTCGACGATGCACAGCAGCGAGAGCAGCGGCCACACGACCATCAGGAACAGGTTGGTCACGCTGGAGAACAGCCCGATCGGGTCGCTCCAAAGGTCGTGCACCAGCATGGCGCTCCACCACAGTCCGATCGCCAGCAGGATACCATAGGGCAGCAGCAACCCCTTTTTCATCGCAGCGTGGATAGTTTCCAGCTCAAGCTCCGGATCGGTCTCGATCGGCACGGCGTCCGGCCGGTTAGTATAGAAAAACTGCATCTGCGCCCAGCTGGCCGCGTAGCGCCAGCCGGCCTGTTCACTCATGGCATGGTAGACCTGCTGTCCGGCGGTCGGGCCGGGATCGAAGTCGGATGCCTTAGGGAAATAAGTGACCGCAAAACGCAGCGTTTGCGGCTCGATGCGGCGATAGTGCCAGCCGAACGTATCGACGCGGTCGATCATCCAGCCCTTGGCGGCCATCTTTTCCAGATGCCGCTCGATGCCCGTGCGGTCGTAAAAGGACAGCGTTTCCATACGCCGTTTGGTCTGTTTCATCGTCCCTCCTCCTCTCCGAATACCCTTGCATAATCGGCCAACTGGGCGCGCAGGCGGTCGCACTCCTGCTGGAGCCTTGCCTCGCCCTGCGCAGTCAGGCGGTAGCTGCGGCGGCGGCCTTCCGCGCCGTCCTCGCAGATCAGCCCCGCGTCCACGAACTGCTCGAGCAGGTTGTACAGCGTGCCCGAGCCGACCGTCACGCGGCCATCTGTCATACTGCTGATGCGATCGAACAGGTCGATGCCGCAGCAGGGTGTGCGCAGGCACAGCAGGATGTAAAACATCTGCTCGGTCAGCGTTTGCAGCTTGGCACGCGGCATGTCGTTCCCCTCCAATCTCGAATATCGAGTTTCTGTACCTTCATTATATCTCGAATATCGAGATTGTCAAGCAGCCTCTGCAAAAAGGGCGCAAAAAAGCCGCCCTGCGGCGGCTCTTTTTACGTTATTCCTTGGGCTGCATGGGTGCTGCGGCCAGTTCCTCGAAGTAGGCCAACCGTTCCGTCCAGAGCGCTTCGTCCTGCCCTAGGAGCGGCGTCAGGCCGAGGTTCTCCCGGCTCCACTCGCCCAGAAAGGACGAAAACTTGGCCGCGCCCGATGCGTTATAGTGCATAGTGTCATAATAATCAGTCACCGGTACGGCGTCGATGCGGTCGAGGTAGTCGTTGCCGTCGAGCAGGTACACACCATCCTGATCGCTGAACTGCGCTTCCAGCCGCGCCCAATCCTCATTGGCCAGACGCTCAACCGGCGCACGGTACAGCACCAACGTAATACCCTGTTCCCTGCACAGCGCACAGATCTCCTCGAGCGCTGCCGTATTGCGTTCCCAATCCGCCGATTCGATGACCAACTGCTCGGTGTTGGCGCGCCAGCGACCGGAATACTCATGCAAAAAGGTGTATCCCGCCAGCATGTCCTTATCATAAGGCTGCAAATCGTTTTCGGTCAGGCTGTCCCACCGGTCATGGTAAAAATAGAGCGGGAACAGCAGCCCCTTGCGTACCTCAGGCTCAGCGCAGGTGAAGGTCGCGTGCAGACGGTTCCAGCCCCACGGCATCTGCCCGATATTGGTCTTGGTATAGCCCATATACTGTGGGAACGCCACCCCTGTACACTCGACGAACACCGCCTGCGGGGACTGGGTCTTGAGGCTCTCGCGCAGGTAAAGCACGGTCATCGGCAGCGTCTGCTCGGGCCCAGCGTGGACAAAGGCGGTCAGGCCGCTTTGCTCCCAATAAACCGCGGGCACGACGTCGCAATAGGTGATCGATGAGCCAAAGAACATCACGTCGATCGAGTCCGGCTCCTCCTGCAGGAAATGTCCCCACATCGCGCCGAAGTCATGCTGCTTGGGCGTGACCAGATGCGTCATGCCGGCGAGCAGCGCGGCCAGCACAGCCAGCGATACAACGAGCGTAAGCAATTCTTTTTTCAGTGCCTTGTTCACGTTGCCGCCCCCTTAAAACTGGAAATAGACAAATTCCTGCGCGTTATAGCCCGTGCCATACGCGCCGAACAGCGCCACCGCGGCCAGCACGACCACCCAGACCGCGTACCGCGGCCATACAGTCGCAAGCAGCTTATCCCGCAGCGGCACGCGCTCGCAAACTACGTCGACGGTCAGCAGCACCAGCACGCAAATCGCCAGCACGGCCAGCGCCTCCCACGACAGGCCGAGCGCCGCCAGCTGCATCGGGTCCCAAACGCCTGCCTTGGTCACAATGCGGGACAGGATGAGCACCGCCTGCCGGGCGGTGTCCGCGCGGAAAAACACCCATGCGACAGTCGACAATACGAAGCAGATCAGCGTGCGCAGTACGCGCAGCGCGGCCGCGTCCCAATCCAGACCGAGAGCAGCACACAGCCGTTTTTTATACGGCAGCAGCACTGCGCCGATCACCTGAAATATGCCGAACAGCAGCCCCCACAGCACGAATTTGAGCGCCGCGCCGTGCCACAGGCCGCTGAGCGCAAATACGATCAGGATGTTGAGATAAGTACGCCCCTTCCCCCGCCGACTGCCACCCAGCGGGAAATACAGGTAATCCCGGAACCATGTCGACAGCGAAATATGCCAGCGGTGCCAGAGTTCCTTCGAGCTCTGCGCCAGATAGGGAGCACGGAAGTTCTCGATCAGCGAAATGCCGAACAGCCGCGCGGAGCCGACCGCCATATCCGAATAGGCTGCAAAATCGCAGTAAATCTGCAGCGAATAGGCCGCTGCCGCGACCGCAAGCTGCAGGCCGCTGCTCTGCATGGGGTCGGCATAGGCGGTGTTGACCAAGATAGCGAGGTTGTCCGCCAGCAATAGCTTTTTGGCAAGCCCCATGATAATACGCTGCGCGGCGAACTGCACATCCTCTAGCTTTGCGCGGCGCAGCTGCCGCAGCTGTGGCAGCAGATGGTCGGAGCGCTCGATCGGGCCGGAAAGAATCGCCGGAAAAAAGCTCGCAAACAGCGCAAAATCGAACGGATTGCGCTCGGCCGGGCGGCCGCGGTACACATCGATCAAATAGCCGCACAGCACAAAGGTGTAAAACGAAATGCCGATCGGCAAGGCCAGCTGCCAGACGGTCACCGCAGGCAGGCCGAACGCCCCGCCCGCCAGATTGACCAGTTCCCCGAAAAAGCCCAGATACTTGAACAGGCCAAGCGCGCCCAGCTCGACCGTCAAGCCAAGTATCAGCAATGCGCGGCGGCGCTTTGCATGCTCCAAACGCTGCGCCAGCGCAAAATTAAACACGATCGTCGCCAGAAGAAGCGGCACAAAACGCAGTGCATTGATGCCGTAAAACAGCACGCTGAGCGCCAGCAGCACGATCTTGCGGCCGCGCTGCGGCACGGCATGGTACAGCAGCACGCCGGCCAACAGGAACCCCATATAGGCAAATGAACTCGGACTCACAGCAACTTTCTCCCCCTATTTATGCCGCTCCCCGCAAGCGGCCTTGACTTTCTCCGGACATCGACGCGCAGAAAAACAGGCAGATGGCCCATCGTCCATCTGCCTGCCGCAGGTTTTATTGCAGAGGGACCGGCGTCACCCCGCAAAAGCGGGCGCATCCGCTTGCAATCCGCACAGTCTACCGGCTGCCGGTTGTCACTGCTTCCTATTGTATCCCTTTTGTCGATTTTTTCAAGCTTCGCATATAGGAAAGCATCCACACCATACCACACGAAGATATACTCCTGTACACACAACAACGGTATAAAAGCCTGCCGAACCGCCGCATCAGCCTGCCGCCCTGCACAATTTTATCCTTCGGAATTTGTGAGAGTTGCGGATTGATTTTCCGCGGCCGCTCTGATAGACTTGTTTGCAGTTAACAAACTGGCCGTTACTGGTAATGCAGGCAAGACCACACAAAAAATCATCTGCGGGATGATTTTTTGTTGTGGTCTTTTTTTGTGCCGTTTGGGTCCGCAACGCGCGCAGCGAACCGACCGGCGCCGCGACACAAAGAAAGGGGTTTCTCATGGATTACAAAAAATTAGCGTATGACCTGCTGCCGCTGGTCGGCGGCGTAGACAACATCAGCAAGCTGACGCACTGCGCGACTCGTCTGCGCTTTGAGTTCCGCGACCGCAGCAAGGTCGACGACGAGGCGATCTCCAAAACGCCGGGCGTCATCAGCGTGGTCGAAAAGGGCGGCCAGTTCCAGGTCGTCGTCGGCAACGACGTACCGATCACCTACCGCGCACTGATCAACGAAATGGGCGGCACCGCTTCGGGCGGCGGCAGCACGGCCTCCGCCGAGCCGGAAAAGAAGCCCTCGATCATCAACCGCATCGTCAGCGTGATCTCGACCACGTTCACGCCGGTCATCCCGGCGCTGATCGGCGGCGGTATGATCAAGGCTGTGCTCTCCATTCTGGTGCTGTGCGGCCTGAGCGACAGCTCCTCCACTTATCAGATCCTCAACTTCATTTCGGACGCGGCATTCTATTTCATGCCCGTGCTGCTGGCTTACGGCGCGGCGATCAAGTTTGAATGTAATCCGGTGCTCGCCATGACGCTGGCCTGCGCCCTGCTGCACCCGACGTGGAGCGGCATGGTCGCCGCGGGCGAACCGATCGACTTTTTCAATATCCCGGTGCGGCTGGTGGACTACTCCTACTCGGTCATCCCGATCATCCTGAGCATCTGGATCATGTCCTATGTCGAAAAGCTTGCAGAAAAATACACGCCCTCGATCATCAAATTCTTCTTAAAACCGCTAATCATCCTGTTTATCTCGACCCCGATCGCGCTGCTGATCGTCGGCCCGTTCGGCGCGTTCCTCAACACCGTCATCGAAACGGCTGCCAACTCGATCAACGCCACTGCAAGCTGGCTGCTGCCCATGCTGATGGGCGCGTTCCAGCCGTTCCTCGTGCTGACCGGCACCGCTTGGGCCATGACCCCGATCGCCACCGTGCAGATCTCCTCGCTCGGCTATGAGATCGTCAACGGCCCCGGCATGCTGGCCTCCAACATCGCGCAGGGCGGCGCAACGCTTGCAGTTGCCTGCAAATCCAAAAACCACCAGCTGCGCCAGCTGGCGTTCTCCTCCGGCTTTACCGCTGTCATGGGCATCACCGAGCCTTGCCTGTATGGCGTTATCCTCAAGCTCAAAAAGCCGCTCATCGCCTCGATGATCGGCGGCGGCATCGGCGGCATCTACGCCGGCCTGTCCGGTCTGGTGCGCTATGCGTTCGTCTCGCCCGGTCTCGCGGCGCTGCCCGCCTTCATCGGCGAAAACCCGATGAACATTGTCCATGCGGTCATCACCTGCATTATTTCGTTTGCGGCGGCATTTGTCGCCACTTGGATCATGGGCTTTGACGATCCCGCCAACGAAGAGGACGAAGCGCCCGCTTCCACCTCTCCGGCGGTTTCCGCCCCCGCTTCTATCTCTGCCGCGACCGGCGAAGCGCAGGCTGCCGCCCCGCTCGCGGGCCGCGCCCTTCCCCTGACCGACGTCAACGACGCGGTGTTCTCGCAAAAGGTCATGGGCGACGGTCTGGCCATCCAACCGTCCGAGGGCAAGGTTTACGCCCCGTTTGACGGCGAGGTTACCTCGCTGTTTGAGACCAAGCACGCGATCGGCCTCATGGGCGACAACGGCATGGAGCTGCTCATCCACATCGGCATCGATACGGTCAACCTGCAGGGCCAGTACTACGACGCGCATGTTAAGGTGGGCGATCGCGTGAAAAAAGGCGACCTGCTGATCTCGTTTGACAAGGACGCGATCGAAAAGGCCGGATATGAAACCGTTACGCCGGTCATCCTGACCAATACGGACAGCTATACCACCATCGAAGCGCAGACCGGCTGCGAGGTGCGTCCGGGCGACACTGTGCTGACTGTAAAGTAAGAAAGGAAGCATCCTGATGATTTATCAGAAACTGCTCGATTTCCCGGAGCATTTTCTCTGGGGCGCGTCCACCTCGGCCTATCAGGTCGAGGGGGCGTGGGACGAGGACGGCAAAAGCCCGTCCATCATCGACATGTATGAGCATCCGGCGGGCTACGCGGATTTCACGGTCGCAAGCGACCACTACCACCATTTCGCCGAGGATATCTCACTGTTTGCCAAAATGGGACTGAAGGCCTACCGTTTTTCGATCGCGTGGACGCGCATCCTGCCGCAAGGCACGGGCGAAGTCAATCCGGCAGGCGTTGATCATTACCGCGCCGTGATCGCGGAATGCCGCAAATACGGCATCGAGCCAATCGTCACGATGTACCACTTCGACCTGCCGTGGTGCCTTGAGCAGCAAGGCGGCTGGCTCAACCGCGCGACCATCGACGCGTTCGAGAGCTACGCCCGCGTACTGTTTACTGAATACGGCGGCGAGGTCAAATACTGGCTGACCATCAACGAGCAAAACACGATGATTCTGCATCCGGGCGCGATCGGCCTGCCCAAGGGCGGTCAGCTGCCCTCGCGCAAAGAACTTTACCAGATGAACCACCACATGATGCTCGCGCAGGCGCGCGTGATGAAGCTGTGCCACGCCATGTGCCCACAGGCCAAGATCGGCCCCGCGCTCAACCTGACCGCGATGTACCCCGAAACCTGCCGCCCCGAAGACGCGATCGCCGCGCACAACTGGGAGGTGCTGCGCTGCTGGAACTTCGCGGACGTGCCGGTGTTCGGGCAATACCACCCGCTCGCCATGCGCTATCTGGAGGACCGCGGCCTGACGCCCGAAATCCAGCCGGACGACTGGGACATGCTCGCAGGCGCAAAGCCGGATTTTATCGCCATGAACTACTATTCTACCGCGACCATCGCTGCCAGCCGCGGCGACGCGTCCGACGTATCCGCCCGCGCGGGCGACCAGCAGATCATGCTGGGCGAAGAAGGCGTATACCGTGCGGCGGAAACCCCCTATGTCGGCAAAACGCAGTACGGCTGGGTGGTCGACCCGACCGGCTTCCGCTACACGCTGCGCAAGGTGTGCGAGCGGTATCACCTGCCCATCCTGATTACGGAAAACGGCATCGGCGCACCCGACAAGCTGGAAGCAGACGGCAGCGTGCACGACCCTTACCGCATCGAGTTCTATGAAAAGCACCTGCACGCCATGCGCGAGGCCATTACCGACGGCGTTGATATGCTGGGCTATTGTCCGTGGGCAGCGGTCGATGTGGTCAGCACACATCAGGGCTATGCCAAGCGGTACGGTTTTATCTATGTCGACCGCGACGAACAGGATCTGCGTGATCTGCGACGCTATCCCAAGGACAGCTTTTACTGGTATCAAAAGACCATTGCCGAAAACGGCAAAAACCTGTAAAATAAAGGGCAGAGAGACTTCTCAGGTAGGAGAGATAACGGCATGATCGTGCGCAAGATCCTCAACAACAATCTGCTGCTTGCAGCGGACGAAAACGGGCGCGAGCAGATCGTCATGGGCAAGGGCCTGCGTTTTCTCAATCAGGTCGGTGAAGAGCTGCGGCAGGAGCAGATTCAGAAGATCTTCGTGCTGCAGGACGAGAGCGCCGCGCAGCGCTACATGCAGCTGCTGCAGGATATTCCGGACGCCTTTGCCGAGACACTCGAAGACGCCATGCAGTTGGCCTACGAGCAGTTCCCCGGCAAGCTGAACGACCAGCTGTTTGTCACACTGTTCGACCATCTGGTTTATGCGGTCGAGCGCTGCCGTAAGCATATCGTACTGCCCAACCGATTGCTCTGGGAGGTGCAGCGGTTCTACCCCAAGGAATTTGCGGTCGGCCAGCAGATCCGTACGCTGCTGAACGAGCGGCTGGACATTGAACTCCCACCGGAGGAGGCGGGCAATATTGCTTTCCATCTGGTCAACGCGCAGACCGAAAACCCGGATATGGAGCGCACCATGCAGGCCATGCGCATGCTCAAGGACATGTACGGCATTATCCAAATGTCCTTCGGCCGGACGATCGACGAGAACTCCATCCATTATTCGCGTTTTTTAACCCACATGCAGTTTTTTATCGAGCGCGTACTCGACGGTAAAATGCTCAGCAGCGCGGATATTCAGGTACTCGAGCCTGTCTTGGAGCAGAACCCACAGGCATTTGCCTGTGCCAAACGCATCGCAGGCTATATGCACCGCAATTTGCAGGTAGAAATCCCACGCGAAGAACTGATTTACCTGACCATCCACATGACACGCATCATGCTGTGACACACAAATAACGATCCAATCCACAGGCGGAACGGCGATTGCCGCCCCGCCTGTTTTTGCTTGCCTGCTGCCGCTGGAACAATTCTAAAACTCTGCTAAAAACTGGTCGGGCATGTGGACAACACTTGCTCCTGCATAGTATAATAAAGCAACAAATCCTACTATAACAGGCTGGCACTGCCCTTTGCGGCCCACACAAAAAGAAGGTGTGTTTCCATCATGCTGATTTCCCGAATCGACACAACAAACCATACCCTGTTTGACGCCTTGCTGCCCGAGGAATGGTCACGCAAGCTGACGCTTCCGTCCATTTTTGCTCTGGGTGCCATTATGGACGAAGATGAAAACAACCCACAGCCGGCAGGCGTGCTGGTTTTCTCTGTGCAGGAAGGCACGGACGGCCCGGCGCTCCTGATTGCCGCAACCATTGAATGGCTTTTCGTCGCACCTGCCTATCGGGGCGGACAGGTAGCCGACGCACTGATGAACGCCTTTTGGGACATCATCGACCAAAGCGGCATTGAACACATCCTGTGTGACGTACCCATGCCGTCCGAGTACGACCGGCTTTGCGCCTATCTGGAATCCTGGGACTTCCAGTTTACGTTGGTTGACCGGTACGAGCTGACAGTACCGCTGCGGGACATCTCCACGATCTCCGCCCTGCATCATCCGCCGCGCGCCGTGATCCAGCCGCTTTCGCAAGCCGATCCCGAAGCATTCCAGCGGTTTCTGGCTGCCGCGCTCGACCAGCCGGGCGCACCGCTTGATCTGCCCCAATCCCCCGAAGCATACGATATGCAGTCCAGCTGCTTCTATGCCAATTCCTCAGGCATTGACGGTGCGCTTCTGGTGCAGCAGATCAGCAGCGAGCTTCTTGAGATCCTCTTGCTGCGCTCGTTGTCCGCATCGCAGCAGATTCTGAGCGACCTGTGCCGCTTTGCGGCACAGCAGGCAGTCAAGCAATACCCCTCCGATATGCAGGTGCGCATCGTATGCAGGCTGGAATCGGTAGGCAAACTGATCGACAAGCTGTTTCCGGGCGCGCAGCCCCTGCTCGTCCGACGCGGCTATTATGACAACACCCCGGGGAACGCCGCTTCATCCGAAGAAGAATCCGGCGATGCGGCACCGGACAGCAACGCCTCCTCTGGAGACACGCTATAACAGATACGGAAAGGAGGCGTCACGATGCCTAACAATCCCCAGCCCAATCAGCAACAGGTACAGCGACAGGCGCAGCCCGTGCAGCAGGTCGCCCCGGTACAGCAGGTGCAGCAGGCCGCGCCGCAGCAACAAATGCAGCATTTGCTGCACATACAGCAGCCGTTTTATGCGCAGCCACACGTCACCAATCCAGCCCTGATCCAACCGACCCAATATATGCAGACGCACGACCTGACGCGCATCCGTACCGCTGTCGAGCAGCAGATGCCGCAGGCCTACGCGTTGGTGGACAACATCCGGGCACAGCAAAACCCTGCGCAGCGCGTCACGCCGCTGCACCATTCCCGCGGCACACAGCTTATGGCGAACGGACAGGCCAACGTGCTGGAATTTGATATGGCCGGTTCCAGCTTCACCCAGTTCCGCAGCGACTATATGGGCATCAAGGGCAAAGGCAATTCCCTGCGCGACTATATGAAGATCGACCGGACTGGTATCAACAAATTCCTGATGTGGCTGCCGGTTCTGGCAACGCGGCGCAAAAGAGAGGCCAAGCACCGTGCAGAACAGCAATTAAACCAGCTGATGCAGAACCAGCTGCAGTGGGATAATCTCACGCCGGATGAACAATACAACATTCAGGTATTGTGCAGATGGCGCACCCATGTCGGCCGATCGCAGCGTATCAATATCAACGGCAATATGGAAAAGCGCAAGCATATCCGCAAGGTTGTTCTGGGGCGGAAAACACGCATCACCATGGCCGGCCCACAGGCGTTGTTCGGCGCAAGCAACCGCGGTGAATACAGCATCGAAAACCTTCGGCAGTATATGCTGACCATGGGGCAGGACTATCTGACCAACACATTCAGCCAATGGACAAATGGCGCACCGCCGCATGACGTCTGGCTGCGCATCCGCGGGCACAGCCGCGGCGCAGTCGCAAGCGCTGAAGGTGCCATGATGATCAAGTACTGGATACGCGAAAACTTCCCGCAGTATGAGCAATATGTCAAGTTCGATCTGACGCAGTTTGATCCGGTTCCCGGAACGGGTTCCTATGCCGACCATGCCAGAGTTGACCTGCTGCAAGACAACCGTGAGCAGCTCCGCCAACGCATGCTGGCATTGGGCGACGCTGCCGAGACCACAGTTGTTTACTCTTTGCGCACGGAGCACAGCGTTTTCTTCACGCCGCAGCAGGTGCAAAACTCCAAGCGGCTGATCCTGACGCCTTATTCCCACGGTGTCAGTCTGGGTGAATCCGAGCGTGTGCAAAACGGACAGAATCAGCAAGTGCACCGGCCGGCGTTCACAGACGCAGCAACCGGTGAAGCCTATCGCAGCGGCTCCTTCAACGAGCTGCCTGAGGGCGTATATATCGTCGACGAAAGCCGTACACTGGTGCGCGTACAGGATGCCGCACAATGGGATAGGATGCGGCAGATGATCGTGCAGGGCAACGCACAGGCCGACCGCAGTGCAGTCATTGACCAAATGGTTCACACCTGGTTCGCCACGCACCACTAATACTGTTCTCACATTGAAACACCCCGGTATCATTGTACCGGGGTGTTTTTGCAGGCAATAAAAATGCCCTTTTTAGATCTTGTAGGCTTCTGTATATTTTGCTACAGCAGAAAAGTGCCGCTTGTTAACAAGCGGCACTTTTTTATGGTCATTTATCCGAGCTATTGTTATTTGCTGCAATGATGCAATGCGATTTTATTTGCCCTGCAGCATTTTGATCCGCTTGCTGAGGATAACGGTCAGCACCAGACCTACCACGCAGAAGCCGATCAGCGAACCGAACATGATCTTGTAGCCAGCTGCACCCGGAACCGCATCCATGATCTTGCCCCAGATCGTGAACAGGAACGCGTCGGACAGGAAGCCGATAACGCTCACCACGCCAACCGCGGTGCCGACATAGTTATCCGGAACCTTGATCTCATCCAGCGGGACGAAGTAGATGCCGCGGGTTGCCGCCTGCATCAGCTTGGTGGAAAGGCCGAACACGATTGCAAACATCAGGAACTGCGGCACACCCGGAACGGCTACAAACGCTGCCAGCAGCACAGCCATCAGGATAAAGCAGTATTTCAAGCATCTTGTGGAGGATTTGAGCTTATCGGAAGCCACGCCGCCCACGGCGGAACCGATGGTGCCGATTGCGTACTCATTGATAATGCTGACCACAGCAGCGGTGGAAACGCCCATCTGGAACACGTTGGTCAGATACGGCGTAACACGGCCGAGCGTAATGCCGACAGCATACGCGCAGAAGATAATCAGGCCGACCAGCCAGACATTCGGCTGCTTGAGCACATAGCCGAGACCTTCCACCGGGCTATGCTTTTCTTCCTGCTCCTGCGCGCCATCGCTCGTTGCCTTCGGCAGGAAGAAGAAGGTAATCACACCGCACACGCAGTAGATCACGCTGTAAGTGATGACCAGCATTTTGAAGTTCTCGCCGGTACGGTTGAACACGAACAGGCCGATGCCGGAGAACACTAGCGCCAGAACACTGAAAAGCGCCTCGCGGAAGCCGAACAGACGGCCCTGCTCCTCGCTGCTTCCCAGCAGCTTGACCGCCTTCATCATAGCAGGCCAGTAAGTAAACGTGGTGGTGATGGACCAGATGACGCTCAGCAGCAGCATCACGCCGTAGGACGGATAAGTTGCAAAAATGAAGCCGGTCAAACCGGTTCCTACCAGCGAGAAGGTCAGCAGGTTTTTGGGCTGGAACCGGTCCGCCACGATGCCGCCGAAAAAGTATGCCACCAGATTCAGCATGCCGTAAACCGAGATCAGGCTGCCCATCTGCGTGTTGTCGAACCCGAGCGCGCCCATCATACTGTCATAATAGGTATACTGCAAATACGGGAAAATATAAATAATGCCGCCGCCAATACAAATGATGAATAAAATCAGCCATTTGTTCAAACCTGTCTTTTTCATACTTTGCTTCCCCCTCTATTTCCAAAAAGACTGAGCAGAACCTTCCAAAAGCCTTCCAGATCCACATTAACCGCGCAGTCGATGTTTTCCTGCTTCGCCGGGTCCATTTCGCAAACACCCGTGAAATCCGCCACCGTCATGCCTCTGGTCAGAACGCCCTGCGTCTCCACATCCACGTAATACTTTTTCAATGTAAGCAGTTCCGGATACAGGATCGCAATAAACGCCAGCGCATCATGGATATTGGCCTCATCATAACCGTATTCCCGGTTAACCGCCAGCGACGCATCCATAACGTCAACTGCCATCCGTGCATACGGATTATCGATCTTCCGCATCTCATCGAGGAACCACATCGGGATGGCCGTTTTCAGCGTCACATCCAGACCGACCATGGTCATCGGGATGCCGGCATTGACAACGATTTTGAAGGCTTCCGGATCGACATACGCATTGAATTCGGATGCCAGCGTCATATTGCCGCCGTGCAGCGCACCGCCCATCACGTAGATCCGCTTGATCTTGTCCTTCAGATCCGGATATTTCATCAGCGCTTTGGCCAGATTGGTTTCCGGCCCTGTCCCCAAGAAGATCAGTTCCCCATCCGCACTGCAGGCCGATTCATAAATCGTGTCCACCGCGTCCTTTTCATAAAAGGAATCCTGGCTTTCCGGAAGCTGGACACTGCCCAAGCCGGTCTTGCCATGGCAAACGGTACACTCCAGTTCCCGTTCCAGCGGCTTTTCCGCACCTCTGGCTACCTTCACTTTGGAACCCATACACCGCAGCAGGTTCAAAGTGTTTGCAGACGTCAGATCCAGCGGCACATTTCCTGCCACCGTTGTGACTGCCTTCAATTCGATCTGATCCTCGGACAGCAGCGCGCACAGCAGCGCGATCGCATCATCCGTACCCGTATCAACATCCATATGGATCGGCAGTTTACTCATAATCCTCTCCTCCTTCGGCAAAGTGTTTCGAAGTTGCTGCGCACAGGTCATCTTTTCTGAAAACATTGTAATCTGCCCATGCGCTTTTTCGCAAACCTTTCGGTACTTTTCTCCATTGTCAACAAATTCCCGAAGGGCATTTTATCACATAAGCGTTTTGCGTTTTCATTGCGAAACCTATCACGAAACCTTTTTCCCATAAACTTCCTAACGAAGCATCTTGTTCAGGCACTGTATCAGCCTGTCTTCCGATACGACTGTTTCCTGTATGCCCAAAGCACACGCCAGTTCGCAGATAAACGGGCGCTTGAGCATCCCTTCTTCCAGCAATGCGCCGTCCCGGAAAATCTCCTCCGGCGACCCTGACCGCAGCAAATGCTGATTGGCCATCACCATAACGCGGTCAAAATGCTCCGCCGTAAATTCCATATGGTGCGTGACGGTGAGCAGGGTTTTCCCTGCCTGCTGCAGCACAGACAGCAGATGCGCCAGCTTCTGCATGCCGCGCAGGTCCTGCCCGGCAGTCGGCTCGTCCAAGATCAGCACCTCCGGGTCCATCGCAATGACCGATGCAATCGTCACAAACTTGCGGACAGAAAGCGGCAAATCATACGGGTTCATGTGCAGGCAATCCTCAATCCCGCAGAGCTGCGCGGCATACTGCACCATCCTGCTGATTTTTTCGCGGTCAAAGCCCAGCACCTTCGGACCAAAGCGCAGCTCTGCTTCCACTGTGCTGTGAAAAATCTGGTCATCCGGGTTTTGGAAAATATACCCTACGTGCCTCGCCAGCTGCGCTGCAGAATGGCGGCGGGTATCCTTCCCTGCAACGGTCACTTTGCCGTCAGTCGGTTTGAGCAGGCCGTTTATCAGCTTTGCCGCCGTGCTTTTACCTGCGCCATTCTGGCCGACAACCGCTATATTTTCCCCCTGCTGCACGGAAAAAGATAAATCCTTCACCGCGCAAAAGCCATTGGGATAGACAAAGCTCACATTTTCAAACCGGATCATTTCCATGGCTATCCTCCTTGACATGCAGCAGTCCGTTCAGCTGGCTTTCCAGTTCCTCCAATGTCAATGTGCCGGGGTCAATCGGATACCCCTCTGCTCGCAGCCGTGCAGTCAGCCGCACCGCGCCAGGCTGTTCCACCCCATAGCGGATAAGGGCAGGATCGGTCAGTACCGCGTGCTTTTCGCCGGACAGTACCACATTCCCCTCATCCAGCACGATCACTTCATCGGCATACTGTGCCACGATCTCGATTTTATGCTCCACCAGCAGAATGGTCTTGCCCATTTTCTTTAACTGATCGATAATCGTAAAAACGCGCTCGGTTTCCTGCGGGTCCAGCTGGGAGGTCGGCTCGTCGATAATCAGGATATCCGGCTCCAATACCAGCACAGCCGCAAGTGCCACCCGCTGCTGCTGGCCGCCTGACAGCTCAAACGGGTTCTTTGCGTGCAGAAATGTGGTGTTGGTCAGCTCGCTGACCCTATCCACACGCCGCCGGATTTCATCCGGATCAACACCGAAATTCTCTAGCCCGAAGGCGATCTCCTCATAGACCGTATCACGCGCACCAGTGATCTGGTTAAACGGATTCTGGAATACATAGCCCATTTTGAGCGCCAGCTCGCCGTCGGAATAGGACTGCAAATCCTTGCCCTCCAGCAGCACGCGCCCCTGCAGTTCGCCTTGGAAAAAGCCGGGGATAAAGCCGCGGATCACGTTGCAAACTGTGGTCTTTCCGCTGCCGTTTGCGCCAAGCAAGGCATAGAATTTTCCGCGTTCCAGCGTCAGATCGATATTTTTCAGTGCCGGCACAGACGCCAGCGGATAGGTATACGTAATGTTTTCCAACCGGATCACGCCATCCATAATTCAACCCTCCCCGCGATCATGCACAGCAGCAGCACAGTCAGGAGCACCGCCGCCACGCGGTCAGCCTTTCCGGGCCGGATATCAAAAAGATGGGTCTTTTTCCCCTCCACGGAAAAACCTCTGGCTTCCAGCGCAAGCGCGCGTTCCTCCGTCCCTTGGAGCGAGCTTAGCACCAGCGGCACCAAAACCGGCAGGAACGCCCGTGCGCGCACCAGCACATTTCCTTCGGTTTCCAAGCCCCGCGCCTTTTGCGCATTCATAATCACTGCGGATTTTTGCTTCAAAACCGGCACCATCTGCAGGGTGGAAAGCAGGATATAGGTCATATCCGTGCTCATGCCTGCTTTGTGCAATGCGGTCACGAGCGCCTTTTCCGACGTGATCGCAAAAAACCAGATCAGGCTGCCGCCCACATCCAGCAGCAGTATCCCCAGCTTGAGGGCAAGCATCAGGCCCTCCCGCTTGGCCTGAAAAATCCATATCTGGAACAGCACCTGCTCCCCCGGATAAAACAGCGTCTGTACCACCAGAATGATCAGGAACAGGATGCCCAGCGTGCCCGCCCACCGTTTTACGACGGCGCGGTAGCAGCCGCTGGCCCAGGCCAGCACATGAATACACGCAAAGCATGCGATCCGCGCCGGGAGCGCAGGAAACAGGACAGCCGCCGCGATCAGCACCGCTGCCAAATACAGCTTTGTCAGCGGATACAGCGCGCAAATCGGGTTTTCTTTTTTCTCTGTATTCATAATTGCCTCCTCAGCCCGTTTTCCGCACAATGTACTTGCTGCCATAAGGGAATTTCAGCAGCGTACGATCCGAGATTGCTTTGATAATGAAATACGCGACAAAGGTGGAAATCAGTTTGCCCACCAGCTCGGTTACGATGTAAACCGAAAAGACAGACTGCACAAGCTGCTGCCCCGTGGCAAGCAGGCCCGCGATAATCATGGCCGAACCGCCGCCGCTGATCCCGCCGAAGAAAAACACGGTGACAAATGTGGATGTAACCGTCGCTACCAGCGCAATCAGCACACCGGAAATAGCCGCCTTCCATATGCGGTTCATCATGTTGCATTTGGCCAGCAGACCGATCGTAAGCCCGATAAAAAACGAACAGATGACATATGGAATCCAGCTCGGATCCAACATACCATTGAGCAGGTTTGTCAACACCGCGGTGATCACAGCGGGAACCGTCCCCGCCAGCGCCCCGACCAGCAATACGCCGATCATATCCAGCGCGATCGGCAGGCTCAACACCGACGTCATCTGTCCGCCCACCATATTGATAGCGATTGCCACCGGGATCAACAGCGTTACCATCAGCGACCCGGCGCTGTTCCTTCGTTTCATTTTCTCAGCCTCCGCACTTTATCCCCAAGCTACGTTTCATCATCCGGCCTGCATACGATGCCGGCCGGGATGCGCTGTTTTCTGTCCGCCGCTTTACTGCAGCGCAGCGACCTCTTCCATGGTCGGGATGGAGGTCTGTGCGCCCGGCCGGGTCACCACGATCCCGGATACACGGTTGCCAAAGGCAATGGCCTGCTGATAGCTCTCACCGCGGCTGCACGCCACGGCAAAAGCCGCGGTAAAGCTGTCGCCCGCCGCCGTGGTATCCACCGGCGTGACCTTGCAGGCGCGGAACTCCTCCACAGACTGATCTGTGACCAGCCATGCACCGTCCCCGCCCAGCGTGACCATCACCGTGCCAATGCCCTTCCGCAGCAGGCTTTGCGCCCCTTCCCGCAGCTCCTGCGGGGTTTGGAGCGTTTTGCCCAGCAGGGTTTGCAGCTCGGTTTCATTGGGCTTTACGATGTCAAATCCCGCGAAAAAGCTGTCCGGCAGGCCGGCTTTGGCCGGGGCAGGGTCCAAAATGATCTGCTTGCCGCGCGCCATACCGATCTCCTTGACGTAAGACACCACATCCAGCGGGATCTCCAGCTGCATAATAATCATATCGCAGGCATCCACCAGATCCATGTGACGGTCAATCATTTCCTTGCTTAGCTGCGCGTTTGCGCCGGGCACGACGATAATCGAGTTTTCGCCCTTTTCCTCGACCGTGATGATGGCGTTCCCCGTGGGGCATCCTGCAAGCGTCTCAATGCCCGAAACGTCCACCCCTACAGAGGTCAGATTATCCTTCAGCAAACGGCCGAACTGGTCGTCTCCCACCGCGCCGATCATGGCGACTTCTCCGCCCAGCTTTGCCGCCGCATACGCCTGATTGGCGCCTTTGCCGCCCGGAACCAGACGCATCCCATGCGCCAGAATGGTTTCCCCCGGTACCGGCATCTTATCCACGTCGATCACAAAATCCATATTGAGGCTTCCGACAACCAAGATCTTTTTCATAACCGCATCTCCTAAACCATTTTCTATTTTTTCTGCTCCGCCCTTGTTACGGGCGGAATTTCTCCATAATTTCCGCCCGGTACATTTCCAGTGCCGCCCGTGTGGTCATGGCGGATTGTACGCCCCATTGGGTCACGCAGATCCCCGCGCTGTATGTGGCAAACCCGATGGCCTGTACCAGCGGCGCGCCTTCGCTGAGGTAAACCGCCAGCGTGCTGATAAAGGCGTCCGCGCCTCCGGTGCTGTCCGTGGCTTTGAACGGCGCCGCTTGGAAATGCTTTGCATACTCGCTGTTTTTCAGATAACAGCCGTCCTTCCCCAACGTGACAATGATATTGGGGATCCCCAGCTGGTACAGCGACTCCACCTTCTGTTCCACCGTCCCAGTCCCGGGCACCAATGTGTGCAGCTCCTTCTGGTTGGGAACGAAATAGGTGACCGCTTCCAGCAAGTCCTTATGAATACTGTCCACGCCCGCCGGTTTCAAAATGACCGGAATTTTTCTTTCGCTGCACATCTGTATCGTATATGCTGCGGTTTCCTGCGGGATTTCCATGGACAGCAGGCAGTATTTCGCATGATCGAACAACGCCTGCTGCTGGCGGATATATTCCACATTCAGCTGCCGGTTGGCACCCGCATACACCACGATCGTGCTTTCCCCTGCGGCATGTATCGGCACATTGATATAGGCCTTGCCGGTGCACATTTCATCCACGAACCGGATGCCGTCTGTTTTCACGCGGCAGTTGAGCAGATGATTGTAAATCTCCTTGCCCGCCGTATCGCTTCCGACGCAGCCGATCAGATAAGCCGCTCCTCCCAGCTTGCCGACGCCGACCGCCTGATTGGCGCCTTTACCGCCCGGCAGAAGCGTAACACCGCGCGCAATCATGGTTTCCCCTTCCATCGGCAAACGGCCGACCGAAATCGTCTCGTCCATGTTTACGCTGCCGACAGCAACGATCTTTTTGCCGTGCTCTTTGAGCGGCGGACTGACGCTCTCCCGTTCCACAATCGTTACTTCTTCCACATCTTTCGTTGGGATCACCACTTGCTTGCGGATCAGCTCAATCATCCGTGCAACCGCCTGTTCCCCTACCCTGTCAAAATACGGTTTGACCGCTGTGACCGGCGGATTAAGCAGCGAAAAATACGTACAGTCTGTGCCGGCCATGATCGAGCAATCCTCCGGTATGGCCATGCCGTTTTCCTTCAGCCTGCGGTAAATATAGATAACCTGTCCTGACCCTTGGCAGAAGATCGCCGTATAGCCGTTTTTGAGCCATTCATCCAACAGCGCCTGTGTTTTGCTGTCTGTGATATCTCCCTGAAAAATATCGCTTTGATTAAACTCGATATTGTTTTCATACAGCGCCCTTCGATAGCCCTCCGTCATCGATGAGCCAGCCCCAACCAGGCAGCCGATTTTCCGATGCCCCTTGCCAATGAGATAGGAGACCGCCGCGTATGCAGCTTCGTCTGCCTGACAATAAACCGTGGGGAAAACATGGTTTTGCTGCGGCGTATCCGCAACCACAACACACGGTATCTGCTTGATCTGGATATCCTCAACAACGGAATGATAGTTTTGCGGCGAACCTACCAAAATCATCCCATCCACATGATTGCACTGCAAAATTTTCATTTGCTGCGGAAATTCTTCCAGCTGGCATGTGACAACAGCAAAATTTTCCGCTGCCGCTGCACTCTGGATCGCATGAATCACCTCATTGTAGTCCGCATATGATTTAGAAATCAGCACACCCAGCAGATGATTGCTCTGCAAATTCGATTTGTAGCGTTTGGAGTAAGGCACATATCCGCTATCCTTTACAACCCTTAGTACGCGGTTTCGGGTTTCGTCGCTGATCTCGCGATCCTTCTGGTTCAGTACCTTGGACACGGTTGCAACCGAAACACCCGCAAGCGCTGCAATTTCCTTAATGTTCATATTCATCACGCTCCTTTCTACCGTTCTCACAAAACCAAGCATCATATCGCCGTCATTTTATAGGAATTAACCAATCTGATATTTTCATAATACCGTGTCGGTTTTAGTTTCGCAACGGTTTCGTAATGTATATTATATCTGCACCTTTCCATCGTTTTTTCCATTCTCTCCCTGTTGGAGGCTTGTTTTTCACGAAAGGTTTCGTGCAGGGCCAATTCCTATTCATTTCGTTTTTCTTATTTCACTCCTCCCATTTACCCGATATAG
>DXDE01000170.1 GCA_019115615.1 Candidatus Agathobaculum merdavium | reverse complement strand
CGATGTCATCGACATACAACACCGCATGCTCGGCCAGGATGGTATGTGTTTCAAACATCTGTCGGGTTTGTTCTTCGGTCAAACGGCTGCCTTCCATGCGGTTGGAATGATAGGCCATCTGAATCTGTACCTTGTGATACAGCCCACCAGGCAAGTTGCTGTCCTTTTGTTCCCGCAGTATTTGTAAGCATTTCGGTTTCATTTCGCACTTCCTTTTTTTACAAAATGGTGAAGTGTCTAGACACTTATTATGCTTGCTATCCCAAATCTCCCCCTCGTGTTTTCGCTTGCAAACAGAAACTTTGCAAAAAGCGTACGAGCGTACAAATCCAAAGCCCCTCTCCCAGCTGAAAGAGGGGCTTTCTCGTTTTCGC
Source organism: Candidatus Agathobaculum merdavium (assembly GCA_019115615.1). GTDB lineage: Bacteria > Bacillota > Clostridia > Oscillospirales > Butyricicoccaceae > Agathobaculum > Agathobaculum merdavium. The sequence continues at coordinate 3,488 of DXDE01000170.1, read as the reverse complement.
TTCCTGGGAGCTGCTTACGGCGTTTCTTCTGACGGATACCACTGAAACCGCATTTTCGACAGGTCGTCCAGCGGCAGCACATACGCCAGGATGCCGTCCTTGGATTGCAGCGCCTGCACCTGGGACGCATCGGCAAAGCCGGACAGGTCCAAGCTGGCCAAAGTTTTGGCATCGGGAATCTGCATGTCGGTGTATTCGATTTCTTCCGGGTCAGCCAGCTTAGAAAGCGCGGATGTTTCCAGAGAATAGACATACCCCGGCCCGTTCATGGCAGCAATCGTAATGCACGCATCATTGCCGCGCACGATCATCGCAGAATCGCCCTGGGTGTCGCCAAGCCCGATCTTCTGCACATCGATGCCTGCCCGCAGCGCGCCAGTCTGGGTATCAAACAGCAGCAGGCCATTGTAATTGAGCACGCAGATCACGTCGCGGTTAAAGAAGGGCACCTGCGGCGCGTCGGCGCCGATGGGTTCGGAAATCACCCGGTTGTAGACCGCATCGGTTTCGGTGAGATCGCCTTCCCCCACCACGCCGACCGGCAGCCAATAGCCGCCGGTTTTGCGCATCTGCACATCGACAGACGGGCTGTCATCCGCAAAATGCAGCCGCACGACCGCTTCGGTGTCCTCTTCCGAAACGACTTCGCTGGTAAACCAGCTTTCGAGGGTCATCAAAACTTGATCGCCCTCGGTGTGCGTGACTTCCTCACCGAAAAAGCTAAATACGGTCTCGGCCGCGGCGCGCACCTGGGTCAGCGTATCCAGCGAAGCGCCGTTGAAGTTTATGGCATCTTCGGGGATACTCGGCCACGGCAATCCAGAATGATAATACAGGTCAAACTTCTCGCGCATGGTGTAACCGGCATCCTGCCCGGACAGGTTTTCCTGAATGAAGGCCAGATGGTCGTCGCACCGCTCCATGCTGCGGATGACCTTGCGGCCCTGTTCCTCGCCTGCCGTGATGGCGATGGCCGAACGGTAATCGGTCACGCCGCCGCCATACAGCTGGAACACGGCCACATAAGTATCTGCATCCTTGCCGGGGGTCAGCACATAGTCGGCCACGGTCGGCGACGAGCCGCCGTATTTGGTGTACCAGACATCGTCGCTATCCGCCAGCGCGCGCTGGCTGTCGGCCATACGCTGCTGCTCTTCATGCGACAGCACCGGATAGGCGGGCCATACCGACTTATACGTCACCGCGCGCGCATATTGCTGCGCGAGATCGGCAGCCGTGCGGTCGTTTTGGCCGCCGTCATAGGTGTAGTCCTGCACGCTGCCGCCCGCGACCGTCAGGTCCAGCGGCGTCCCGTCCGAAAAGGTGTACCGCATCTGCGTCAAATCATCGCTGCCGTCGCCCGTTTCGTCCCAGCTGCGCACGGTTTCCAGCTTGCCGCCGGTCAGCTGGAGCGACGTTATGATGGTTTCTTCCAACGATGCTTCACCGGCAGGCAGCGGCGCCGGCAAGCCCAGATCGTTTTCATACAGCAGCCGGAAATGTTCCAGGCTGTCCGCCGTATCCACAAACGGTTCATCGTTGATATACGGATTGCCTTCGACCTGGCTGACCTTCCATGTCCCGTCTGCTTTTTCAAAGTGGATGCGCTCGGCCTGCCGGGTCGCCGGGCTTGCCGTGGCCGTCCATTCGGTCACGATGACCGCTTGCTGGTTTTCGGCATCGGGCAGGACGGTAAAGCGGCTGACCCACGGGCTGGATGTGCCGATCTGCCACAGCGGTTCGCCGTCGGTCTGACCGGTCTGCGCGCCCAGCGCGGTTTGCTGCTCATACAGTTTTTGGGCCAGGTCGTCGTCTAATAAATGATACCACGGCTCAGCGTCGCGGTATTTTCCGCTCATCCACTGCTCGGCCAGGGCCACGCACTCGGCATCCGTGAGTTTTCCCTGGGCCGTGCCCACCGAAAACGCGCAGCCCAGGGCGCCGACCGCCAAGGCCGCTCCAAGCACCAATACAATCCCACATTTTTTGATGCGTTTCTCGAACAATCCTTCCAAGCGTCGCATAAGCCCCTCCTTATCTCCGGTAAAGCACGACACCAGCGCGCGCTTTTTGACCTGTTTTTCGACCGACCGCAAAATGGTCTGCCCGTAGGCGCGGCGCGCGGCAACGTCCATGCCCCGCACCACTGCTTCATCGCAGGCCATTTCGATATCTTCCTGCGCCAGCCGCGCCATATGGTGCACGAGTGGATTGAACCAGTGAACCGCCCGCGCGGCGACCAGCAGCAGCTTGAGCCACAGGTCGCGCCGCTTGTAGTGGGTCAGCTCGTGGCGAAAGATGAAGGCCGCGTCCTCGGCGGACAGGTCTTCATCGGGCAGATAGAGCGCGGGATAGAGAAATCCGGCCAGCATCGGGCAGTCGGCCGCGCGCGTCACGCGCAGCGGGATATTCCGGGAAATGCCAAGCGACCGTTTTTGTTCCTCGAATGCCGCCAGCAGTGTGTTTCGTGCGGCAGGGTGGCTGCTCTGTTCCAACACATAGTAGAATGCCAGATATCGATATAACTGCCAAACCGTAACGAGCAGCACGCCCACGCCCCATACGACAGACAGCACATAGCCTAAATCGAACGAAATAAGCGATGGCATATCAAGCGGAGTCAGCGCCTGAGCCTGTTCCTGCGTCACCCAGCGGTTTGCCACGGTCCCGCCGTCCACATCCAGAGCAGGCAGCCCGGCCTGTTCGAGCTGGGCAGGGGTAAAGTCGGTCTGCGTCAGATAGGTCGTGCGCGGCGCGACCTGTACCGGTGGGTCGGGCAGCGTCAGCTGCACGGGAATCAGCAGCCGAAGCGCCAAAATGGCCCACACAAGGCACATCATCCGCGGCGGATAGCGTTTTTTGAGCATCCGGCGCAGCAAAAACAGCAAGACCGCCACCACCGAAACGGTCAGCCCGATCTGCACTAGATTGCTGGGCAGATTGTCAAAATGCAACATGGTTCTCACCTACTTTTCCCGTCCTTGTGCATCCAAAAAGGCGCGCAAGTCCTTGAGATCGTCCTCGGTCAGCGCCCCCGCATCCGACAGGCTGGCCACGAAGTTCTTGACCGACCCGCCGCACAGACGCTCGACAAAGCTGCGGCTCTCGCGCTGCAAATAAGCTTCGCGTGTCACGCGCGGCGTGTACCGGTTCTGCCGCCCCTGCTTTTCGCACGACAGAAAGCCCTTGTCGCACAAACGGGACAGAAAAGTCAGCACGCTGGTGGCTTTCCAGTCGCTCGGCACCTTTTGCTGCACGTCCGAAGCCGTGACCGGCGGCGACAGCGACCAGACCGCCTGCATGACCTCCAGTTCGGCATCGGGCAGCCGTTTGAGTTTGTCCATACCGTTTCCCTCCTGTTCTACAAATGTAAAACTTACTTGGTGACTATATTCTACAATAGTAGAAAAAGAGAGTCAAGCAACACTTGGTAACAAAATGGTTTCTCATGCCGTGCGGTTTATATTTTTTCTAAAAATTCTACCGCA
>DXDE01000169.1 GCA_019115615.1 Candidatus Agathobaculum merdavium | reverse complement strand
TTTTCGCGCTGTTCCTCGCGTGCCTCTTCCAAATCCTCACGCGCGTCCTGTCGTGCCTGCTCGGCTTCGTCGCTCAGACCTGCTTCCAGAATATCTTCGTCCTTTTCGCGCTGCGCTTCACGTGCCTCTTCCAGATCCTCACGCGCGTCCTGACGCGCCTGTTCCGCTTCGTCACTCAGACCAACGTCCAGAATCGCTCCATCCTTTTCGCGCTGCGCTTCTCGCGCTTCTTCCAGATCCTCACGTGCATCCTGACGCGCCTTTTCCGCTTCGTCACTCAGCCCCTCTTCCAGTGTCTTCGCATCCTTATCATATTGGGCTTTACGCTTCTGCATTTCCAGCGCTTCGTCTTCCATCTGCGCCTCATTCTCTGCCACTTCCGCTTCACGCGCTGCTTTGGCATTGGTAATGGCCGTATTCTGGGACAAAGACCGCTTGGGATTGGGATCATTCGGCTCGTATCCGTAGCTTTCCGACCACGGCACATCCACGATAACCAGTTCACGATATGCAATCGTTGTCGTTTCCACAAACAGCCCGGAGCGTTCCGCATCCATCTGTCCAAAATCCTTTTTAATTACGGTGCAGCCAGTGAAAGTGTAAATACGCGATGCCGCGGCGAAATTATTGGGGTTGCGTCCCACCAGCAGCAGGACAGGCAGCAGCAATTCCGCACCCAGCGGCAGCGGATCGATATAATCCACACCGATATAGCGCTCTACTTCAAAATAAAACGGCTTGCTGATCGGCTTGCGCTTCATATGCACATAATCGTTCAGGCCGCCCTCCTGAATCAGCTCATATTCCATTTCCTTGGAAAATGCGCGGATTGATTTGCAGGGCAGGTCCATAACCCCTTCAACGCGAAGCATAAAGTTGTAGCTCGGCACCGGGCTGAGGCCTGCGTTCATCACAAAGCTGTTGCCGGTGGTAATGCTTCGGTCCGCACTGGAGGCGACGCCGTATTTTTCCTCAAAGGACAGATTTGCGTCCGAACTTGCAGCGCTATTGGTTTCCGCCATGCGTCACCCTCCCTTGCTGATCAGCGTTTCCGCCGACCGAATTCCAAAATACTTTTTTCTTTCTTCTTGTTATCCGAGGGCGTCAGGCTGCTGTTGATCTGCGAGATCTCCTCACACCAGCGCCTGCGGCTGCTGTGGTCAAGCCGCATCACATCCTCGCTGCCCCAGTGGAAGTAATACGAGATAAAAGACATCTCGCGGTACAACTCCTTTTCAGGATACAGCCTCAGCCCTCTTGTGTAAAATTTACCGGCGCCTCAAACACCTTGCCGCAATCCGGGCAGACAACCGTCATGGTCGGCGGCTCGATGTTGTTGATGCGCTGGTACATATCCTGCAAAAATGCCAGATCTGCGGTGAAAAACCGTTCAATGATGTTAGGCACGATCACTTCCACGCCTTCCAGCTCGGTAATCACGCTGGCAAGCACCACGATCGTCAGATAAGACGGGTTGCTCAGCACACGCGGGTCGCGCGTTGCGCTGATTTCATCGCCCGCTGTCGCAAGGCGCATCTTGCCGCGACGGTGTACCGCACCAGTGCTGTCGACATAACCCTTAGGCAGTTCAAAATCAAAAACAGTAGTCATAGCTTTGTCCCTCTCACAAACGCGGCTGCGCGCCGCATACGCTTATTATGCCGCCTCACCCGCTTTCGGAGAGCCGGCGTACGGCGCGCGCCGCAGGCACATAGCCACGGCGCGCGCTGCCCTGCCGTATCAATCAGTTCGGGATAACCAGTTCTTCGTAGGCGATCTCGACCGATTCGATTGCGACCTCACTGGTCGACGCGTTCAGGTCCGGACCGTTGTACTTGCACACCCAAGCGTCCTTGAGGATCCAAGTCAGCGTGGAGTCCTCGCCCTCGGTAACCGCTTCCGGTGCATCCTTGGTCACGATGTCGATCAGCTCGATCACAACATTGTGGCGGATGCCCTCCTTGCGGCGTTCGGAAACACATTCCTGAATCCAAGTCTTGAAATCCTGCGCACGGGTGTAGCCCATCTTGAGCGTGATGTTGCCGTGCTTCACCAGACCCGGGATCTTAACCGGCGCCAGCGAGCCCGCATTGCCCTGACGGAACTCGATTACGTCGACCGTAGCGTCGACGCCGGTGACCTCGCTGAACGCAGCGAAACCGCTGATCGAGTCGACCGTGACGACGAAGTTCATTTTTGTTAACGGATAGTACATACCCGCGGAATTCAGTACAGGCATTGATATTCTCCTTTTTTATCAAATTTTCATAGGTCTTGCAAAACTTACTCGGCGCTTGCCTCGCCGCCGGCTGCCTCCGACGTGAACTGCGTGACGCGGAAGATGACAAACTCTGCCGGACGGCTGGGCGCAATACCGATCTCGCAGATCAGACGGCCATTCATAATGTCATCCTGGCTCATAGTGGACGGGCCGATGTTGACGAAGAATGCTTCACCCGGCGTATCGCCAGCCAGCATGCCGGAGCGGAACATTGTCTCGAGGAAGGAGGAAACCGTCATCTGGACACGGCCCCACAGGGACGAATTGTTCGGCTCAAAGACAACCCAGTTGGTGTTATTCTTGATCGACTGCTCGACATAGATGAACAGACGACGTACGTTGACATACTTGAACGCCGCATTGCTCGACGCCGTGCGCGCACCCCAGACACGGATGCCCTGACCGGGCAGCGCGCGGATCAGGTTAACGCCGCGCGGATTGAGGATATCCTGCTCGCGGGTGGTATAGTAGGTCGACAGGCCGGTGCAGCTGACCGGCTCATTGGCAGGCGCCTTATGTACGCCACGCGCTACATCCGTGCGCGAATATACACCGCAGACCGCACCGGACGGCGGTACGAAGCCCGGCTTCTTGGCAACCGGATCATATACCTGAATCCACGGATGGTACATTGCCGCGTAGGTGCTGTCGATCATCTCACGGTAGCCCAGCAGGTCTTCGGTCTTGACCATATCCTGCGGCATATCGAGGACGGCAAAGCGGTTCTTCTCATTCTCACAGTGGGTAACCAGCGAAACGATAACTTCCGGAATGGTTACACCCGGTACAGCGATGATGCTGACAACCGAGTTTTCCAGGAACGACTGGATGCCAGTGCGCTTGGTCGGGCCGCCGTCGACGCCGATAAATACGCCGGCGTTGACCGCGGAAAGCGAACCATCCGAACCGCCAGCCAGCGTGATCGTACCACTCGACTGGCCTTCGCCCAGAATCGCGGAAACCGGATTGACCAGTTCATCGTTATCACCCAGCTCGACCGACACCAGATTGCTGCTGGCCATACGGCGCGGCAGATAATTGTTAGACAGCGGGTTGAGCGAAAGGCCGGTGTAGTTCTCGGTCTCGCCGTCCGCGCGGACGGTAACATCCATCTCAAGCGAGTAGACCACCGTCTTGGGCACGATGCCGACATCTACCGGATCGCCCGCGAACGGACGCTCAAAGGTAACCGTGTTATCAAATACCGCGGCAATGCGGTTGACCTCGCCTGCAAACTCGACCAGATCGCCTTCGCCAAAGCCTGCAACCGACTTAGCGACATATACCGTATCGCTCTCCTTGGCGACCAGCTGCATCTTGCGGCGGTTGGCGCTTGCAAGTGTTACACGGATACGGTTGCCCCAGCGGCCTTCATTGGCTGCGGTCACCTTGAGGATGCCCTGCTCCGCAGAAGCGATCGTTGCGTTCTCCGGAATAACACGCGAAACGTAGCAGCGGGTGCCGCCATTGGCGAAGAACTGCTCAACGCTGTAAGCAAGATAACGATATTCCCCGTGGGTATATTCGCTCAGATAGCCGCCAAACTGCCGCACGAAATCGGCAAAGCTGGTGACGAGGCTCGGCGCGCCGATCGTCGGGCCCTTGACCGCCATACCGACAAATCCGGCGGTCGACGTACCGACACCCTCAATCGCGCGGGGCGAGGAGTCATATTCCTCTACATATACACCGGGAGATAAATATTCAGCCATAATTTGTCCGGTTTTAAGATCGCTGTCTTAAAACCAGCCTCCTTTCTATGATTTCATTTTCAGAAAATACCAAGCAAATGGGGTACGCGGCTAATAGGTTACGATCGTCTGTCCAGGAGAGACGATACGGATACTTCCACCGTATGAACACGCCAGTGTAGCGTCTGTGGACAACGCCGGCTTTCCGCCGATCAGCGGCGTGCCTGCACAGGTCCAGATACCCACCGGGACAGGGACGCAGGGCATGGGCGTAAGCACTCCCAGCGCCGCTGCGGTCGCTGCGGCCACCTGCGGGTTTGCCAATGAGGTGCACATGCCGCAAGGGGTCACGTTGGTCATCGGCGCCGCGTCCGTGACCGTAGCCGCCGGCATGCCGCCGGCCAACACCGTTGCTTGCGAGGTGACGAGAAGCTGGCCCGGCGCCATGCCCATTGTGCATTGCACCGACGCTCCCGAAACCACCGCTGTTGCCATAAACTTTCACCCTCCTTCACGTTGTTCCGTATCGGTTTCCGCCCGTTCCGCTGGCGGGGAACGCAGCGTGACAGTTTCCGGCTGAGCGAAGTCCACCATCTGATAGTAGTCCTGCCCGCCGCTGCGCCAACGCACCAGCCACCTTCGGTCCGAAGAGTCGTCCGGCACCCGAAGCTCATACCGGTCCTGCGGCAGAACCGCCCCCTGTATGCGCCTTGCTACCGGAAAGTAGTTGCCGAACGGACGCTGCAGCGGTGCGGCGACGCGGAATTTCTGATCACTGCACTGCTCGATAATCTCGATCGGCTCATATCTGCACGCATCCGGGTCGACCACCGCATAATACGTTCGGTCGAGCGACAGATGGTGCGGATTGAAAAGGGTAAGGATACGGCGCCTTTCGTCATACGCCTGCATCAGGCAGACATTGTCCGTCATACGGACCGCATCGATCTGTTCGATACCGGGCCAGACGCCCTCAACCGTATCGCACGGCCAACGCGCGGCATAGGTTCTGTCCGGTACCAGATGAATTTCCTTGAGCGGCAGCTGCCCTGCCAGCAATTCGGCTGTCAACTCGACCTGCTGCGGCACAAACTGCGCTGCATGCACTCCAAATGTACATGCGTCAGACGGGAAGTTCAGGAAAACCAGCTTACCGTCCGGCCGCTGCATGGGAAAAACGGTTTCGCCGTTGCGCGTAAAGCGTATGCCGCTCTGCCTGATCTCTTGGCCGGTCGCCGTATTGACCAGACGCACAACCAATCCGGCGCGATGCCGTATAATGACCGCTGGCTCCATAGCATCCCTCCTTTTCGCTTATCTGTGCCGCGCTCATCGCAGGTTCAGGCGGATCTCCGCGTCGATAACGCGGGGCGTATCGACGATGATCTCACTGGACAGGAATACGGGCGCAGCCTTGTAAAATAAGCTGACCTGATAAGGCTTATTGATTGCCGACCACACACGCACCTTATCCTCCAAACTCATGCGGGCTGGGGAAAAGATGATGGGCGGCTCATCGTCCTCGAGCCACGACTGCAGCGCGCGGGGCGAGACCGAAGAACTGTCGTTAATGATCTGTGCTGCGCGGCCAATGATCTTCTGCACGTCGCCGCCTTTGAGTCCCATCTGGGAAGAACCATTGAGAAACAGCATGTAATACAGGCTGTACGGCCGGGACGGCCGCCGCAGCCGCGTGCGTCCACTGCTGACGAACGCCGGGACTGCGACTTCGCCCTCTTCCCGTACATCATATAGATACAGGCCGAGGATATAGTCCACGTCGCTTTCCGCCGGGGTGGAAACCTCGATATTGTTGGGCGACGGGATCGGCTCAGGGCACATTTTCTCACGCAGCATGCGCACGATATAGTTGGAAACATCCGCTATGATCGGATAATCCGCCATGTTGATCTCCCCCTCCCTGTCAGCCTGCCAGCAGCGCTGAGAGCAGCGCGGCGGCAGCCTGTTCAATATCTTCATCCATAGCCACAGCAAGGCCGGTTCCAGCTACCGGGCGGCACTGGATGCCAAGCTGCTCGATCGCATAATCTTCCGGGACATAAATGCTGTTCTTGAACTTCGTCGGATAGTTCATGTACTCGATTTTTTCACCGGTTTTATCCCGCTCAACCAGATCAGAATACATGCCAAACGTATAATAGTTCAGTCCTTTTGCGATGGTTGCCGACTGATAACGATTGCTCCACACATGACGCATGCCGCTCAAAGCGCTGAGCGCCGTCGTCGGGATATATTCGGAAGTGCTGTCGGACATGTCACTAAACACATAAGGGTTGCCGCTCGCCATCGCCTGATTTGCCAGTGCAGAAGCTTCATTCGCAGCATTTTGCGAGTTTGTCTGATCAGCATAATCGCGCAGCGCAACGATCTTGGCGATGGTCTGTTCATCACCGCTGAGCGAAGACAGATCCACTGCATCCATCAGGGCGTTTAGTTCATCCGCTGTACGGTCGGCACCAAGTGCCGCCTCGTACGCTTCCGCCCCGTCAAGGATATACCCTTCAACTATCTCGATCGCATCATTATAGCTGCTGTCGTCGTTGACATCACGCTCAAGCGCCATTTTCTGATGCAGATCCTTGAGCACCGGGAATACTGACGCAGCGTTTCCGTCCAGCATGCCGCCCAGCGTGTTCAATTTGTCCTCAAGCAGGCCGATCGCCGAAGCGTCGTTGCCGTCTGCTCCGATGATATCCAAACATTCTTGCTGGAGCGTTGCGATCAGATTGCCGGCCGAACCGTCTGCCATACCGGCCATCACGCCTTCGATTTCGGCATTCAGCGCATTGAGCTGCTTTTGCAGCGCATCCTTGTCGCCGCTTCCGCTGTTGATCTGATCTTCCAGATCACGCTTTTTATTCTGCAGATCAGCCAACTCGCTGTTTTGCTCTGCTTGTAGGTTTGCGATTTTCTCATCCAGTGCGGCGATCTGGTTTTCCAAATCCTTTGCACCTGTCAGATCGTTTTTATCCAGCGCGCTCATCATCTGCGTTTGCAGATCGCCTTTTTCCGCCAGCAGCTTGTCGAGCTCATTGCCGCCCGCGTTGAGTTCCAACTCGCGTTTCTTCTGCTGCAGGAAAGCGATATGGTCATCTACGGTTTCGTTCAGTGCATCGGCAAAATCATCGTTTGCGACCTGATCATAATAACCGACTGCGTCATCCAGACGCTTATCAATGAATTTAATGCCGTCCGCATTCGTCAGGCGCAGACATTCGGCTTCAATATAGGCTTCGAGCTCCGTACGCGCAGTGTTGGCTTCACTCGCCCCCTGCCGGATCAGATTGCTTAGCAGCGCCTGCGCGGCATTGCCGCTTTTCTGCTTCTTGTAATCGCTGCTCTCGCCCGCCTTGAGTTTGGCAAGGTAAGCATCGGTCGATTTGGGCAGCAACACGTCGTCCAGTTCGCTCAGTTCGACCTCCTGATTGGCAACCACGCTGTTCTGGATATTCTCCAGCGCGAGCAATCGGGCAACGGTATCGTCACAGCCGCTGTGGTTATTTGCTTCAGCCTGCGTGATCAACTGCTGGCTGAGGTTGTATTTTTCCTCGCTCGCAATCGTTGTGCCCGGGTCAAGCAGCTTGCCCTGATACTCGATCAGCGAAGTCGAGACATTGGAATAGCTGTCGTTTGCCGCAGTCTGCAACGCACTGTCACCGCCCTCAGCGGCGACTGTTTCGCCATCTTCGTCCTGCGTATCCGCCATGCTGGTCAGTTCTTCCGTATATGTTTTGAGCTCAGCTTCGACAATGGTGAATACCTCGGTGCGGCGTATTGCGTCAACCGCATTCATAACCTCCTGCACCATATCCATCTCGTCGGCACCGCCATCGTTTTCAGCCAGCACATCGTAATAACGCTGCAGTGCATCCAGCCAGCGGTCTGCTTCATCTGTCGTATCGTTTTGTACGTCCAGACCGAAGATTTCCTCGATGCGCGCTGCCTTTTCCTTGCCTGCAGCGCTGCCGCTCTGCTGCTCCTGAATCAGATCATACTGGTTTTTCAGTGGGAACAGCTCATCCAGGCCTTCCAGATCATAAGGATCATTGATATCTTGCAGGCTGACCTCCTCGCCGGTTCGCAGGTCGTATGTCTTACCGTCCGACTTGGTGTGATGCGTCAGATACAGGCTGGTCAGCGAATCGGTTGTGACCGGCGTGCCGCCCGTCGTGATATCCGCAAGGCTGGATGCGGTCGTGATGTCAAACCACGCACCGTCCGCCAACTCGGACTTATAATAGATATTGTTCTGCCCTGATTCCTCCGCAGAAGCCTGTGCAACCTCGTAGATCGAATCGTTGAGTGCGCTCAAGTGGATCAGGTGCGTGCCGATCAACAGTGTCGAATCCTCAATACTATCGAATTTGGCAGCTGTGAACTGTACGGCCTCCTCCTCGTTCCACACTGCGCCCGAGAAGACCCATGTCATCAGGCCGATCAACGCCGCCGCTACTGCGGACAGCCCGATCAATCTTTTATGTCGATTCATGTTTTCCTCCCCGGTCTTATTCCTCAGTGCTTCGCCATACGGTCTGCCCAGATTCCTTGAGATATGCAGTGCAGATCTCGTTTCGGTTCTCATCATACAGTACCAAGCGAATGTCCTCGGCGCTCGCTGCCAGCATGGTCAAATACCGCAGCGAATCATCAATCGCCGTTGGTTCAGATGAGCCGACCGACTTTCCGTCGTCATAGGTGACAAGGAAAGACTTGGCGCCCACCGATGCGTCAATCGACAGCGAAAGTGTCGTCATCGTCATATCGCCCACGGTGGAAGCTGTCATGGTGTAGGTGCCGATCTGCTCCTCTCCACCGGTCTGCTCACTCTGGAAAAAGTCGATCGTATCACGCGGGACGCGTGCGTCGATCTCACACTCGCCGACAAACTCATCCCCGTTATACATACGCAGCGTCAGGGTTGAGCTCTCCCCATAATCCAACGCAAGGTGCCGGATCTCTTCGGTAATTGCGGTACGCTCACCGATCTGCTGGTTTTCATACCAAAGTTCAAAGTCAGTGACCTCGGGCGTGTAACCCTCCGGAATCTCTACGCCAAAGGTGAACACCATATCCTCCACAGAGGTATAAAGGTGGTAGTATGCGCCATCCGGCGTATCGATCTCAGCAAAGCTATCCGCCGCTGAACCGCTTTCAGTCGTCAGGGATTCGCCCGCAAAATACTTGGAAACCGCGCCGCAGGTCAAGCGGTCAAACGAATACAGCGCTTCGTTATAATCGCTGAGCAGGTCGAGCGTTTCCAGCTGCGCTTCCTGATATTCGGACAGTTTGTCACTGACTTCCTCATAGGTTGCCTTGCCCATGCGGTTAAGCGCAAGCAGCTGCTCGTAATCCTGCCGCATTTCCTCAGCGCTGTCCTTCATCGCACGATATGCGTTCTCTGCCGAAACGATCGTTTCGTACTGCGTCGAGACCTCCTTACGCAACGCTTCCTCCGTGCTTTCCTGCTCGGTTTTGGCATTAGCATATTCCATGCAAGCGGTATACAGGGCATACATTTCATTTTCGATGTATCTTGTGCCCGAAATCTCGCCTTTGAGCCACTCTTTCGTGAACCGGAAAAACAGAATACGGAAGCTGCCTGCC
>DXDE01000168.1 GCA_019115615.1 Candidatus Agathobaculum merdavium | reverse complement strand
ATGGCCCCGATCCACCATCATTTTGAGATGTGCGGCTGGGGCGAAAAGAAGATCGTACTGACCTTCTCCGGCATTACTGTGCTGCTTTGCCTGCTGGCTTATTTTTGCGCGCTTGCACCGATTTTGCCCTAAATCCCTGAACCCTTCGGAGGTGTCCCCATGGCTTCGACAACCAGACAGACGCGCCCAACGCGCCGACCAGACCCGCATCGCCGATATGACGATGCGCGCCCGGTGCCGCAGCCGGATCGCGCGCCCGTGCCGCGCGACGCAGCGCTGACGCAGACGCATCCGGCGACGCATACACGCACCCGCGCGCGGGTGCGCGCCCATGTATGGGACATGGGCGTATTCGGCACCGTGCTGCTGTTGCTGGTCATCGGTCTGATTGCCCTGTTTTCAGCAAGCTATTCCAACGCCCTGTTCTATCAGGGCAGCGCGACCTATTTTATCTCGCGGCAGGCAATCAACGCCGGCGCGGGCGTGGTCGCTATGATTGTGATTTCAAAAATCAGCTACAAGGTTTACGCGCGTTTCTATAAGGAACTGATGATCCTGTCGATCATCCTGCTGATTCTGGTTATCACGCCGCTCGGCACGGCATCCAAGGGTGCGCAGCGCTGGCTGTTTGGTTTCCAGCCGTCTGAGCTGGCGAAAATCACGGTCATCGTGTGCTTTTCCTATTGGGTGGCGCACAATCCGTCGAGCGTGCGCAGCCTGCGAACAATGATTAAGCCTTATGGTCTGCTGCTGGCCGTGTACATCGGTCTGCTCTTCCTCGAACCGCATACCTCGGCGATGATGATTATCTGCGGCATTGGTGTCGTTATTCTGATCGCGGGCGGCATGCGCCTGTGGTATTTCGGGCCGATCATCGGCGTAGGCGCTGTTACGCTGACCGCGTTTTACTTTGCCTTTGAGCATGTGCAGGAGCGTTTCGCCGTCTGGCTTGATCCGTTTTCCAACATGCGCGACGAGGGCTGGCAGGGTGCGATGAGCCAGATCGCAATCGGCTCGGGCGGCTTGTTTGGTAAAGGGTTGGGACAGGGCATGCAGAAGCATTTGTACCTGCCTGAACCGCAAAACGACTTTATCTTTTCCTCGTGGTGCGAGGAGATGGGTTTTGTCGGCGCGATGCTTGTGCTGCTGCTGTTTGCTTATCTGATCTTCCGCGGCTTTCGCATTGCGCGCGCCGCACCAGACCGGTTCAGCTGTCTGATGGCGACCGGCATCACCGCTAAGCTCGCGATCCAGACACTGCTCAACCTGTTTGTTATCACGGGTATTTTCCCGGTTACCGGCGCGAGCCTGCCGTTTTTCAGCTTTGGCGGTACGGCGCTGCTGATGCAGCTGGGCGAAATGGGTATCCTGCTGAATATATCCCGCTACGCGCGCATCGATGTTCGTGATGAATCGTGAATCCAAAGCCGCATGCGGCGCGGCGTTTTAAGGGGGAAGTAACTTGAGACTGTATATCACCGGCGGCGGTACGGGCGGCCATGTCACGCCCGGCCTTGCCATCGCGCGTTATTTTGAGCACAAACACCCGGATACGGTGGTGCGTTTTGCGGGTTCTGCCCGCGGCATTGAAAATAAGCTGGTGCCGCGTGAGGGCTATCCGCTCGACGCGATCGAAATTATCGGTCTGTCGCGCTCGCTCAGTCCGAAGGGGCTGGCGCATAACGTCAAGGCGGCGAAACTCGCGGTATCCGCGGTGGGTAAGGCGAAAAAGCTGCTGGAAAAGGCGCGGCCTGACTGCGTCATCGGCTGCGGCGGCTATGCGTCGTTTGCAGTCGTGCGTGCGGCGCAGCAGATGGGCATCCCGACCGTGCTGCTTGAGGTTAACGCGCTGCCCGGTAAGGTGACCAAGATGCTGTCGAAAAAGGCCGACCGTGTGCTGGTCTGCTTTGAGCAGGCTAAGGAAATCCTTAGCGGGGGCGACAAGGTCGTGCTGACCGGTGCGCCTGTGCGCGGGGAAATCCTCGCGGCCGACCGGGCAAAGGCGCGCGCACGCTTCGGCCTGGCAGAAGACGACCAGCTGGTTGTGTCTTTCTGGGGCTCGATGGGCGCGAAATATATGAATGAGCATATGGCGGGCGCGCTTGCGCTTGAGTGCAAGAACAACGTGACGTACCATCATGTGCATGCGACCGGTGCCGCTGCACGCGAATGGCTGCCGCGCATGGCGCGCGAGCAGGGTGCGGATTTTGCCGCACATCCGAATATTGAAGTAACGGAATATATTTACGACATGGCTGACCGCATGGCCGCGGCCGACCTAGTCGTGTGTCGCGCAGGCGCGGCGACCATGGGCGAGCTGTGTATGCTCGGCCGGGCGGCGCTGCTTGTGCCGTCGCCGTTTGTGGCGGAAAACCATCAGGAAAAGAACGCGCGCGCGCTTGAGGCCGCGGGCGGCTGCCGCGTGCTGCTCGAGAAGGACGCATCGCCGCGCAAGCTGTACGATGAGATCGGCAACATGCTGGCCGACCGCGAGGGCCTGCGGCGCATGGGACAGGCAGCGACCAGTCTCGCTGCGCACGACGCGAGCGAAAAGATCTATCAGGAGATCCTGTGGGCGATCGAGCATCACGGGAAAAAATAAACGCAAAGGGGCGCCCCGATGAGACGCAGAAACCGAAAACAGAAAACACCCGAGCGGATGCGCAGACGAGTCAACCGGCGGCAGCGGTTCTTTCGGATAATCGGCCGCATTTTCTTTCTCGGTATCCTGCTGGCCGCAGCACTGCTGGCGATGACCGTGTTTTTCCGTGTTGAGACGATTTCTGTCGAAGGCGCGGTGAAATACCGCGCCGAGGAACTGGTCGCGGGTATGGACGTCAAACAGGGGGACAACCTCTATTTGTGGAACAAGGTCAAGGTGTCGGATGCGATGCTGGAGCGTTTCCCTTATTTAGAGACGGTGCAGATCCGGCGGCATCTGCCGAATGCCTTGGTCGTTACCGTAACGGAGTGCTCGGCATCTGTTGCTGTAGCAAATAACGGCGGGTACATGCTTGTCAGTGAGCAGGGCAAGATGTTGGAGCAAAGCGCAACGAATAACGGCCTGCCGACCGTAGTCGGCATGACTTTGGCCAATGCTGCGCCCGGCAAAATGTTATCGGCGGATGATAATGATGAGACGGAGGCGCTGCTGGATATCCTGCAAAATCTGGATGCAGCGGACATGCTGTCCGATCTGGATTTTATCAATCTGTCTGATCTGACGGCGATTCATATCGGTTATCAGGATCGGTTCGATATCCAAGTCGATACGACGGACGAGCTGGCATACCATCTGCGCTTTGCGCAGACCGTTATAAATGAACGCTTGTCCCCGTCCGATATAGGACGTCTGTACTGGGATTCCCAGAACCGGCTGCATTTCATCCCGGATACGGCAGAAAATGTTGCGCGGGCCGGCATGGTTTCTGCGGGGACAGATACTGCGGGCCAGACTGGCACGGCAGATGGGACGGATACCGTCAAGCAGGATGAAACGCAGGGCGACGGCGAGGATGTGTTATCCGAGGCGGATGGCACATCGGACGAAACGGAAAGCACTGACACAGACGACACGACAGAGGGGGACGAGGCAGCGGAATAGCCGGGAAAAAGAGGAAAAATGGCAAAAGAATGCCGGAATGGGTTTCGTTTCACTCATTCATAGAGGATTTTGGTAAGGATTTGGTGGAAAGATACAGAAAACATAAAGATTTTTTTGATTAGTTCACTAATTTCTGTTGCAAAAAAGAATAAATAGAGGTAGAATTATAACAATAGGGACTGTCTGCCCGTTTTATGACAGCAGCAGCCCAAAATAAAGCGTATACGATAATCTGATCGATTTTCATCATAAAAACGGAGGATGGCAACAATGGGTTTTGAGTTTGAACAGGGCTTGGATAATGTCGTTAACATTAAAGTAATCGGCGTAGGCGGCGGCGGCGGCAACGCGGTCAACCGCATGGTCGAGAGCGGTGTGCAGGGTGTTGAGTTTGTTTCGATCAACACGGATATGCAGGCGCTGAACTTCTCGCAGGCCGGCACCAAGATCCAGATCGGCGAAAAGCTGACCAAGGGTCAGGGCGCGGGCGCAAACCCGGAGATCGGCCGCAAGGCGGCGGAGGAGAGCAAGGAGCAGATCGCGGCCGCGCTCGCCAACACGCATATGGTATTCATCACTGCCGGCATGGGCGGCGGCACCGGCACGGGCGCAGCCCCGGTCGTGGCGCAGATCGCCCGTGAGATGGGCATCCTGACGGTCGGCGTTGTCACCCGTCCGTTCGCGTTTGAGGGCAAAAAGCGTCTGGAGCAGGCGCTGGGCGGTATCGACGAGCTGAACAAGAACGTCGACTCGCTGGTTATTATCCCGAACGAGCGCCTCAAGTACGTATCCGAACAGAAGATCACCTTCAAGAACGCATTTGAAATTGCTGACGGCGTGCTCCGTCAGGCGGTTGCGAACATTTCTGAGCTGATCACTGTGCCGGGCTTCATTAACCTTGACTTCGCGGACGTTACTTCTGTTATGAAGGACGCCGGTTATGCGCACATCGGTACCGGCCGTGCCGCTGGGAAAGACAAGGCTGCCGAGGCAGCACGTATGGCGATTTCCAGCCCGCTGCTCGAAACCTCGATCGATATGGCGCATGGCGTTATTGTTTCGGTTATCGGTTCGGACGATATCGGTCTGGACGAGGTCGAGACCGCGGCAACCATGGTGCAGCAGGCAGCGCACCCGGATGCGCACATTATCTTCGGTGCGTTTATCGACGATACGATGGACGACGAGATCCGCGTGGTTGTTATCGCCACCGGCTTTGACAATGTCCCGAACTCCGCCAAGATGAACATGGATGGCAAGCAGCCTGAGCCGGCTTCCGCTTCCGGCCTGTTCACCGAGGCATCCACCGCAGCAGCGGAGGAGAAGAGTGCACCGGCGCAGCCCAAGTCGAGCGAGCTGGGCGCAGACGATGCTGCATTTGACGTTCTGATGCGTATTTTTGATAAGGATCACCGCTGATCCTGACATACATAATACAATCTACAAAACAGCCCTGAAAGGGGCTGTTTTGGTCTGAAATGGCCTTGTAAAATTCTTGTAAAAGGAGTGTGATCACCGTGAGTGCGGACCCTGGAAGTAAACGGACAAAACGAAATCGCGGTGGCACGCCTGCATAGCTGCCGCGGAAAGGCGGTATGATATGGTAGAATTTTTCAAGACGATTGATGGGCGGATCACTGAGATTAGCGAGTTCACGGAGGGATGCTGGGTCAATATGCTGCATCCGAGCTCGGACGAGCTGGAGCAGATCGCCCGTGCCGCGCACGTGGAAGAAGAGTTTATCCGCGCGGCGCTCGACCCGGAGGAAAGCTCGCGTGTCGAGACTGAGGATGACCAGCTGCTGATGATCGTCGACATCCCGATGGTCGAAAAAAACTCGGTTGAGGACGGCGGCCAGATGTTCAGCACGCTGCCAATGGGCATCGTGGTGGCACAGAACGCGGTCATTACGGTTTGTCTGGAGGACAGCATCATCCTGCGTTCGATCGCGGAAGGTGCAGTCAAGGGCGTGCACACAGCGCTGCGTACGCGTTTTGTGTTCCAGATCCTGCTGCGTGTGGCGGGACGGTTCCTGAAAAACCTGCGTATGATCGAGCGCGACTTTACGCGCATTGAAAAGCGTTTGTATGACTCACTCAAGAACGAGGAACTGATTCAGCTGCTCGGGCTGAGCAAATCGCTGGTATACTTCTCCGCGTCCCTCAAGGGCAATGAGGTGACGATGGAAAAGGTGCTGCGCGGACGCGTGCTCAAGCTGTATGAGGATGATCGCGATATCCTTGAGGATGCGCTGATCGAGATCCGGCAGGCCATCGAAATGGCCAACATCTATTCGAGCATTCTGTCCGGTACGATGGATGCGTACGCGTCGGTCGTTTCCAACAACCTGAACATCATCATGAAGGTGCTCACCGTGCTGACCATCATCATGACGATCCCCAATATTGTGTTTGGTTTTTACGGCATGAACATTGAGGGCAACGGCCTGCCGGGCGATTTCGTCTGGTGGATTCCGCTGTTAATCTCGGTAGTAGCCTGCTTCTTTGCATGGTTCATGCTCAAAAAGAAAAATTTGGACTGAGTTTCCGGGCGCCGCTTTATGCGGCGCTTTTTGTTTTCCGGGGAAATAACAAAGCATGGCGTGCAGAGTGCACGCCATGCTTGCTGTTTCTGTTATTCCTGC
>DXDE01000167.1 GCA_019115615.1 Candidatus Agathobaculum merdavium | reverse complement strand
CGACCGCTCTATCCAACTGAGCTACGGGGGCTTATACAGAAATTATTCAATTTTACAGGGCTCCAGGATTCGAACGATTCGGTTTTTAGGAGGCGGACCCTCTATCCTGGTGAGGTACGGGGGCATGGTATTATGCGGTGCATCCTGAGAACAGGGATATATTCCTTCTACATTGGCACGCATAACATTATAAGTTTACTGCATCAATTAGGAAATGTCAACAAAATCACGTGTCAAGAGCATGTAAAAATGCGCAAAGTGTGTTTTGGGACAAGAAAAGGATTGCATGGGGGAGTAGAAAATGCTATGATAAAATTACGTAAAATGGGGTAATAGGTATAGTTTTCTGAAACCCAATTTTGCGGCCAAAGGAGGGGCATATTCCGTGAAACAAATGCATATCACCGAAACTGTGCTGCGTGACGCGCAGCAATCGTTGATCGCGACCCGTATGCCGTTCGAGGACTTTGCAGCCGCGCTGGATGAGATGGATCAAGCCGGCTATCATGCGATCGAATGCTGGGGCGGCGCGACCTTCGACAGCTGCCTGCGTTACCTGAACGAGGATCCGTGGGAGCGCCTGCGTAAGATCAAGGCGCACATGAAAAACACCAAGCTGCAGATGCTGCTGCGTGGGCAGAACCTGCTCGGCTACCATCATTATTCAGATGATACCGTGCGGCGCTTTGTACGCAAGAGCGTGGAAAACGGTATGGATATCATCCGCATTTTTGACGCGCTTAACGATCTACGCAACATCGAGGTTGCAGTGGATGAGTGCTTGAAGGCGGGTGGCCACGCACAGGGCTGTATCTGCTATACGCTCAGTCCGATCCACAATCTCGAGATGTTCGTTTCGCTCGGCAAGCAGATCGAGCAGATGGGCTGTAATTCGCTGTGTATTAAGGATATGGCGGGTATCATGTCGCCGCAGGAGTGCTATGATCTGGTGACTGCGCTGCGGCAGAATATCCAGCTGCCAATTTATGTCCACACGCATGCGACCACCGGCCTCGGCTATATGACCTATCTCAAAGCCGCTGAGGCAGGTGCAGCAGGCATCGACTGCGCAACCTCCTGCTTCTCGGGCGGTACCAGTCAGCCTGCGACCGAATCGATCGTTTACGCACTGACCCAGATGGGGTATGACTGCGGCGTGAATGCGCAGAAGCTCAACCGCATCAATAATCTGTTCCTGCCGGTTAAGGATAAGTTCTCCGAGAACGGCATGTTCGACCCCTATGTGCTGTCGACAAAGACAGACGCGCTCATCTACCAGATTCCGGGCGGCATGCTTTCCAATCTGGTCGCGCAGCTCAAGGCGCAGAACGCGATCGACCGCCTCGATGAGGTGCTCGACGAAACGCCGCGCGTGCGCGCCGACTTGGGCTATCCGCCGCTCGTTACGCCGCTGAGCCAGATGGTTGGCGTACAGGCGACAGTCAATGTGTTGCTCGGCGAGCGGTACAAGTCGATCGGCAAGGAGATCAAGAGCTATATCCGCGGCGAATACGGCAAGGCGCCCGGCAAGATCGATCCAGCACTGGCAGAAAAGGTACTGGGCGGCGAGCAGCCGATGACCGGCCGCTATGCTGAGACACTCGAGCCGGAGTTTGAGGCCGCGAAAGCCCATTTGGGCAGCCGTGCGCGCTGCGAGGAGGATGTGTTGTCCTATATCGCATTCCCCCAGCAGGCTGAGCAGTTCTTCGACCGCCGCGAGCGCACATTCACGGCGAGCTATTCGTTTAAGGAGGTCGGCTGATCATGGTGAAGGACCCACTTAGTATATTGGATGCCGTTGTGGTATCCGTTTCAGGCTTTTTCATTGTTTTCCTCATGCTGGCTGTGCTGTGGGGCATCATTCTGATCGTTTCCCGCATGGTGGGCAGCTTGGAGCACCGTCCTGCGCCCGCGATGAGCAAGCCCGCGCCTGCACCGGCGGCGGCACGTCCGGCAGCGCCTGCACCTGCGCCGCAGGTTGTGCTCGAGGGCATCGACGAGACGCAGGCGGCCTGTGTTATGGCGATCGTCAGCCATGAGACCGGTATTCCGCTCGATCAGCTCGTATTCAAATCCATCAAGGCGGTTTAAGGGGGAAACAAACGATGAAATATATGGTAACGCTCAATGGTAAGCAGTATGAAGTAGAGGTTGAAAAGGGCTCGGTCAGCGCGGTGGCCGTCGGCAAGGCGCCCGCAGCGGCGCCGGCGGCAGCTCCGGCAGCTGCACCGACACCGGCTCCCGCACCGGCGGCAGCCCCGGCACCGGCTGCACCGGCTGGCGGCGAGGTTGTGTCCGCGCCCATGCCCGGCACCATTCTGGACGTGCGCTGCGCGGCTGGACAGGCCGTCAAGGCAGGCGACGTGCTGTTCATTCTGGAAGCGATGAAAATGGAAAACGAAATCTGCGCGCCGCATGACGGTACGGTAGGTTCGGTCAGCGTGCAGAAGGGCGCGACGGTGGAGACCGGCGCGACGCTCTGCACCATGTAACGGGAGGCGCGAGATATGCAATTTTCGTTTATCGGAGCGCTGCAGGAGATCTTGGCAGGTTCGGGCTTTGCCGCGCTGGTCGATGACCCGCGCAACCTGATCATGATCCTGATCTCGTTTGTGCTGCTCTATCTGGGCATTGGCAAAAAATTTGAGCCGCTGCTGCTCATCCCGATCGCATTCGGTATGCTGCTGGCGAACTTTCCGATCACCGGCCTGCTCAACGAGCCGACCGCGACTTCCAGCCCCGGCATGCTGTGGGTGTTCTATCAAGGCGTTGAGCATGCAATCTATCCGTCTATCATCTTCCTCGGCATCGGTGCGATGACCGACTTTGGTCCGCTGATTGCGCGTCCGTCCTCGCTGCTGCTCGGCGCAGCGGCGCAGCTCGGTATCTTCGCAGCTTTCCTGCTGGCGCTGGCGCTTGGCTTCCCGGGCGCGGTGGCCGCAGCCATCGGCATCATCGGCGGCGCGGACGGTCCGACTGCCATTCTGGTCGCGTCCCGTCTGGCGCGTGACTATCTGCCGGCGATTGCGATTGCGGCGTATTCGTATATGGCGCTAATCCCGATGATCCAGCCGCCGCTCATGCGTCTGCTGACCACCAAGGAAGAGCGCGAGATCAAGATGGAGCAGCTCCGCCCGGTTTCCAAGACCGAGAAGATCGTGTTCCCGATCGCGGTTGCGACCGTGGTCATCCTGCTCATTCCGGACACCGCGCCGTTGATCGGTATGCTTATGCTGGGCAACCTGCTGCGTGAGTGCGGCGTCACCGAGCGTCTGTCTGACACCGCGCAGAACGCGCTGTGCAACATCGTGACCATCTTCCTCGGCCTGTCGGTCGGCTGCAAGGCGGTCGCGGATAAGTTCCTGACGTTTGAGACGATCAAGATCATTGCGCTGGGTCTGCTGGCGTTCATGTTCTCGACGATGGGCGGCCTGATCTTCGGCAAGATCATGCGCAAGCTGACCGGCGGCAAGGTCAACCCGCTGATCGGTTCGGCAGGCGTATCCGCTGTTCCGATGGCGGCGCGCGTGTCCCAGGTCGAGGGCCAGAAGGCCAACCCGGCAAACTTCCTGCTGATGCACGCCATGGGCCCGAACGTGGCCGGCGTTATCGGTTCCGCTGTTGCTGCGGGCTTTATGCTCAAGGTATTCGGCGCTTAAATCCAGTCGGTAAGAATATGTGAAAGCGCGTCGGAGCGATGCTCCGACGCGCTTTTTTCATTGATTGTCCATGGAAGGATTAGATGAAATAAACCCTGCAAATATTGACAAAAAAAGCGGAAATGATATAATAAAGGAAGAAATGAACGGGTGGTCTTTATTGTGCAGGTTTTGAA
>DXDE01000166.1 GCA_019115615.1 Candidatus Agathobaculum merdavium | reverse complement strand
AAATGGTCAGGCAGCAGATCAGCGCACTTGTCCATAATTAGAACACCGTTAGAATAGAGCTGCAAGCCCTTTTCGTAATCCTTGGTGTAGTAGTCCATCGGTGCGTGAGACGGGATAAACAGCATTGCCGTATAGGTTACCGCGCCCTCAACACTCGTATGGATGTGGCAGAGCGGCGGCTGGTAATCATAGAACTTGCTGGTATAGAAGCCGTTATAATCCTCGTCAGTCAGTTCCTTCTTGGACTACTACACCAAGGATTACGAAAAGGGCTTGCAGCTCTATTCTAACGGTGTTCTAATTATGGACAAGTGCGCTGATCTGCTGCCTGACCATTTCAGCTTTGTACGCGGCATGGTGGATACGGCCGATCTGTCGCTGAATATCTCGCGCGAGATGCTGCAGCATGACCGCCATCTCAAAGCGATTGCGCAGAGCTTGGAAAAGAAGATTAAGAGCGAACTGCTCAAAATGCAGAAGGACAAGCGCGAGGATTATGAGAAGTTCTGGCAGGCATTTGGCCGACAGATCAAGTACGGCGCTTATGTGCAGTACGGCGCGCATAAGGAATTGCTGCAGGATCTTCTGATATACCATTCTTCGACCGAGGATAAGCTGGTCACGCTGGACGAGTATGTTTCCCGCATGAAGGAAGACCAAAAGTATATTTATTATGCCTGCGGCGAGACGGTCGACAAGATTAAATTGCTGCCCGCGATGGAGACTCTGCAGGATAAGGGCTATGAAGTGCTTTGCCTAGATGACAACATCGATGAATTCTGCATCAAGATGTTGGCAAACTACAAGGAAAAGGAATTCAAGTCGATCGCGGATGCCGATCTTGGGCTGGACAGCGAAGATGACAAGGAAGAAATCAAAAAGCTGTCAGAAGAAAACAGCGCATTGCTTTCTGCCTTGGGTGAAGCGCTGTCCGGTAAGGTTAAATCGGTTGAACTGACCCGTCGTCTCAAGAGCCACCCGTGCTGCCTGCGTGCCGAGGGTCCGGTCACACTCGAGATGGAAAAGGTCCTTAACCAGCAGGCGCTTGACGATAGTCAGCGCGTACATGCTGAGCGTGTACTTGAACTGAATGCGTCGCATCCGATCTTTGCAAAGCTGTGCAAGCTGCAGGAAGAGAATTCGGAGCAACTAAAGACATATGCGGATATCCTGTATACGCAAGCGCTGCTGATTGAAGGGCTTCCGGTCGAGGACCCGGTATCCTACGCCAATGCAGTATGCGGCCTGATCTGCTGATGTTTCCCAAAAGGAGGCTCGTCCGGTGAAAAAACTGCTTTGGATCGTCAATCCTCATGCTGGCCGCGGCGCGATGAGCGGAAAAATCATCGGCTGTGTTACCTCATTCCAACAAGCAGGCTTTGATGTGACGCTGTATGTTACTCAAGGTGCGCAGGATGCGACCCGGGTTGTACGTGAGCGGGCAGCAGAGTTTGACCGTATCGTTTGTGCAGGTGGAGACGGTACACTGAACGAGGTTGTTACCGGGCTGATGGCAAACGAGGTGCGTCCGCCGTTAGGGTATATCCCGGCTGGAACGACTAATGATTTTGCGCTCAGCCTGGACATTCCCAAGGTGCCGGCGGAGGCTGCCGTGGTGGCGGCTGGTGACCGGTTGCAGGCCCTCGATATAGGGCGGTTTAACGATCGGTACTTTAACTATATCGCGGCATTCGGCGTGTTTACCGAGGTGTCTTATGCTACACCGCAGCAGTCCAAGAATATCTTCGGCCGTGCGGCCTATATTATGGAGGGTGTTAAGTCGCTGACTAATATCCGTGAACACCATATTCGCGTTGAAAGCGAGGAAATGACCATCGAGGATGACTTCATCTATGGCATGGTTTCTAATTCGGTGTCAGTTGGCGGCTTCAAAGCGATTACGCCGGATGGCGTTGCGCTGGATGACGGTTTATATGAGGTGCTGCTTGTCTATCCGGTAGAAAATCCGATGGAATTGCAGTGGTTGGTCAACGATCTGCTGACGCATAACATGGAATCCTCGCGGTTTGTGTATTTCCGAACTGCACGCATCACATTTGATGCGACGGATGAGATTCCTTGGACGCTGGACGGTGAGTTTGGCGGTGCGGTGCAGCATGCGGAAATCACAAACTGCGCCCGTGCGATCACATTTGCCACCGGCGGCAAGCTGCCTGAATCAAAAGCATAAAGCAATCCCGCAGAAGCATCGCTTCTGCGGGATTTTTGTATCCGAACATACGATCAGTGTTCACCCGGCGCGAGCAGCAGAGGCTGCAGCTGGCGGCCGTCCAACGCAGCGCCGATTGTGTCCGGCAAAAGGGACATATCAGCCACCAGCGAACGTGGTTTGGCGTAGGGAGCGTCTTGACGCAGCGGAACAAAATAATAGTGTTTGCGGTTTAGCAACGTACCGAGGTTAGCGGCGCTGCCGGACAGAGCATCATTGGTCGAAACAGCCAAAACGATTGGTTTTTCCCCGCGCAGATGGCTCTTGACCGCCATGGTAACTGTGGTATCAGTGATCCCATGTGCAAGTTTAGCAAGCGTGTTGCCTGTGCACGGCGCCACAACCAGTACGTCGAACATCTTTTTGGGACCAATCGGTTCGGCTTCCGGGATGGAGTCGATGCAATTTCGTCCGGTTATCTCATGCAAACGGCTTCGCCAGTCTGTTGCTTTGCCGAATCTGGTGTTTAGTGTACCTGCATTGGCAGAAAGGATCGGGGTGATTTCACAGCCGCGGTCAGCAAGAATCTCAACAACAGGCAGGACAGAGGCAAAAGTGCAGAACGAGCCGGTCAGCGCAAAGCCGATACGAAGGGGCGGCGTCATGACAGCATACCCTCCTCTTGAAAAATCGTGCATATGGTTTGATAGATGGCGTATGCAGCCGAGCGCGGCGCAACTTTACCGGGCAGGGAAAGTGCGTGCAGGACACGACATCCGGCAGGTAAGGCGGCATCAGGCGCGATACCGCCCGGCGCAGAGGCAAGGTCGATGACAAGGCTTTTGGTCAGTCCGTTCAGTTCGGGTGTGCCGAGTATGGGCGCAGGAACGGTGTTGAAAATCAGTTCAAAGTCTGGCAGATGACCAGCAAGGTGGCGCGTATCCAGATGTTCCATACCAGCCGCTTCAATACGCGCAAAATCACGTGGTGTACGGGCGGATACGGTCACATGGGCACCGAGCGCCTGCAACTTGCGCGCCAGCATCGCTCCAATACGGCCGCAGCCAATCACCAGACAGCGCGCGTGCGCAATGGTGTGATCAGTCTGTTCCATAGCAAGCTGCAATGCCCCTTCGCAAGTTGGTATAGCGTTGCGGATAGCCAGTTCATCACGGGTTAAGTAGTCTATCAGACGCAGGTTGTTTTGTACTGCGCGCGCATGCACCCAGAAGGGTACCGAACCGGCGAGCGTGAGCGTACCGGGTGGGATTGCATCAAGCACATCGGCTAATGTGTGCACTGCGGTGGATAGGGGGGCATTGAGCAGCGTGCCGCTGTGGTGTATGGGCATTGGTAGGATCACTGCATGCACGTCAGCAAAACAGCTGCGTGGATCGCCGGCAGCAGCACATCCGTCGACCGGATGCCGCTCAAGCGCAAAGGTGCGCACTGTGTGCCCGTCGGCACGGAGCAGTCCGGCAAGGTAGGCCTGCCGGATATCGCCGCCGACGACCGCAAGGGTCGCCGTTTGGTTCATGAATATTCCTCCTTCATATTCCCAGTTTATGCTGAAGAGGGAAGTGCGGTGCCGCAGGCAAAACAAAACCGCCCCAGACAAATATTGTCCGGGACGGTTTGAATCAAAATGATAGGTGGTTATTCCGGCTTGCGGTTGCCGCCAAAGAAGAAAGTTGTCAATACGCCGGGACCGGTATGTGAACCGATGACCGTGCCAATATACCGGATATCCGAGCGAACACCACTTTTTTTCAAAAGGTTCGCGAGCATTTGCGCATCTTCTGGGCAATCGCCATGACCAATGCGTACGGTTTGATTTTTGTCGCTGATTTCCCGAAGCGTCCGGTCAGCCAAATACTGAATTGCTTTTTGACGGCCGCGCACTTTGCCGCAAACTTCTAATTTCCCTTCATCGTTTACCCAGATCAGAGGCTTGATGCCAAGCAGGCTGCCGACAACTGCTGAGGTTTTACTCAGCCGTCCGCCACGATGCAGATGGTTCAGATCATCCACCGTAACAAGATGGATAACATGCAGGCGCATCTGCTCAATAGCAGCGGCAGTCACTTCTGCAGTACAGCCGCTGTCGCGCATTTCGCGTGCTTTATCTACCAGCAGGAATTCACCACCCGTAGCAGAGAGCGAGTCAACACAAAAAATCTTGCGATCAGGGTAGTGCGGGGCAAGCTCATCGCGTGCCATGCAGCCTGCGTGATAGGTGCCTGATAGACCGGAGGAAAAACCGACATACAGGATATCCTGACCTGCGTCGAGCGCTTCACGGAACAAACGCAGGAAGGTATCCAGTTTTGCCTGCGAGGTGCTGGACTGTTTGCCCTGCCGCAGCAGGTCATAGAACTGATGGAAGGATACTGTCTGCCCACAATCCTCCTCAATGGTGCGATCATCGATCGTAAATGAAAGCGGTGCGCATTTGATGTCGTTTTCAGTAAAATAGGAAGCAGTTTCGTCAATGGTGGAGTCGGTGATCAAAGTAAATGAACGCATAAAAGGCTCCTTTCCGATATTTTTCATCCGATGATTTCAAAGATGGTATCACATGCGCCAGTGAGCGAACGCGCCGGGCCATCGGCTATGATTTCGTAGGTGTTTTCACAGCCGATCAGGCCGATGCCTTCCAGCGCAATTTTCGGTTCGATAGCAAAAGTCATGCCGGCAGAGATCGGATTATTGAAGCCGCGTGCGATGACAGGGCTTTCATCCATAGTCAAACCGATCGAGTGACCGAGGAACTTGCAGGCATTCATAAAGCCATCCCGGAATCGGGGATCTACGCAGGTAAGAATTTTTTCATAGACCTCGGAAGGTACAGCACCTGAACGTAGCATAGCAGCGGCTTCGTTTTCGAGAAAGACGCACTGTGCACGGGCTTCACGAATCAGATCACCTTGCGGATGGTCGCGCAATGCGCCAAAATAAAATGTGATACTCTTATCTGTATGATACCCATACATGCCGCAGGGGATGTCAAGCAATACCGTATCACCCTGCCGCAGCGTACGTTCGGATGAACCAATGGATTTCATAGCGATGCAGGTGCCGACCGTTCCGGACGGACTATCCAGTGCGGCGGCTCGCAGGCTGTTTTCGCTGAAGCTGGCAACACCCAGCACATCTTCAGCTGCAGGCTGGTTAAAACGGGAAATCCCCATTGCACCGCGGTCAAGCATAGCTGTACAGATTTCGCTGCATAGTCTTGCCTCGCTCACACCGGTGCGCAACAATGCCGGTGCAATCTCCTCGATTACCTGCTGATGCAGCGAGCCGGCACGGCGCATGCAGTCCAGTTCATAAGGGCTTTTGACCGCACGTAATCCTGCAAGAATATCATCCGCAGGGCGTGGAGTAAAGGGAAGGTATTTTTGCAGCAAGGTAAGCTTTTGTAAGGTCATGGTACGTGCAGCGACATAGACAGACTCCGGAATATGCGGAAATGCTTCTGCAATGCCGCGGAAGCTGCCGAGGGGACGGATGTCCGCAAACAGCGATTCTTGCCGTGCACAGTCAAAAGAACGGCGCACAAACAGGACGGCATCCTGCGGCGTGACGACAAGCGCGCCTTCCTGCATGGTGCCGGTGAAATAATATAGGTCGATTTTATTATCCAGAATCATCATGGACCAGTCAGGATCGCGCTGTGTCATAGCGTGGCGCAGTCGTTCAAGACGGATGGACAGTTCGTTGGCGGGAACGGGAGTGTGGGGCATGCTTTCGACCTCCGTGAATTAGGATTTTCTGTATGTTATCTTAACATAGTTTTACCCTAAGGGCAATGCGTGTGCATTGACTTTTATAAATAGGTGCGCTATCATGATATTCGTAAGAAAATTGCTGAAAGGAGAAGGATATGCGCAGGAAATTGGGCCGTCTGCTTGGCGATCGCCGTTTTGTCGGCGGCTGTTTGTTGGCAGCGCAGCTGATTATTGTGATGTATTTTCTGGGCTGGGCCAGCAGCAAATGGGGCATGCTGCCGCATTTTCTGACGGTGCTAAGCACGATTATCGTTATCTGGCTGGTTCGCAAGTATGATAATCCAACCTATAAAATCACGTGGATTATCGTTATTTTATTGCTGCCGCTTTTCGGCGGGCTATTTTATCTTATCTGGGGTAATACACCGTTTAATCGCGCGCGTACACAGCATAAATACGAGCCAAAGCCTCCGGATTTCAAAGACTATATGCGCAAGCCCGCTACCGAATATTTGGCGGAACATTTCCCACGGCATGCATGCTGCGCGCGATATATCTCTTCGCTGAATGGTATGCCCGTCTGGACCAACACGGAAGCACATTATTTTCGGTTGGGCGAGGAAATGTTCGCCTCTATGTGCGAAGAACTGCGGGGCGCGCATAAATTTATATTTTTAGAGTATTTTATCATCGAGGAAGGGATCATGTGGAATACGATCCTGGATATCCTCAAGCGAAAAGCAGATGAAGGCGTAGATGTCCGCGTCTTGTATGATGATGTCGGTTCGATCGCCACGCTGCCGCAGCACTATGACCGTTTCCTAAATACGCTTGGTATTCGGGCGGTTCGTTTTAACCGTTTTGTTCCTACGTTGAACACCTATCTGAATTACCGCAACCATCGCAAAATGATGATTATTGACGGAAATATCAGCTACATGGGCGGCATTAACTTGGCAGACGAGTATATCAACCGTAAAGTGCGCTTTGGGCATTGGAAGGATACCGGCATCATGCTGCGCGGCGAGGGAACGGCGAACATGACTTCGCTGTTCCTGCAGATGTGGGAATATGTGACAGGGGAGCCGGTGCCGCCGCTGGATCATTACCTGCCGACGGTTAAGCTCCCGCCGGACGGTTATGTGCAGCCGTTTGCGGATTCTCCGCTGGATGATTTGAACATCGGTGAATCGATCTATTTGCAGATCATTCATAACGCGCGCCGGTATGTCTATATCACGACGCCGTATCTGGTGTTGGATAACGAAATGATAACTGCGCTGACGATTGCAGCACAATCGGGCGTTGACGTGCGTATCCTGACGCCGGGTATTCCGGACAAGAAGCTGGTTTATATGATTACTCGTTCGTATTATCAGCAGCTACACCGTGCGGGTGTTAAGATTTACGAATACCGTCCGGGTTTCCTGCACGCCAAGTGTATTGTATCGGATGATGATACAGCCGTGGTCGGTACGATCAATATGGATTTCCGTTCCTTCTTCCTGCACTTTGAATGCGCTACCTGCTTTTATAACAGTTCTGTGGTGACTGCGGTAAAACAGGACGTGCTTGAAACGCTCAATGTTTGCCGGCAGATCGATGAAGCGTGGCTGCATAAGGTTCCGTGGTTGCGGTCGATTGCAGCAAGTGTGCTGCGTCTTTTTGCTCCATTGCTGTAAAGCAACAAAAAAGCGTTCTGCACGGAAAACCGGTAGAACGCTTTTAGGGGAGCAGTTGTAATAACAGATAGACTGAGCATGCGGCAATACCGGCCCAGACAACACAAGTCAGTAACAGGCAGAACAAATAACTGAGTGGGAACCTCGCTTGACGCAGATTGTGGCCGAGCTCATCAGGATCCCCCAGCGCATGCAGGGCAGTATCTATCGCTTCTTCCGGCGTCATCCCACGCTCGCTGGTAAGATATTCGACGCGGCACAGAATGTGGTCAGCCAGTTCGCGGCGTACGCGTGCACGATAGGGGGGCCAATGTAAGTGACAGCATACTTCGTCGAGATAACGGGTGATGCGCTCATCTGAGGACACACGCCTCACCTCCGACCACTTTGCCAAACTTTTTGCAGAATGTCTCCCATTCACGGCGGCAACGGGCAAGCGTTTTGATGCCTTGACGCGTCAGTTGGTAATAACGGCGACGGCGGCCTGCATCAGATTCCCGTTCGTATGAGCGCACTTCTCCGCGTTCCTCAAGTCCATGCAGAATGGGGTAGAGCGTACCTTCTTTCATGGAAAAAGTCTGGTCGGAGCGACATTCGAGTTCGCGGATGATCTGATAACCGTATTTATCCTCATCTTCGAGCAGCGCAAGCACAAGCAGGGTATTGCTGCCCGGGAAGGTGGAATCATCTTTTTTGCGTGACATATTCATCGCCTCCTGATACCTCGATTGTCGATGTATCTGATTTATGCTTAGTATATCCCGGGAATAGTTGCTTGTCAAACCGGAATTTTTCAGAAAGGCCTTGAATTGTTGGACAAAATAAGATAAAATAAACAGGAAATTTTTCATTTTGGAGGAATTAATCCTATGTTTGACTCGCTATTCAACTGGCTGCTTGGCGCTGGGCGCGAGCTGGCGGTTGTGATTATTTCCATGGTCCCGCTGGTTGAATTGCGCGGCGCAGTGCCGCTGGGCGTGGCTGTGGGTATGCCGGAGACTACGCTGATACCATTGGCGATTCTAGGCAACATGATTCCGATCCCATTTTTGCTGTTTTTCGGTGAGAAGATTCTGGATTGGGTGTGCACATTGCCGCCGTTGACGAAATTCGCAACTGCTTATAAGCAGAAGCTACTTTCCAAAACCGATCAGGTCACGAAATACGCGCGTATTGGATTGTTCCTGTTTGTTGCCATTCCGCTTCCGGGAACAGGGGCATGGTCGGGGGCATTGATTGCAACAATCCTGAAGATGCCAAAGACCAAAGCCCTGCTTTCGATTTTGGCAGGCGTTGTAACAGCCGGTATTATCATGTTGATTGCATCTCACAGTGTTATGGGAGTAGTCAATCTGTTTTAAATGAAAAGAGCGTTCCCGTTTTGATACGGGAACGCTTTTATCATTTGGAATGACGAAAATAGGTTGCGTTGATGATTGCGGAAATAACCAACGCAGCGGCTGCTATCAACAGCATTGCAAATCCGTAACGGATACCAATTTGGTCGGCTGCCAACCCAACAATGGTAGGTGCAACGGCACTGCCGATGCCAGTTATGGAAACAAACAGGCCCATGTAAACAGGATAACGCGCAAAGGTATCGCCTGCGTTAGAGACAGATGTGCCATACATGCCGGACATACAAAGGCCAAGACCGATGGTTGCCAACAACAAAAGCGGCAGGGAGGAAGCGCATACCAACAGCGCAAGGAATAGTGCAATACCGCTGCACATGACCAGCATCATCTGCCATGGCTGCCAGCGCGTCGCAATAATGCTGCAAGAGAATCGACCGATCAGCAGGGATACCCATAGAAGAGAAGTGACGATTTGCGCCGCGTCCGCACCCAGCGCGCCGGATTCGATATAAAAGCTGGTCAACCAGCCCATTATAGATGCTTCAACCGCCTGATAAAAGAAGCCGATTGCAGCAGTTTGCCAGAATAGACGCTCGCGGAAAAAAACCAACCCGCCATTGGTTTCTTGCATAGGGCTTTCCGCTGTGTAGTCATCATCTATGTGCATAAACAGGCCGAATCCAACGCCGATTAACAAAATCACCGTGGCAACAACCAGTGCCGCCCACCAGCCATCTTGGCCATCGCGCAGGCAGAATAGTGTGAGTATCGGCGCAACACATGCCCCAATTGCAAAAAAGGCATGCAATAGGTTTAGAGGAGTGGTACTTCCATGCGCGTAATCGGTCATGATCCGATTGTTGTAGTCTGTCACCGCGCCTTTGGAAAGACCAATTAATAGCATAGCGGTCAAAAGCCAGAGTGGGGAGCCACCAATCAGGAGCATGATAAAACCAACAGGCATCAATGTGTACAGGATGAGATAGGCGCGCTTAAGGCCAAGTTTGGTCGCAGCCAGGCCTGTGACTAAACCGATAGCCAGATAGCCGACCGACTGGATAGACAGCAAGGCGCCACCGGTTTGATAATCCAGATGATATGCCGCGCGCAAATGCGGCAGCACCGAGCCTAGCATAATCAGTCCAACGCCAAGCGCAAAATACACAAGGAATAGCTCAGCTACAACAGTTTTTTTCTGCCGGCTGAGAGAGACGAAAAAGCTTTTCATAAAAGGTTCTCCTTTACAGGAAAGTGCAATATCGGTATCAGCGATAGGGGATAAGCGCACAAAAGAACAGCGGACCATAAAC
>DXDE01000165.1 GCA_019115615.1 Candidatus Agathobaculum merdavium | reverse complement strand
TGATTTCAAGCAAAAGTTGTAGAAAAGTTGTAGTTGTAAGCCCTTTTTACTACATCTTGTGCCGTCCCGTTTCGTCAGACGCTATATATTGTGGAATTTTTGTCCAAAGGCTTCATCGTGGGGAAAAGCAGTACGTCGCGAATGGACGCGGAATCGGTCAGGAACATGACCAAACGGTCGATGCCCATGCCCATGCCGCCCGTGGGGGGCAGGCCGTATTCGAGGGCATTGATGAAATCTTCGTCCATCATGCTGGCCTCATCGTCGCCCGCTTCGCGCAGCGCAACCTGACGCTCAAAGCGTTCGCGCTGATCGATCGGGTCATTCAGCTCAGAGAATGCGTTGCACAGCTCACGACCCGCGACAAAGCACTCGAAGCGCTCGGTCAGACGCGGGTCGGACGCCTTACGCTTGGCAAGCGGCGAAACCTCAACCGGATAATCCATGATAAAAGTCGGCTGGATCAGGTTCGCCTCGACAAATTCGTCATAGCACAGTGCGAGCAGGTCGCCCCAGCTCTCCTTGCCCTTTTCGATCTCAACACCCTTGGCCTTGACCGCCGCAAACGCCTCTGCATCGTCCATCGCCATGAAGTCCAGACCGGAATATTCCTTGACCGCCTCGGCCATGGTCATACGCTTCCAACCCTTAGAGAAGTCCAGCTCCATCCCCTGATAGGTGACATGCGTGGTGCCGAGCACCTTTTCGCACACATGCACAACCATATCCTCGGTAATATCCATCATACCGTGATAGTCGGTGTACGCCTGATACAGCTCGATGGTGGTGAACTCCGGATTGTGCTTGGTGTCCATGCCCTCATTGCGGAAAATACGGCCGATCTCGTACACCTGCTCAAAACCGCCCACGATCAGGCGCTTGAGGTGCAGTTCGGTTGCGATACGCATGTACATATCGATATCCAGCGCATTGTGATGCGTGATGAACGGACGCGCCGCCGCGCCGCCCGGGATGGTGTTCAGGCAGGGGGTCTCGACTTCCATAAAGCCGCGGGAATCCATAAAGTTGCGGATCTCGCGCACGATCGCCGAGCGCTTCTCAAAGGTGTCGCGCACCTCGGGGTTGACAATCAGGTCAACATAGCGCTGACGGTAACGCATATCGGTATCCTTCAGGCCGTGCCACTTCTCCGGCAGCGGCGCAAGGTTCTTGCTCAGCAGCGTCAGCTCATGCACCGCGACAGAAATCTCGCCCTTCTGGGTGCGGAACACCTCGCCGGACACACCGATGATGTCGCCGATATCGAACTTTTTATAGCCCTTATAGACCTCGTCGCCCACATTGTCGCGCTTGATATAGAGTTGCAGGCGGCCGTAGCGGTCGGACAGGTCGGAGAACGACGCCTTGCCCATAATACGCTTGCTCATCATGCGGCCTGCCAGACGGACAGTTTTGCCCTCCAGTTCGTCAAAATGCTCGTGGATCTCAACCGTGTGATGGTCACGCTCAAAGCGTACCTGCTGGAACGGGTCTGCGCCCGCCTGCTGCAGCTCCGCCAGCTTTTCGCGGCGGATACGCTTGAGCTCGTGCAGCTCCTCTGCGGTCTGCTCGTGCTGTTCCTGCGCCTGATGCTGTTCTGCCATTAGTTTCCCCGTCTTTCTTCCTTTATTTCTTGATATCCATTACCTGATACTTAACTACGCCGATCGGCGCCTCAACCTCAACCACGGCACCGACCTTCTTGCCGAGCATCGCCTTGCCGAAAGGCGACTCATCCGAGATCTTGCCCTCCATCGGGTCGGCCTCCTGCGAACCAACGAAGTGGTATTCCTCCTCCTCGTCCAGCTCCAGATCCTTAACAATAAAACGGCAGCCGGGAGAGATCTCATCCGCCGCGTAGGTGTCGCCGGTCACGACGACAGCCAGCTTGATGATTTCCTCAAGCTCCGCGATGCGGGAATACAGCTTGCCCTGCTCGTTTTTCGCCTCGTCGTACTCGGCGTTCTCAGAGAGGTCACCGAAAGAGCGCGCCTCCTTGAGCTGCTCAGCAACCTCGTCGGCGCGGGTGGTTTTCAGGTATTCCAGTTCTTCCTTATAAGCGTCCAGGCTCTCCTGGGTCAATTTGATTTCTTTGGCCATAGTTGCAAACCCTTCTTATTCATAGGTTCAGCGACGCCGGGCGCCGCTGTACAGTACCCTATATTATAGGTAACGTTCGGCGCGCTGTCAAGCGAGCAAGTGCATTTTTGCACATTTTGCCCGATATAGCGTATTCTTACCCCAGAATTTCGACCGCTTTTTGTAGTTGCGGATCATCCTGCGGATCAAGGAAATAAAAATCTGCCGCCTGTTCGTCTGTCAGCGCTACCTCAATATCGGGCGCGATGCCCACATCCGCAAGGCTGTTCCCTTTTGGCGTAAAATATTCCTCGACCGAAAGATTGAGCGCCGAACCATCCGACAGCTCAAACGTCTGCTGCGCGCGACCTTTGCCGGTCGTGTGCGTGCCAACGAGTGTTGCGCGCTCATATTCCTGCAGGGCTGCGGCGAAAAACTCAGCCGCTGAGATACTCTGGTCATCGATCAATACCGAAATCGGCAGATCGATCATTTCCGCGTCTGATTCATAGACTGTCTCGCTGCCGCTCTTGGTACGCAGCGTCATGATCGTCCCTTCCGGCAGCAGCGGATCAAGCATTTCACTCATCTCCTTGACGCGTCCGCCGCCGTTGTGCCGCACGTCGATCACCAGCTTTTGCGCACCAGCTGCGATCAGATCATCCAGCGTCTGCTGGAACTGTTCCGCCGATCCATCATGAAAATACTCTATCCGGATATAACCGACATTTCCATCCAGCATCTGCCCCCATGCCATTTTCTGCGTCACCATCGCGCGCTCCATTGTCAGTTCACGCGCCTCGCCGGACGGCGTTTCCGCGACCGATACGGTCACCTCGGTGCCCGCCTCGCCTGCGATCGCATCGAGCACAGCGTCCGCGCCGTCAGCGGCAACCGTCTTGCCCTCTGCACCGACGATATATTCGCCTTTTTGGATACCGGCCCCGGCTGCCGACGAATCATCATACACCAGATTGACACGGATGCTGTCCGCACCGGAAATAACCGTCACCCCGATGCCGCAGCCTTTGCCCTGACTGCTCAGCTGATATGCCTCATATTGATCGGCCGGGATATAGGACGACCACTTATCGCCCAGCCCGGTCATATAACCGACCGCAGCATAGTCCGCCACCGCCTGCCCATCGAGTTCGCCGACATAGCGGTCGGCTACAAGCTTATCGATCTCGCGCAGTTTGTCCTCGACCTCATCTGTACGCCACCCAGCCGCTGCATAACAACCCAAAATAGTTGCCGCGGCAGTGGTCGCACATAGAAGAAGTGCGGTCGATACTGAGACTTTGTGTTCTTGTCCTTCAAACATGCCGTTTCCTCCCAAAAGCAGAGGGAGAGCGAACGCCCTCCCCCTTTGATGCCATTTTGATTTAAGTAAAGCTGAAGAAGCTCTTGGGATCGACCGTCGAGCCGTTCTGGTACACCTCAAAGTGCAGGTGCGGGCCGGTCGAGTTGCCGGTCGAACCGACATAGCCGATAACCTGACCCTGCTCCACATACTGGCCGACCGAAACGATGATGCTGGACTGATGGCCATATGCCGTCATCGTGCCGCCGCCATGGTCGATAACCGTGTAGTTGCCGTAGCCGGAAACCCAGCCTGCGGTGGTCACCGTACCGGATGCCGCAGCAAGGATTTCTGCGCCGTAGCTTGCCGGGATATCCTCACCGGCGTGGAACTTGACCGTGCCGTAAATCGGGTGCACACGGTAGCCATAAGCGCTCGAGGTTGTCGTGCAGCTCGGTGTCGGCCAGACAAAGGTACCGCTGTACGGCACGCCGCCGGCAGCCGCCGCCTGCGCGGACAATGCCGCAATCTGGCTGCTGACCTCCTGCATCTCGCTCGAAATGCGGTCGTACTCGGCCTCACTCTCAGCCTTATAGGCCTCGATGCTCTCAGCCAGCGCGGCCTGTTCAGCCTCACTCGCGGCCAGCTCGTCGACCTTATAGCTCAGGTTCTCCTGATATTCCTTCTGAGAATCCTGTGTCGCCTGCAACTCTTCCTTTTTCTGCTCAATATCTTCCTTGGCTGCTGTGTATTCGGCAACCGTCTTCTTGTTATCTTCCATGATCGCTGTGATGATTTCCATACGGGACAGCAGATCAGAGAAGCTGGTGGAATTGAGCAGCACCTGCAGATAGCTGCTATCGCCCTGCTCATAGGTGGTGCGCACCGTCAGCGCGAATTCTTCTTCCTTCTGCTCCAGCGCCTCTTCCGCAGCTTCCAGCTCCGTAGTCTTAACATCGATCTGCTGCTGCAGGCGTTCGATATAGGCCTCAACCGTCGCAATCTCTTCCTTGGTCAGGTCGATCTCGCTCTGCAGCGCGGCACGCGTCGCCTCGACGTCGTCCGCCTGCTTGGTCAGCTCAGCAATTCTTTCCTTGACAGCTGCCTTTTCATCCTCAAGGGAGGACAACTTATCCTGCAGTTCGTCGGCATCCTCCGCCGCGCCTGCATAGACAAGACTGCTCACTATCATAGAGGAGAGCAGCGCGATAACCAGAATCCCGGCAATCACACAGGAAATCAGTCGTATCGTTTTTTGTTTCAGCATAATGGGTTTCGCTCCTTTATTCTTGCCGATAGGTCAAACATCCATGAACTTACGGATACTCGTCACCGAACCACCGATACCAAACAGCACGCCCGCGCCCAGATATACGCCGAGCACCAGCAGCCGCAGGTTATCAAACGGCAGGATGTGGAAGTACGGAATTACGCCACTGGCAATGTTGGTCAGTTCGGAATACAGTCCCCATTCTGCCAGAAAGGCCAGCCCGCCTGCCAGCAAGCCGAGCACCATACCTTCGATCACGAACGGCCAACGAATAAACCAGTTGGTTGCGCCGACCATCTTCTGGATGGAGATTTCCTCACGGCGTGCAAACATGGCAAGCTTAACCGTGTTGGCGATGATGAAGATCGAGATAACCGCCAAGCCAACAACCATTGCCAATGCAACGATATTGAATACGCGTTGCACCTGGATCAGCCTGGAAATCACATCCTCATCCGCACGGATATAATCCGTGCCATCCACCGCGCTGATCTCCTCGATCGTCTGCTCTGCAAGCGTCGGGTCCTTCAGCGTGAAGATGAAGCTGTTGCGCAGCGGGTTATTCGCCGAATTATAATTTTCCAGAATCACCGCGTCCTCGCCAAGCTCCTCGCGGTATTTCTCAAGTGCTACATCGCGGTCCTCAAACTCGATGGTTGCGATATTATCAATGCGTTCGAATTCGCTGCCGAGTGCTTTCGCCTCACGGGTTGTCAGATCCTCATCGATGAAAACGACGATTTCGTTGGACTGCTGCAGTGTTTCGATGCTCTGATCAATATTATATGCAATCAGTGTGACGGTTCCGGTCAAAAGCAGGCAGGCGATCATAATGAGTACCGCCGCAATCGACATGAAACCGTGCTTGAATATATTGCGGAAGCCTTCCTTCCAATAGTAACCAAAACTTCTCATAGCTGATAGTACCCACCTGTCTGGTCGCTGACGACCTCGCCCTTGTCGATCATTACGACGCGTTTTTCAAACTCGTCCACCAGTCCTTTTTCGTGCGTGACGATCAGCACGGTGGTGCCCAGCTCATTGATTTTTTCAAACAGTGTCATCAGCTCGAGGGAACGCGCCGGATCGAGGTTTCCGGTAGGCTCATCGGCGATGATCAGACGCGGGTTATTCACCAGCGCACGCGCGATTGCTACACGCTGCTGCTCGCCGCCCGACAAATTCATCGGCTTGGTCTGCGCCTTATCCGACAGACCGACCAGATCGAGCACATAGGGCACGCGCTCCTTGATGGCCTTTCCCTTTGCGCCGATCGTACGCATGGCAAACGCCACATTCTCGTACACGGTCTTATTATTGATCAGACGGAAATCCTGATACACAACGCCAAGTGTGCGGCGCAGGTACGGGATCTGCCGTTTTTTCATCTCTCCAATATTATAATTGTTGACCAGCACGCGGCCCTCGGTCGGGCGCACTTCAGCGGTCAAAAGTTTGATAATCGTTGTCTTGCCCGAACCGGACGCGCCGACCAGAAAAACAAATTCTCCC
>DXDE01000164.1 GCA_019115615.1 Candidatus Agathobaculum merdavium | reverse complement strand
CACGGCAGGTCGTCGTGGATGAGCGAATAGGTGTGGATCATCTCGAGCGCGCACGCAAACGGCAGCGCCTTTTGCGTGTCGCCGCCGCACAGACGGCAGAATTCCAAAACGATCACCGGACGCAGGCGCTTGCCGCCCGCCATCGCCGAATATTTCGCGGCTTCAAAGATGCGGTCGTATCCCTCGCCCGTCTCGCGGGACAGATATTTCTCCAATGCCGGCTCAATGACCGCAATATCGGCCTGTAACTGCTCTGCAAACGTCATTTGCCCGCCTCCTCCGCATCGAACGGCTGCTCGGTCAGTTCGCCCTGCATGTTTTCCTGCAAGATCGTCACCTTCTGCTCGGCCTTGTCCAGCATTTTGCCCAACGCTGCGGACAGCTTGGTGCCTTCCTCAAACAGCTTGATGCTGTCGCCAAGCGGTGCTTCACCCTTTTCCAGCAGCCGGACGATCTCCTCAAGCCGCTCCATCTGGCTTTCAAACGTCTTTTCCGCCATCGTTTCGTTCCTCCTCGATATCGGTCACGCGGCAGTTTGCCGCGCCTTTGGCAAATCGGATATGCAGGCTGTCCCCTGCTTTCAGCATCGCCGCATCGGTAATCACCGCGCCGCGCACGCCTTTGTTCGCGACCGCATAGCCGCGCGCAAGCACGCGCAGCGGGCTGATTGCGTCGAGCGTCGCGACCGTCCTTGCAAAGCGCAGGCGGCGGCGCTGCACGCCGTCCTTGCCCGCGGCCAGCAGCCGACGGCGCAGCAGGGTCAGTTTCTGCCCCTCGCGCGCGAGATACGCCGGAAATGCCGCCTGCAGGCGGTCGGTCGTCCGGTCGAGCAGCACACGCTTTTCTTCAATATATCGCGTCGGACTGCGCGCTTCCAGCCGCTGCTGCAGCCCGTCCAGCTGTTTGCGCTGCCGCTGCACCTGCATAAGCGCCGCGGCATGCAGCCGCGTGTCCAGCGTACGCAGGCTGAGTGCATACTCCGCGCGGTCAGGTACGGCAAGTTCAGCCGCGCCTGACGGCGTGGGCGCGCGCAAATCCGCGACAAAGTCCGCGATCGTGACGTCCGGCTCGTGGCCGACCGCCGAAATGACTGGGATTTCGGACGCAAAGATCGCCCGTGCAACCACTTCCTCGTTGAATGCCCACAAATCTTCCATCGACCCGCCGCCGCGTCCGCATAAAATCACGTCCGCGTCGCCGATCGCATTGGCCAGACTGATTGCCCGCGCGATGCTGTCCGCCGCGCCCTGCCCCTGCACCTGCGCCGGATAGAGCGTGACCTCCGCCAGCGGCCAGCGGCGGCCGAGAATACGGATCATATCGCGCACCGCCGCGCCGGTCGGTGAAGTCACGAGCGCGATTTTGCGCGGCATGCGAGGAATCGGCTTTTTGTACATCGGGTCA
This sequence comes from Candidatus Agathobaculum merdavium, assembly GCA_019115615.1. GTDB lineage: Bacteria > Bacillota > Clostridia > Oscillospirales > Butyricicoccaceae > Agathobaculum > Agathobaculum merdavium. The sequence continues at coordinate 21,086 of DXDE01000164.1, read as the reverse complement.
AACAAACCCTCGGCCTGCAATTTGGCTTTCAGCTGCTCAAAAGCGAGATTCAAAGCGCCCGCGCCGTCCGGTATCACCTCAGAAATATACAGCTGCACCTGGCCCGTGCGCGGGAACGAGCTGACGCGCGCCCGCACGATGACCTTCATGCCGTTTTCCAGCCGGAATTTCAAGCGCATCGCATCCGAGCGGAACATCACCGCGTTGATTGACGCCCCCGCGTCCTTCAGGCTCATATAGTGATGCCCCGAGGAATGCGCCTTGTAGTTGGATATCTCGCCCTGCACCAGCAGATTGCGATACCCCGGCACCGCGTCGAGCAATTCCTTGATTTCGTTATTCAGTTGGGATACCGAATAGATCGTACTCACGTTTTGTCCCTTTCATAAAGCCGCGCGGCAAGCACCGCCACGCCGACCGCATTATCGCCCGACAACACCGGCTCGGCAAACGAAACGCGTTTACCGAATGTCTGTTCCATACGCGCGCGCAGCACGCGGCTTGCCATCACGCCGCCCGCGCACAAAACCGGACAGTCGTACTGTTTGATCGCCTGCTCAGTCGCTTTGACAACCGCGTTTGCAACTGTCTCGAGCGTAAACCGCGCCATCTGCGCGGCTTCCGCGGTCTTAAACTTGTTTTCCACCTGATTCTGCATGCCGGAGAGCGAAAACCGGCAGTCCGCCACTTTGGGGCGGTAGCCCTTCTCCGGCTGTGCCTCCAACGCCAGCGCGTCGAGCGCCGCGCCCGACGGGAACGGCAGTCCCAACAACGCGCCCGCGCGGTCGATCAGTTGTCCCGCCGCAAGGTCGGTCGTACCGCCGATGCAGGCGCAGTCCGGCAGACCGTCCGCCCCCGGCATGACATACAGCAGCTCGCTCGTCCCGCCCGACAGGTGCCACGCGAGAAACGGCTCATCCAGCAGCTCAAGCCGCCCAGCGGAAAGCGCCGCCGCCGCGATATGCCCCTGCTGGTGTGACACGCAAAAAAGGGGCACAGATAGCAAATGCGCCGCGCTGCGCGCGACGCTCTGACCTGCCAGAAAGCAGGGCATATACGAGCCCTCGACCGCACGCGGGCGGGTGCTCACGCCAACGGCGCGCACCTCGCCCTGCGGCAGGGCTTCGATTTTCTCATGCAGATGTACGGTATGCTGGAACAGCGCATCCGACTGTCGCAGGCCGATCGCACCCTCAGGCACGGTCAGCAGGCTGCCCTCGTTCTGCCACGCGCCAGTTTCAGCATCATAGATAGCCGCCGACGTGCGGTAATTTGAGGTATCGATACCCAGAAAACGCTCAGGCATTGGCGTTCTCCGCAGACGCGGCCTGCTCCGAGGCCGGGACGTCAGTCTCGCCCGCGGCGCGCGCGGCAGCGCCCAGCACACCGTTGATGAACGCGGCGGCCTCGTCCGTATCGTACACCTTGGCCAGCTCGACCGCCTCGTTGATCGCGGCGCCGACCGGCACATCGTCCACATAGCGCATCTCATAGAGCGCCAGACGCAGCACCGCAACCGTCATGCGCGACATGCGGCTGATCTTCCAGCCCTTGGAGTAGGCGGTGATTGTCTCGTCCAGCTCCTCGCGGCGCGCGGCCACGCCCTTGACCACCGCGCGGATGTAATCCGTCTGCGCGGGCGACAGCTTGCCTGCGTACAGCGCGATATCGCCGCTGATCGAGGCCATAATGGACTCGTCCAGCCGCTCTTCCAGATTTTCTTCTTCAAACTGCTGGAACCCCATCTCAAAGATCAGGTGCAGCGCAATTTCCCTTGCTTTTGTTCTGCTCATCACACTCACGGCAGCAGCTTCCTCCCAATATGTCTGTTACGCCTTATTTTATCCTATTTTCGCCAAAGTTGCAAGGTGCTATTCGGGAAAACCGGGCGCACATAAAAGAAAACAGCAGGACAACGCGTCCTGCTGTTTCATTGCCGTGTTTATTCCTGCACTGCCTGCGGCTCCTCGGCCACTGCGGGCGCGGGCGTAAACGTTACGCCGCCGACATGCACATTGACCTCGGTGACCTTGAGGCCGGTCATCGACTCAACCGACGAACGCACGCTCTCCTGCACCTGCTTTGCCACATCGCAGATGTTGTGGCCGAACAGCGCAAGAAAGCCGATCTCGATCCGTACCGTACCTTCCTCGGCGATCTCGATGCGCACGCCCTTGGACAGGTTCTTCTTGCTCAAAAAGCTGACAATATCGCTGGTCAGCGTGGAATACAGACCGCTGACGCCCGGGGTTTCGCTCGTAGCCAGCGCTGCGATGGACGCCACGACATCCTCAGAGATCCGAATCGAACCCTGATCGCTCTCGGTCGACCAGTACTCCTTATGATCCGCCATAGTGCTCACTCTCCTTTATAACGGGATTATAGCACAGTTTCGGCGAAATGCAAAGCAAAAATACGCGCTGATACCGTATTTTACTCTGCTTCGACGATTTTGACCTGCCCGGCGGTCACACCGGTCTCAGAAACGACAATATCCTTGATGACCGTCACATCGGTTGCCTGCAAACCGCCGTCCGGCGGCGCGACGACCACATTGACGCTGCTGTCCCCGATCATCACCACCGCATCCGCATAGCCCTTGGCGCGGATCAGGCTTTCGATATTGGCCTCGGTAACCGAATCATCCGCGAGCGCCGAGATCTGCGCGGCGGCCTCATCCTTGGCCGCCTGATCCGCTTCCTCGCTTTCGCTCAGTTCGCGCAGCGTGCTGACCGCCTCATCACGCGCCTGCTCACGTGACAGGCGTGAGGCTGCGAAATAGTCCTCTTCGCCTTCCGCCGACGTGGAAGTGCTGTCCGTATTGGTCTCGCCTGCCGCCAGCAGCTCATCCGGCGCATCGACATAGCTCCAGTTGAGGTAAACTGCCGCGCAAAGCAGCAGCGCGATCACACCATATACCGCGCCGCGTTTTTTGATTTTTTTCATCACTGCTCGCCCTCCTGTTTGTGGTTACTTCTGTTTTATGATGCACCGGACAGTTTCAGAACCGTAACTTTGTCCGCGCCGATGCCGCATACCGTACTGACCGCCTGCGTCACTGCAAGGCGCACCTGCGCATCCCCCGCCCCGTCGCACAACACGACCGCGCCGCGGAAGGTCGGCAGCAGGTTCTTGACCGTCACCGGCGTTTCTCCATAATCGCTGTCGCTGACCACGGTCAGGTCGCTCTCAAAGCTCTCGGTGTCGCCCCCGCTGCTCGTCGTCTGCCGCGTGTTGACCGCATAGACCGCCTCGCCGCTCTGTTCAAGCGAAAGCATCAGTTCGACCCGGCCGACCCCATCGACCGAGGAAAGCCGGTCGCACAGCTGCTGCTCAAAAGCCGCAAGGTCAAACGCGGCTTCCCCTTGCCCTGCCGACGGTGTTTCGCTCGTTTGCGCCGCTTCCCCCCGCCCGCCCGAGGCGAGCAGCAACACGCCCGCCAGCAGCACGATCAGCACCGCGCGATATTTGACCGCAAGCGGTACGACCAGATCGCGTGCCGCCGCGAGACGCGCCTTCCATTGCTCTTTCATTCCAAAATCCACTCCTGTCTGTCCGCACCCACGCCACAGCCGTCCGTGATGATCGTTTTCAGTTCATCCAGCCGTTTTGCGTCCGCACTGTCGTAATATACCGCTACATGGCTGACCTGCAGGATGCCATCCGCATCGGTCCCCATTTCGACCTGCACCCGGCAGTCAAAGCCCGCCGCAGCCGCACTGTCCTCAAGCGCGTGCGCGATGCTTGCGGCAATCGTTGTCATCGCCGTCTGCGCGTTCTGCTGCTCGATCTCCTCCACCTCGGCGGCGTCCAGCCCGCCCGGCAGCAGACTGGAAACCGATAGCCGCAGCCCGGCGAGCGGCTGCAGCAGCGCCAGCAGCATCAGCAGCCCAGCGGCAAGTTTGACAATCTCACGCAGCGCACCGCCGCCCACCACGCGCAGCGCCACCGCGGACGCGATCCCCGCGACCGTCACGCGCAGCAAAATCGTTTGGAATAGTTCCCTCATATCGGCTTCACCATCGCAACCACATAAACCAGTTCAAGATACAAAATTAGGCAGCAGGTGCTCAACATGCCGAGCAGCAGGCCGAAGCCCGTTCCCACGCTTTCCAGCAGCTGCCGCAGGCTGCCCGAGCACAACGGCGACAACACCGCCGCCCCGGCTTTATAACACAGGTAACTCGCACCCGCGCGCACGAATGGAATCAGGCAGATCGCAGTCACGCACAGCATGCCGAACACACCAACCGACCCGCGCAGCAGCGCCGCGCCCGACAGGACGGTTTCCGTCGCATCCGAGATCACACCGCCGACCACGGGCACTGCGCCGGAAAACGCAAATTTTGTCGCCTTGAGCGCCATGCGGTCGACGCTGCCCGATACCCCGCCTGCAATCGTCAGATAAGCGGTAAACAATGTCAGCAGCAATTTCAGCGTACCTGACGTCAGCCCCTTAATGCCGTCAGCCAGACTGCGCAGCATGCCGTTCCCGGTCGCGGCGTCCACCGCCGAGATCGCGAGGTACGCACACGCCGCAGGTACAAGCAGCGTATTGACCAGCCGGATCACCAAATCGAATACCACCATCGTCGCGACCTGCAAAGCGGTTGCCGTCGCGGCGCTGCCGCCTGCGGCTAGTACGGTCGCCAGCACAGGCTGCAGCGCCCCCGAAAACACGCTGATCTCTGTCAGGGTCTCGCGGCAGAGCGCCAGAACGCCCGTGAAATCCTGCAAAAGCACCGCCGCGCAGCCCAACACACCCGCCATGTCAATCCACGCATCCTCCGCACCGCCCGCCGCGGCGGAAAAGCCGCGGCCAGCCGCCGTCAATACGACGACCGCCGCTACCCGGAGCAAACTGCCGAACGCGCTTTCCAGCGCGCTGCGGCTGTCCTGCGCGGTGTTTTCCAGCAGCCGGGAAAATGAGGCGGCAAGCTCGTCCGCTGTATCCGCATCAATACCGTCCAGATAGGCGCGCGCGTCTCCCAGCACTGCCTCGCGCAGCGTTTCCCCTTCTGTGCCGTCCACATCCGCCGCCGCAGCCAGCGGAAGGAACAAAAACAGCAGCAGCACTGCCACAAGCCATTGTTTCATACGTCCGTTCCCTTTCATGCCATCCATCCCGCCGCCAGCGCCAGCACCTGCTCGATCAGCGGCAGGCAGAGCGAGAGCGCCAGCACCGCGCCCGCAATCTCGAGCTTTGCCGCGAGCGCGGACTGTCCGTTATCCCGACACAGCGCGCCCGCCACACGCACCACGACCGCCACGCCCACGCATTTGAGCACCGGCAGATACAGCTCGCGCGCCATACCGCCCTGCTCCAGCAGGCCCAACAGGTTGGACAGTGCCCCTTCCGCCATTGCAAACGTGCGCAGCAGAATAAGAACCCCAGCGGCAAGCACCAGCAGCAGCGCGATTGCGGGCGCGTCCTTTTTGATCGTGATCGACAGCACGAGCGCCAGCAGCGCCAAGCCGCAGGCGGCTGTCAGCCCGCTCAAAACCCGAATACGCTTTTCATCATCGTGAACAGCCGGTCGATCTCCTGCACGATCAGCATGAGCACGACGATCAGCCCCGCAAGCGTTGTCATCAGGGCCTGTTCCTCCCGTCCCGAGCGCGTCAGCAGCTGGCCGAGCACGGCCACAAGGATGCCGACCGCTGCGATGCGGAAAATCAGATCTACGTCCATGTTGTTCCTCCGTCCCTCAGATCAGCACCAGCACCACCAGAATCCCCAGCGCAACGCCGCAGGTGCGGTACAGGTTGCCTTTGTTTTGCAGTTCTCCTGCCGCCTTGTCCCGCGCAGCGGTAAGCCGCCGCCCGATCTGCTGCAGCCCCGCGACCTGCTCGTCCGCATCGTACCGGCCGAGCCACGCCGCTGCTTCGCTAAGGATATCGCATGCAGCCTTATCCAGGCCGGCTTCGTCGCGCGTCTCACGCAGCGCCGCACGCCAGTGGTAGCCGAGCGACAGACCGTCCGCCTGCCCCAGCCGCCGATGGAGCGCGCCAAACACCGTCCGGATCACCGCGTTCCCGCTTTCCGACAGTTCGCCTACGATCTCAGGCACCGGCGTGCGGCGGCTGCGGATCTCCCCCTCTATCAAATGCAGCGCGAGCAGCATGGCGTCTGCCGCCGCGACCCGCCGCCGCAGCCCCTGTCTGGCGGACAGCCCGAGCGACGCGCATGCGCCGCACACCAGCACCGCCCCCATCAGCTTGAGCATTGCGTTCCCTCCAATCCTTCCAGCCGGTAGTGCCGCGCACCGTCCTGTCGTGTGATGACCAGCGCGTGCGAAAACACATGCAGATCGAGCAGTGCGCGATAAAGCGGGCGGCACAGCAAATCCTCCACCCCCGCCGCGTGCGCGCTGGCAAGCACAGCTGTGCCGCAATGCGCGCAGAGCGAGACCGCTTCCACGTCCTCGGGCGCGGTGATCTCATCCATCGCGAGCAGCGCGGGCGACATGGTTTTGAGCAGCATAAGGGCGGCGCGCCGCTTGCCGCAGCCCTCCATCACATCGGTGCAGCGTCCGAGGTCGAACTGCGGCACACCTTCCGCCAGCGCCGCGATCTCGCCGCGCTCGTCCGCAACCGCGACCGGGTTGCCCGCGTCCGATACCAGCCGCACCCATGCGCGCAGCAGCGTCGTTTTGCCGAAGCCGGGCGGCGCGACCAGCAGCACGCTCCCGGGTGCGCCGTCGCCCACCCATGGGCGCAGGATGTCATCCAGCCCGTCCACCTGCCGCGCCACGCGCAGATTGACCGACGAAAGCCCGCGCACGCCGACCACCTGTCCGTTTTCCTCTGCCACCGTGCCGCACAGTCCAAGCCTGTGCCCGCCCTCAAGCGGGACAAATCCATGCCGCATGCTCTCCGCATAGCTATGTACCGAATACCGTGCCGCGCGGCTGAGCGTCTCACGAAGCTCCCCGGCCGTGACTGGTGCAAAATCGGTTTCCTGTTCGCCCAAAGCCGTGCGTACAGACGGCGAACGCCCCGCCCGCAGACGGACTTCTTCCACTTCGTCCTGCCCGGCAATCGAGAGCAGCTCTGCCGCCCGCTCGGGCGGCAGACAGCTGACCGCCTGCCGCAGCGCCCTGTCCTTTTTGACTTCCATTTGCATCACCTGTCCTACTCTATGCCCGGCCTGTCCCGGATATGCCTGCAACACAACCGTAACAAAAGAAGCATTGACAAGGGGCGGAGTTGGTACTATAATAAGGACAAATATTGCACAAAGCGATGAAAGAGGAAAGTAATTGTCCCAAGTGCGGCTTTCAGGGAGTGTCCGGCATGACTGGAAACGGACGCAGACGCCGGTACAATGAAGTTCCCTCTCGAGCTGCGGCGCTGAAAAATCCGTTTCAGTAGGCGCCGACGGATTTCCTCCGTTACCGGGATAGGATATATTTGTATCCGAAAAAAGTGCGGCATTTTTCTGTGCCGAATGTGGGTGGTACCGCGGAACCGTTTGTCTTTCGTCCCTCTTTGTGGATGAAAGGCTTTTTTTGTGCCTGTCTCCGCCGGACAAACAGCAATAAACCCACATTTTTAACATAAAAAGGAGAGACAACACATGATCATCATTATGAAACACGGCGCAACGCGCGAACACGTCGAGGAGCTTTCCCGCCATATCGAGCGCTGGGGCGTTAAGGCAAACCCGATTTACGGCGAAGGCACGATCGTTATCGGCCTTGTCGGGGACACGGGCGCAGTGGATAAGGACGCGCTGATGCGCGACCCGCAGGTCGAGAACATCCTGAAGGTGCAGGAGCCGTTCAAGCTGGCCAACCGCAAGTTCCATCCGGACAACACTGAGGTCGAGATCGCGCCGGGCGTTGTCGTCGGCGGTAAGAAGCTGGTTGTCATGGCGGGCCCGTGCTCGGTCGAGAGCGAGGAACAGATCATCGACGTGGCCAAGCACGTGCAGGCCGAGGGCGCAACCGTGCTGCGCGGCGGCGCATGGAAGCCGCGTTCCTCCCCGTACTCGTTCCAGGGCCTCAAGGCGGAAGGCCTTGAGCTGCTGCACAAGGCGCATAACGAGACCGGTCTGCCGGTCGTCACCGAAATCACCAACCCTGCGCACATCGACCTGTTCATGGACAAGTGCGACTGCTTCCAGGTCGGCGCGCGCAACATGCAGAACTTCGAGCTGCTCAAGGAGCTTGGCCAGACCAGCAAGCCCATCCTCTTAAAGCGCGGCTTTGCCAACACGATGGAAGAATTCCTGATGAGCGCCGAGTACATCATGGCGGGCGGCAACGAAAAGGTCATCCTGTGCGAGCGCGGCATCCGCACCTATGAGACCTACACCCGCAATACGCTCGACATTTCGGCGGTGCCGGTGCTCAAGCGCATGAGCCATCTGCCGGTTGTGGTCGACCCCAGCCACGCGGGCGGCATCTACTGGATGGTCGAGCCGCTGGCCAAGGCGGCAGTCGCCGCGGGCGCGGACGGCCTGATGATCGAGGTGCACAACGACCCGGCGCACGCGCTGTCCGACGGCGCGCAGTCGCTGACCTATGATTCCTTCCACGAGGCCATGACCAGCCTGCGCGCGGTGGCACAGGCCGTGGGCCGCGAGATTTGAGGCGCGCTATGGATATCAAAGGCGCCATCCCCTCGCGTGAACCGCTGACGCTGCAGGGCGCGGCGGGCATTTCGGAGATCTATATCGAAACCGACCTGCTCCAACGCGCGGGCAAGGAAATATTGAAGGTGTTCTCCCCTTCCCGCGTGCATATCGTAACCGATTCGACGGTTGCGCCGCTCTATCTTGATGCGCTCGCGCAGCAGTTTGATTTGCCGGTCTCGACGACCGTCATTCCCGCGGGCGAGGAGCACAAGCGGCTTTCAACCGTTGAGAGCATCTACCATGACCTGCTCGCCGCAGGCATGACGCGCAAGGATTTGATTATCGCGCTCGGCGGCGGCGTAGTGGGCGATATTACCGGTTTTGCCGCGGCGACCTTCCTGCGCGGCGTGTCGCTCTGCCAGATCCCGACCACCCTGCTCGCGCAGGTGGATTCCTCGGTCGGCGGCAAGACGGGCGTCGACCTCGCCGAGGGCAAAAACCTTGTCGGCGCGTTCTACCAGCCGCGGCTGGTGCTGATCGATCCCGCAGTGCTGCAAACGCTGCCGGACGCGACCTTTGCCGACGGCATGGCCGAGGTCGTCAAATACGGTTATATCGCCAATCCCACCATCCTCGATATGGTTTCGCAGCCGGATTACAAGGCGCGCATCGAGGACGTGATCTACGAGTGCGTCAAAATCAAGCGCGACGTGGTCGCAATCGATGAGCACGATACCGGCCTGCGCATGATCCTGAACTTCGGCCACACGGTTGGCCACGCGGCCGAAAAGCTCGGGAACTACACCGAACTGACCCACGGGCAGGCGGTCGCGATCGGCATGGTCGCGGCGCTGCGGTTGGGCGCGATGCGCGGCGACCCCGACCTGTCCGCGCCGCTCGTTTCCCTGCTGCAGAAAATCGGCCTGCCGACCGAGCTTACCTATGACCGCGAAGCGATTTACGGCGCGCTGCTGTCGGACAAGAAGAAATTCGGCGGCACGGTCAACTTCATCCTCGTGCGTGAGCCTGGCCGGGCGGAGATCACCCCAATCGAGGCCGAGGCGCTGCACGATTACATTCTCAAACTGTAAGGAGGCTGCTACCCATGGGTTCCACTTGGGGCAACGCCATCAAAATATCCATCTTCGGGGAGTCGCACGGCGCCGGTATCGGCGTCGTGATCGACGGCTTCCCGGCGGGTGTTCCGTACGACGAAGCCTTTGTGCTGCGCGAAATGGAGCGCCGCGCGCCGGGACGCAACAAGCAGTCCACCCAGCGCAAGGAAGCCGACCTGCCGCTCGTGCAGTCGGGCATCCTAAACGGCATAACCACGGGCGCGCCGATCTGCGCGCTCATCCAGAACACCAACCAGCGCTCGGGCGACTATGCCGCGCTCGCGCCGCAGCCCCGTCCGGGACATGCGGACTACACTGGCATGGTGCGCTATCATAGCTTTAACGACCCGCGCGGCGGCGGCCATTTTTCCGGCCGTCTAACCGCGCCGCTTGTGTTTGCGGGCGCGCTATGCAAGCTGTGGCTGAAAACGCAGGGCGTGAGCGTCGGCTCGCATATCCAGTCGATCGCGCAGATCCAAGATATGCCGTTTGACGATGTGGACGTGCCAGTATCCCAGCTGGAAACGCTGCGAAACGCAGAGTATCCAGTCAACAATCCGCGCGCGCTGGACGCCATGCTGGCCGCGATCGAGGACGCGCGCGAGGCGCAGGATTCGGTCGGCGGCGTGATCGAGTGTGCGGCCGTTGGCCTGCCTGCGGGCATCGGCAGCCCGATGATGGACACGGTCGAAAGCCGCCTGTCCTCCATCCTGTTTGCCGTACCGGCGGTCAAGGGCGTAGAATTTGGCGCAGGATTTGCCTTTGCGGCCTTGCGCGGCTCGCACGCAAATGATACGCTATATAAGGACGGCGATACCGTCAAAACCGAAACCAATAACAATGGCGGCATCAACGGCGGCATCACCAACGGCATGCCTCTGATCGTCCGCGCGTGCATCAAGCCCACGCCGTCAATCTCGGCTATGCAGCACACGCTCAATATCGAGACCGGCAAGGTCGAACCGCTGTCCATCCACGGGCGGCACGATCCCTGCATCGTCACGCGCGCCGCACCGGTTATCGAAGCAGCCTGCGCGGTTGCGCTGGCAGACTTACTGCGGGAGGCGAACGGCTATGCGTGAACTTTCTGACATCCGGCAGGACATCAACCGCGTCGACGAGCAGATCCGCGCGCTCTTCCTCGAACGCATGGATCTTGCGCTCCAAGTGGCGCAGACCAAAGTCGAAACCGATGACAAGATCTACAAGCCCGACCGCGAGGCCGAGATCATCGAAAAGCGCGCTTCCGGCATGAGCGACGAGCTGCGTCTGAAATACACCGCGCTTTTGCAAAGCATGATCCGCGCCAGCCGCGAATATCAATACAGTGAGATGCTGCGCCAGCGCCCCGAGCGCTTCCCGCTGCACCCGTCTGGGAACGAAATTGCCCCGAAAACCGTCTATTATCAAGGTGTGCCCGGCGCCTATCAGGAGCTGGCCGCGCGGGCGCTGTTCCCGCAGTGCGAGCCGCAGTGTGTGCCGACGTGGGAGCAGGTGTTCCAGTCGGTGCGCGACGGCGTGGCCGACGTGGGCGTCGTGCCGGTCGAGAACACGACCGCGGGCACGGTCAGCGAGGTTTACGACCTGCTGCTCGAATACGACCTGTCGATCAATAAATCGTACATCAAAAAAATCTCGCACTGTCTGGCCGCCGTGCCGGGCGCGACGCTTTCCGATATCCAAAGCGTCTGCTCGCACCCGCACGCCCTGCCCCAGTGCCATGCGTTCATCAGCGAGCATGGGCTAGAGGCGATCGAGGTCGCAAACACTGCCATCGCGGCGCAGAACGTGCAGCAGAAGGGCGATAAACACCTCGCCGCGATCTGTTCGCGCGAGGCCGCGAACCGGTACGGCCTGTCCGTGCTGGCCGAGGGCATCAACGACCTGAAGCACAACGAAACGCGCTTCATCGCGGTCAGCCGCACGCTGACCAGCCTGCCCGAGGACAATCGCATCGAGATCGCCTTCCGCATCCCGAACGTGGCCGGTTCGCTCGGCCGCGTGCTCGATGTGTTTACCCACTACGGCATCGACATGACCAGCATCTATTCCCGTCCGGTCAAGGACAGCCCATGGTGCTATGTGTTCTATGTCGATTTCACCGGCAACATGCAGGATCACGCTGTGCGCGCCCTGCTGTACCAGCTCCACGAGGAGCTGCCCTACATCAAAGTCATCGGCAGCTATCTGGTTTCCGATGCAACGGAGGAGTAAAGCAAATGCAAATCCATCCCTGCGGCCCGCTGCGCGGTGAGATCACCGTGCCGGGCGACAAATCCATCTCGCACCGCGCGGTCATGCTGGGCGCGCTGGCGAGCGGCACGACCCATATCACCGGCTTCCTGATGGGCGAGGACTGCCTGTCGACGATCGACTGCTTCCGCAAGATGGGCGTGGAGATCGAGATTACTGACGACGAGGTGATCGTCGAGGGTGTCGGCCTGCACGGCCTGTGCGAGCCGGAAGAGATGCTCTACACCGGCAACAGCGGCACGACCACCCGCCTGCTGTGCGGCATCCTGGCCGGGCAGCCGTTCACCGCAACCTTAAACGGCGACGCTTCCATCCAGAAGCGCCCGATGGGGCGCATCATCAAGCCGCTGCGCGAAATGGGCGCGTCGATTGAAGGCAAGAACGACAACTTCTGTCCGCTGACGCTGTACCCCAGCGAGCTGCACGGCATCGAATACCGTCTGCCAGTCGCCTCCGCGCAGCTCAAAAGCGCGATCCTGCTTGCCGGTCTGTACGCTGAGGGTCAAACCACGGTCATCGAGCCTGCCCCCTCGCGCGACCACACCGAGCGCATGTTCCGTGCGCTGGGCGTCGAGGTCGAGACCGAGGGCAATATCATCACGCTTGAGCCGCCCGAAGACCTGCACGCGGTCGATATCGCCGTGCCGGGCGACATTTCATCCGCGGCGTTCTTCCTTGTCGCGGGCGCAATCGTGCCGGGCAGCGAGCTGACGATTAAAAACGTCGGCGTCAACCCGACGCGCACCGGTATTCTGGAGGTGCTGCGCGACATGGGCGCGGACATCACGGAAACGAACTTCCGCGACGAAGCCGAGCCGGTCTGCGACCTGACCGTGCGGTACAGCCGTCTGCACGGCGTAGAGATCGGCGGCTCCATCATTCCGCGTCTGATCGACGAGCTGCCCGTCCTTGCGGTTGCCGCGGCCTACGCCGAGGGCGAAACCATCATCCGCGACGCGCAGGAACTGAAGGTCAAGGAATCCAACCGCATCGCCGCGATGGTGACCGAGCTAGCACGCGCAGGTGTGGACGTGGAGGAAACCGACGACGGCATGATTATCCGCGGCGGCAAGCAGCCGCGCGGTATTGCGTTCCAGACCTACAAGGACCACCGCATCGCGATGAGCCTTTCGATTTTGGGCCTTGCCGCGCATGGCGACAGCCGCATCGCGAACCACGAGGTCGTCGCGATCTCCTACCCCGACTTTTTCCGTACGCTGGAATCGTTGGGAGGCTGACAATATGCTGCTGAATATGGACGAGTTCCGGGCGTTCCAGCCGGAAAAGCCGACCTATGCGCTCATCGGTTGGCCGCTCGGCCACACGATGAGCCCGGAGCTGCATGCACAGCTGTTCGCCGCGTCCGGACAGGACGCAGACTACATCGGCGTGGCCGTGCCGCCCGAGGATTTACCCGAAGCCTTCGAGCTGGCAAAGCGCAAGCTGAAAGGCATTAACTGCACGATCCCGCACAAAAAAGCGGTCATCGACCTGCTGGACGAAGTCGACACCGCCGCGCGCGACCTGCACTCGGTCAATACCGTTGCCTTCCGCGACGGCCGCGCGATCGGCTATAACACCGATATCCTCGGCTTCGCCGCGTCGCTCTCACGCGACGGCGTCAAGCTGCGCGGCAAAAAGGTGCTGCTGCTCGGCTACGGCGGCGCAGCATCCGTCATGGCGTACCACTGCGTCACTGAGGGTGCATATCTGACCATCACTGGCCGCAATCTGGACAAGGCCGCCCAGCTGCAAAAACAGCTGTGCGACGCTGTCCCCGGCGCGCACGTTTCGGTGTTCAGCCGCCGCCATATCCCACGGGATATCCAGATCGTCTTAAACTCCACGCCGGTCGGCATGTTCCCCAAGGAGCACGCCGCTCCGCTGCACTTTCTGCCGCATAAGACCGAATACGTATTCGACGCGATCTATAACCCGCCTGTCACGGCGACAATGAAGCTGGCCAACCCGAAAAAGACCCGCACGCGCGACGGCCTGTTCATGCTGGTCATGCAGGCGGCGCACGCGCAGACCATCTGGTCGGGCGTGCAGTTCGCGCCGCAGGCCTGCGAAACCATCCTGCGCCGCACCTACGGCAAGATGGCGGTTAAGCGGCTGCATGAGAAATATGACAAGCGCAATATCGTGCTGTGCGGCTTCATGGGCAGCGGCAAGACGACGATCGGCCGCAAGCTTGCGCGGCTGACCGGACTGGAATTTATCGACGCAGACCAGTACCTCGAGGCGCAGGAAGGCAAAAAAATCTCGGACATCTTTGCCGAGAAAGGCGAAGCCTATTTCCGTGACCGCGAGACTGCATACATCCAAGAACTGTCCCAACGGGACGGCATCGTATTGTCGCTTGGCGGCGGTGCGGTGCTGCGGCAGGAAAATGTTGATGCGGTGCGCAAGACCGGGCTGCTGATCCATCTGGATACGCCCTACTACCGCATCCTCAAAAACCTGTCCTATTCCAATACCCGTCCCCTGCTGGACAAACCGGATAAGCAGGCGGAAACCCGCCGTCTGTACAACGCGCGCAAGGGCATCTACCACCGGGTTTCCGATGTGTCGGTGCGCAGCCCGCGTATTTCCGAGGTGCTGGAAAAGCTCGTCAAGAGCATCTGACCAACATCCGCACACGCCGTGCGCGAGGTGGACGCACGGCGCATCTTTCCGTTTCCACCGCGTTTTCGAGAAAAAGAGGAGCAACATGAAACTTTTCGCAAAACGATCCTGCCGTCTGCTGGCTTGCGCCCTTGCAGCGGCACAGCTGCTTTCGGCTGCGGCCGGAGCCGCCTTTTCCAACGGTTTCTCCTATTCTTATCCCGTTGGCGAAGGGCTGACCTACACCCGCACCGAGGGCAAAAACAGCGCCGGTGTGCAGCGCGCCAACGTGCTGACCTATCAGCCGAACACCGGCGTACAGCCCATCATGGTATATGCTGACGAACAGCTCTACGGCAGCCAGGCGACCATCACGAACGCCGTCAGCTATCTGGAAAGCCAGGGCAAAAAGGTCATCGGCGGCACGAACGCGGACTTTTTCGTCATGTCCAGCGGCGTACCGATCGGCCTTGTCATCGATGAGGGCGAGCTGATCTCGTCCGACGCATGGCAGTACGCAGTCGGCTTCAAGGCGGACGGCACGGCCGTTATGGGCCGCCCGACCATGAACATGACGGTTTCCGGCACCTCCGGCAAAGTTACGGTCTCCTACTTTAACAAGACCCGCACCACGGCGGGCGCTTACCTGCTCGACCGCAACTATGACGATTCGACGCATTTTTCCGCGAACGGCAGCTACATCGTGCTCGAGCGTCTGGACAGCACGCCTGTACAGGTCAACAGCTCGGTCAAGCTCAAGGTTGTCGACAAGGGCACGGGCAATACCCCGCTGACCATCGCAGACAACCAGATGATCCTGACCAAGTCGGACGGCGCAAACGTACCCTCTTGGGTGGACTTCCCGATTGGCGAGGAGGTTACGCTCTGGGTTGGCGCCAATGACAGCAACTGGGAAGAGGTAGAATATGCAGTCGGCGGCAAGCTGCTGATCGATGACAGCACGGTCACAACCTCCGGTATTGATGCTGCCTCGTCGCGCCGCGCACGCAGCGCGATCGGCGTCAAGGCGGACGGCACGGTTGTACTGTATGAAATCGACGGCAACCAATCCTCGTACAGCGTCGGTCTGACCGCTGACGAGCTGGGACAGGCGCTGCTGGAACTGGGCTGCGTACGCGCAATCTGTCTGGATGGCGGCGGCTCATCGGCTATGGCGCTTCGCCAGCCCGGCGAACAAACCGCCACGCTGATTTCCAAGCCGTCGGACGGCTCGCAGCGCGCCTGCGCCAACTACATTTTCTTTGTCAATAACGTAGCTTCTGACGGCGTGACCGCACATGCCGTGCTTACGCCGAGCTACCGCTATCTGATGCCCGGTGCATCGACCTGGTTCTCGGTCAAGGGTGCGGACGCATCCTATGGTCCGGCGGAAGCCCCGACCGACCTGACTTACACCGTTGCAAACGACCTCGGCACGGTCGAAGGCCAGACCTTTACCGCCGGCATGACCGCAGGCAAAGCGACCATCACCGGCTCCAATGGCACGGTCAGCGGCTCGATGGAAGTGTGCATCACAGGCGACATCCACTCGATTACCCTGCAGAGCGGCGGCAAGGATATCAGCTCGATCTCTGTGAAGCCGGGCGAGAGTGTTGATGTCAACGGCATTGCCTACCGCCTGAACCAGAAGATGGCCTCGGTTGACACTTCGTTTACTTGGAGTGTGAGTGCAAGCGCCGGCACGGTCGACGAAAACGGTGTATTCACCGCAGGCGACACGATGGCCAGCGGCACGCTGACCTGCTCGTACGGCAACACCAGCAAATCCATTACGGTCAACGTCGGCATGGGCAATGCGCAGGACGCGCAGACGGTAGCGGATTTTGAGTCCGATACGGATGACTGCACCGCGACAACCGGCATAACCCTGTCCCGTGTGACCGACTATACCGAGGTTGCCCGCGGCACCGGCTCGCTCAAAGCCACCTACGATGGCACCAAGGTGATGACCGCAACCATCTCCCTGCCGCAGACAGACGTTTCCTCTATGACCTATCTGACACTGTGGGCGCGCGGTACGGGTACGCAGGGCACGCTGACCGCAGTCTTTGCCGATGCGGAAGGCAACGAAGTGACCGCGCCGCTGTCCGCCGCGACGACGGACGGCTGGAAACAGCTGACCGCTACCGTGCCGGATGCCGCAATCACCCTGACCGGCCTGCGTTTTGACCGCAGCGCAGCAGGCGCGGCAAGCAGCGCACTCTATCTCGACCAGATCGTTGTTTCTGCCCACCACGCGGTAACCAATACCGACGCGCCGGCGGTTTCGCTCGACAAAACCGAACTGACGGTGTCCGCAGGTTCGTCCGCCACCATCACCGGCAAGGCCACGATGGAAAGCGGCAAATATCCGGCCCGCGCGTCGAATATCACCGTCAAGGTGGACGGCAAGGTCGTTTCCGGTGCGGCAACGATGAGCGGCTCTACGCTGACGGTCCAGACCGGTGCGCTTGCCGCCGGTACGCACAGCGTAACGATCGACGTTTCGGATGACGCAGGCAACCGCACCCGTGTTGCTGCAACCGTTACAGCGGGCAACGCTGCAAATGTTTTTGCCGATACCGACGGTCATTGGGCGCGCGGCTATGCCTCCCAGCTCTATGAACGCGACATCATGCAGGGCGAAACCGGCAGCGACGGCAAAACCTATTTTAACCCGGACCGCAACCTGACCCGCAAGGAATTTGCCGTCACCATTGCGCGTTTGCTGGGACTGGACACCTCCTACACCGGCGAAACTGCCTTTGACGACGACGCCTCTATCCCGAGCTGGGCGCGCGGCGCGATTTATGCCGTTTCCGAAGCCGGTATTATGCAGGGTTCCAGCAATGGCGACAAGCTGTATTTCGATCCGGATGCAGATATGACGCGCGCCGAGGTTATGACGGTCATCGGCCGCTGCCTGCCGCGCGGCTATGCGGCAAATCCGCTGACGTTCTCCGATGCGGCGAGTGTCCCCTCTTGGGCGCTCGAGCAGGTCAAGATCTGCGTTTCCGCTGATATCATCAGCGGCTATAACGACAACACGCTGCAGCCTCTCGGCAAGATCACCCGCGGTGAGATCGCCAAGATCCTCGCGCTGTTCTAAATCAAATTGCAAACCGCCCTGTTATTACCGGACAGGGCGGTTTTTGCATGCTTGACAGTCGAAAACCGCCGTGCTATACTATCGTCAGTCAATCGAAAAAAACCGAATTTTTATCGCCGGATAAAAATTTGCGCGTCATTCTTTCCATCGTAGGCCTTTGAAGATGGAAAGTCTGGCGTTTTTTTCGTCTCAGGAGGAAAACCATGGAGCAAACCGTCAATCTGCGCACCTTCGGCCGCTATGCGTCGCTGAATATCCTCGGCATGGTCGGCATTTCCTGCTATATCCTCGCCGATACCTTTTTTGTCGCCCGCGGCGCGGGCGCGACCGGACTGGCCGCACTCAATATCGCCATCCCCGCCTTTAATCTGCTCAACGGCCTCGGCCTGATGGCAGGCGTGGGCGCGGCAACGCATTTTACTATCTGCCGCGCACAGGGTGACCAGCCCGGCGCCGACCGCGCGTTTACACGTGCAGTGGGTTTGGGGCTTGTGATCGGCGCGATCTTCCTGCTGGCCGGGCTGCTCGGCGCCGGGCCTCTTGCACGGCTGCTCGGCGCGGACAGCGAAACCTTCCCCCTCACCCGCACCTACCTGCGCACGCTGCTAAGCTTTTCGCCGTTTTTTGTGCTCAATAATGTGCTGCTCGCCTTTGTCCGCAACGACGGCGGCCCGGGACGCGCGATGTGCGGCATGGTGATCGGCAGCCTGTCCAATATCGTGTTTGACTATCTGTTCATCTTCCCGCTTGGCATGGGCATGTTCGGCGCAGCGCTTGCAACCGGCGTGTCCCCCATCATCAGCATCCTGATCCTGTCCGGCCACCTGCGCCGCCCGGGACGCGGCTTCCATCTGCGTCGCTGCCCGCCTGCATTGCGCACCATACCCAACCTGTGTGCCCCCGGCCTGTCCTCGCTGATCGGCGAGCTGTCCTCGGGCATTGTCCTGTTCCTGTTCAATCTGATCCTGCTGCGGCTGACCGGCAACACGGGTGTCGCCGCTTACGGTATTGTGGCCAACCTCGCGCTCGTTGCGATCGCGATTTATCAGGGTCTGAGCACCGGCATGCAGCCGCTTGTCAGCCATAGCAGCGGCACAAACGACCGAGCCGCGCTGCGCCGCCTGTACCGCTATGGCATCGTTACCGCGCTGTGCATTGCCACGCTGCTGTATGTGCTTGTGTTTGCCTTTGCAGACCCGATTGCCATGGCGTTCAACAGCACAGGCGACCCGGTTCTGCAAGGCTATGCCGTACCTGGCCTGCGCATTTACTTCCTCGGTTTCTGGTGTGCTGGTCTGAACCTCACCACGGCGGCGTTCTTCAGCGCATCCGGCCGTGCGGGTATGGGTTTCGCGATCTCACTGCTGCGCGGCGTCGCAGCCGTACCGCCCCTCCTGCTGGCACTGTCAGCGCTCTTTGGCGTGACCGGTGTATGGATCACCTTCCCCGCTGTTGAGACCGTCACGGCGATCCTGACGCTCGTATGCGTCTGCCGTGCGTCCCGCGCGGACAAGCAGGCCGCATAAAATACAAAAAGGCTTCCGGCTATGGCCGGAAGCCTTTTGCTATACGATTGTTATTACAGTGCGTTTACCAGCGACTTGAACAGCTTGCCGCGCTCCATGAAGTTCTTGAAGCGGTCAAACGATGCGCTTGCAGGGCTCATGATCACAACGTCGCCCTCCTGCGCCTGTGCCGCCGCTTCGCGCACAGCAGTCTCCAGATTTTCCACCTCGATGATCGGCGGATGCCCCCCCTCGACTGCGAGCACACAGTCCCGGATCTTGGGTGCGGTCGCACCGGTGACGATCAGCATTTTTACATGCTGGCAGATCGGCTCACCCAGCACATCATACGGGATATGCTTGTCATAGCCGCCCGCGATCAAAATAACCTTCTGCTGGAAGGATTCCAGACCTGCTATCGTACGCGTCGGGCTGGACGCGATCGAATCATTATAATACTTGACGCCATCCTTTTCCCGCACAAATTCGATACGGTGCTCGACACCGCCGAAGGTAGTTGCGACCGTGCGGATATCGTCGTCCGACGCATAACCCTGCACAATGGCAGCCGCCATCATCATATTATAGACGTTGTGCGCGCCCGGGATGCGGATATCCGCCGCAGGCATCAACTCGCGCCGCGCGCCGTTGTCTGCGATATAGATGATATCGTCCTTGAGGAACACGCCGTTAGCCAGCTCCTGCTTTTTGCTCGTGCAGAACAGGTTGCCCGAGGCATGCAGCGAGCGCGTAACCTCATCGTCAAGATTGAGGATCAGACGGTCATTCTCGCCCTGATTGCGATAGATTGCCGTCTTGGCCTGCACATACTCGTCAAAATCCTTGTGGTAGTCCAGATGGTTGGGCGTCAGGTTCGTGATCGCCGCAACATGGGGCGAATGCTTCATACCCATCAGCTGGAACGAGGACAGTTCGACGACCGCAAGGTCGTTTTCCGTCATCTGGCTGACGCGCGGCAGCAGAGGTGTGCCGATGTTGCCACCGAGATGCACGGTATAGCCTGCGTGCTTCAAAATCTCGCTGACGAGCGTTGTGGTCGTGGTCTTGCCGTCCGAACCGGTGATGCCGATAATGGGGCACGGGCAGACCGCGAAAAACAGCTCCATTTCGCTCGTGATTTCCGATCCCAGCGACCGCGCGCCTTCCAGCAGCCGCGGATGCACGCCCGGCGTACGGAAGATCACATCCTCGTCAAGCGCGTCCAAATAGTGCTCACCCAGCACAAAATCCACGCCCAACGTCGCAAGCGTCGCATAGCCGTCGCCCAGTTCCGTCGGATCCTTCTTATCGTGTACCGTCACCGAAACGCCCGCTGCACGCAGCATGCGGATCAGGGGCATGTTGCTCACGCCTGCACCGATAACGCCGACCCGTTTGTCCGACAGGCCGCCCAGATATTGCTCTAATGCTGTCATAATTTGCGTTACACCGCCTTCTTCACAGAGTACAGTATACAGGATTTTCACCCGATTTGCAAGACCGGTTTGACGGGGGCGTTTTTTTGCGGTATACTGTTTGTCATGACTGGTGCTGACGGTCGCGTGCCAATGGCATGAGGAAAGTCCGGGCTGCACAGGGCAAGGATAACGGATAACATCCGCCGGGGGCGACCCTAGGAATAGTGCAACAGAGATATACCGCCGCGCCGATGCGTCAAGCGCCGACGCGGTAAGGGTGGAAAGGCGAGGTAAGAGCTCACCGCGCCCCGTGGTGACACGGGGGGCCTGTAAACTCTATCCGCAGCAACGCCGACAGGGACTATGGGCGGCCCGTCCGTCCCGACTGGCGGCTTGAGGCGCGCGGCAACGTGCGTCCCAGATAGATGACCGTCCACGACAGAACCCGGCTTACGCACCAGTCATGCTATAAAATAAGTTGCGGTTTTCTTTTATTTT
>DXDE01000163.1 GCA_019115615.1 Candidatus Agathobaculum merdavium | reverse complement strand
TGCTTTCTCTTTTATCCAATGATGTAGCCGTAATCGCACAGGGTGAACAATATTTTCAAATTATCTGTTTTACATACATTATATTTACTGTAACTAATATTTTGGTTGCGTCTCTGCGATCGATCGGCATTGTTAAAATCGGTTACATCATTTCCGGCTCTACATTGGTAATCAACGTATGCCTAAACTACTGCCTGATTTACGGCAATCTTGGTTTTCCGGAGCTGGGTGTGCGGGGTGCAGCTATTGCCACGTTGGTCTCCCGCTGCGTAGAACTGTTAATCGTAATCTATTATCTGAAATTTAAAGAGCGTAAACTCAATCTGACGCTCAAAAAGCTGCTGCATATCGATACCAGCTATATCCGGGACTACGGTCGTGTCTCCTCACCCGTGCTGATTAACCAAGCGCTGTGGGGCGTGGCACAGATGGTACAAACCGGTATTCTTGGTCACCTGGGCGGGGACGTGACTGCCGCCAACGCGATTGCAGTACAGGTCTATCAGGTGCTATCCGTTGTAGCGTATGGCGCAGCATCCGCATCCGGTATTGTTGTTGGTCGCACCATCGGCGAGGGCAACGAGCAGCGCCTGCGTCCGTTGGTCTGCACACTTCAGGTGTTATTCCTGACGATTGGCTTATGCTCAGGCTTTTTGATTTTCGCCCTGCGCACACCGATCCTTTATCTGTTTGGCGGCTCGTTGACCGATCAGGCATATCAATATTCCATGCAATTCATGCTGGTGTTGGCAATTACCACTGTCGGCACATCCTACCAAATGGCTTGCGATAATGGCATTATCCGCGGCGGTGGAGATACCTCATTCAGTGCCAAAATGAATTTGATCAGTATGTGGCTGATTATTGTTCCGCTATCCGCAATGGCTGCGTTTTGGTGGCACTGTTTGCCCGTTGTCGTGTTTTTCCTGCTCAAATGGGACCAGCTGTATAAAGCGATCCCCGTTGTCATCCGGCTGCGCAGCTGGAAATGGGTCAAAAAGGTGACCCGGGCAGGATGAGCTCGCTGAATCTTGAATATTTCTCTTTCTCTCTCCCGAAAAGCCGGCCGTTTGGCCGGTTTTTCTGTTGACAAACGGGCAAATAATGATATAATTTTATAGGTAAGTTTATACGGCAATGCAATGAGGAAACGAGTTTTTCGCTCAGCGGCGTCCAGCGAGAGGGGAGAGTGCAAGCCCTCGGCCGAACCGGAAAACAGCCACTTCCGAGCAGCCTGTGAAAGCAGGCCGCCTGATCCGCGATATCCGATCAACTAAGATGCGTTTTTCTGACGCAGATTAGGGTGGTACCGTGGAAGTTTGCTTTCGCCCCTAACATTTGGGCGGAGGCATTTTTTATTTTGTAAATTATATTTAATTGGAGGATAAACAAAAATGCAGTACAGAAGTTTGAATGAACTGCGCGAGATGTACCTCAAGTTTTTTGAAACCAAAGGCCATCTTCGCCTGCCGAGCTTTTCGCTCATCCCGCAGAACGACCCGTCGCTTCTGCTGATCAATTCCGGTATGGCGCCTATGAAGCCGTACTTCACCGGTGAGCAGGAGCCGCCGCGCCATCGTGTAACCACCTGCCAGAAGTGCATCCGCACGGGCGACATTGAAAACGTCGGCAAGACTGCGCGTCACGGCACGTTTTTTGAAATGCTGGGCAACTTTTCGTTCGGTGATTACTTCAAGAAGGAAGCAATCGCATGGAGCTGGGAATTCCTGACCAGCCCGGAATGGGTTGGTATTGATCCTGACCGCCTGTATCCGTCGATCTATCAGGATGACGAGGAAGCGTTCGAAATCTGGAACAAAGATATCGGTATCCCGGCCGAGCGCATTTTCCGCTTCGGCAAGGAAGATAACTTCTGGGAGCACGGCTCTGGCCCCTGCGGTCCCTGCTCGGAGATCTACTATGACCGCGGTCCGGAATACGGCTGCGGCAGGCCGGGCTGCACGGTTGGCTGCGATTGCGACCGCTACATGGAGGTCTGGAACAACGTATTCTCGCAGTTCGACAACGACGGCAATGGCAACTACACTGAGCTGAAGCAGAAGAATATCGACACCGGTATGGGTCTGGAGCGTCTGGCTTGCGTTGTACAGGGCGTCGGTTCTCTGTTTGATGTTGACACCGTTCGTAATATCACAAACAAGGTATCTGAGATTGCAGGCAAGCACTACGGTGACAGTGAAAAGACCGATATTTCGCTGCGTGTTGTCACTGATCACATCCGCTCGACCGTTATGATGATCTGCGACGGTGTTATCCCGTCCAACGAAGGCCGCGGCTACGTGTTGCGCCGCCTGCTGCGCCGCGCTGCACGTCATGGCAAGCTGCTCGGAATCGACCGTCCGTTCCTGTCTGAAGTTGCGACCACCGTCATCAATGAATCCGGCGGCGCATATCCGGAACTGGTTGAGAAGCAGAAGTATATCCATAAGGTCATTGAAAACGAAGAGGCCAGCTTCAATAAGACGATCGACAGCGGCCTGAATATTCTGAACGAACGCATCGCAGCCGCAGACGGCAAGGAGCTGCCTGCAGCGGACGCATTCCAGCTGTACGACACCTATGGTTTCCCGATCGACCTGACGCTCGAAATCCTCGAGGAGCAGGGTATGACCACCAACCGCGACGAGTTTGACCGTCTGATGAACGAGCAGCGCGAGCGTGCGCGTGAAGACCGTAAGAAGATGGGGGATCTGGGCTGGCAGAGCGAAGACCTTGGTCTGGATAAGTCGATCAAGACTCGTTTCGACGGTTATGAGACGCTGGGTGAGGCTGCTAAGGTTCTGGCAATCGTCAACGAAGGTGAACCGTCCGGTGCGGCTGCCAAGGGCGAGAAGATTACGGTTGTACTTGACCACACGCCGTTCTATGCGGAAATGGGTGGTCAGATCGGCGACCATGGTATTCTGGAAGGCAAAAACGGCGTTGTAACTGTGTCCGACGTGCAGAAGACCAAGGATGGCAAGTATATGCACATTGGCGTTGTGACCGAGGGTGGAATCTCGGTTGAGGATGAAGTACAGGCCAAGGTTGATGCAGAATATCGTCAAGCGATCTGCCGCGCGCATACCTCGACCCATTTGCTGCAGAAGGCACTGCGCAAGGTACTGGGCGACCACGTCGAGCAGGCTGGTTCGTACACTGCTAACGACCATATCCGCTTTGACTTCACGCACTTCGCAGCACTGACCGCCGAGGAGCTTGCACAGGTCGAAGCACTGGTTAATGAAGATATCCTGGCAGGTTATCCGGTTATCACCGAGGAAATGTCCATCGATGACGCCAAGAAAAAGGGCGCAATGGCGCTGTTTGGTGAAAAGTATGGCGCGGTTGTCCGCGTGGTACAGGCTGGCGACTCGATTGAACTGTGCGGCGGCACGCATCTGGACAACACCGCCAAGGCCGGTTCGTTCAAGATCATCGGTGAGGCATCTGTTGCAGCCGGCGTACGCCGTATTGAGGCAGTTACCGGCAAGGCTGTTCTCTCTTACCTCAACGAGCGCCAGCATATTCTGAGCGAAGCTGCTGCCGCGCTCAAGACTTCTCCGAATGAACTGCCCGCCAAGATTGAACAGACGGTCGGCGAGCTGCGTGCAATGACCAAGAAGGTCGAAAAGCTCAATGGTAAGGTTGCGTCGCTCCAGATGGTTGACCTGCTCAATGTTGCGCGCGATGTTAAGGGCGTCAACGTAATCGCTACCAAGCTTGAAGACGCTTCTGCCGAGACCCTTCGCACGATGGGCGATAACATCAAGGAAAAAGCACCCAATATGGTTGCCGTCCTGTCTGCCGTTAACGACGGTAAGGTTAACCTGCTGTGTGTCTGTGGTGCAGAAGCTGTCAAGAAGGGCGCACATGCCGGCAAGATCATCAAGGAAGTTGCCAAGATGGTCGGCGGCGGCGGCGGTGGCCGTCCGGATAGTGCAACCGCAGGCGGCAAACAGCCTGAAAAGCTGGAAGAGACGCTTGAAGCAGTCAACAATATTGTTGAAGCGCTGCTCTAAATCCGCTATAATAAGGGTAGAAGCATAGAAAGGAGCGATTTGCATGCAGGATTGTCTGTTCTGTAAAATCGTCGCAGGGGAAATCCCCTCGAAAAAGGTCTATGAGGACGAGCAGTGCTATGCCTTTTATGACATCGACCCGCAGGCTCCGACGCACTTTCTCGTAATCCCTAAGCAGCACATTCCATCAGTTGCAGCAGTGGATGCATCCAACAGTGCGATTGTAGCGCATTGCTTTGAAGTGATTGCCAAAATCGCAAAGGACATGAACATGGAAAGCTTTCGTGTGGTTTCCAACATTGGTGAACAAGCTGGGCAGAGTGTATTTCACCTGCATTTCCATGTGCTTTCCGGCCGCGATATGACTTGGCCGCCGGGCTGATATGAAAAAAAGAAGTGGCTTTCTGCCTGTTTT
>DXDE01000162.1 GCA_019115615.1 Candidatus Agathobaculum merdavium | reverse complement strand
GCATCATGTTCGTCTGCCGTTTCGCCGTTTGTTTGACGACGCACAAAGCCGTTCGGAGATCGTGGCGACCTTTCTGGCAGTGCTTGAGCTGTCCAAAAACCGCCGCGTCCGTCTTGAGGGCGACGGTGAGGACATGGAACTGACGCTGATAACTGACAAAGGGGAGTTTTAACCAATGACCGAATTGGAGGCCGGGCTGGAAGCCGTGCTGTTTGCCGCGGGGGACGCGGTGCCGGTGGAACGGCTGGCCGCCGCGCTGGAGACCTCGCGTGAGCGCTTGCTGGAAGCGGCTGATGCGCTGGAAAACCTGTATGATTTTGAAAATCGCGGCATTATGCTACTTCGATTGGATGATAAGCTGCAGCTTTGTTCTCGCCCGTTATATGCGGATGCGGCGCGGCGCGTGACGGAGTCGCGTCGGCCGCCGTCTTTGACGCCGGCAGCGCTTGAGGTGCTGACGATCGTGGCATACCGTCAGCCAGTCACACGCGCGTTTATTGATCAGCTGCGCGGTGTGGACTCGGGCGGTACGGTTGCGGGTCTGGTTGAGAAAGGGCTGATCGAAGAGGCAGGACGCATGGATGTGCCCGGCCGTCCGATTTTGTACCGCACGACTGAGGCGTTTTTACGCACATTTGCGATAAAAAGCTTAGACGAACTGCCTGAACTGCCTGCACTCGAGGAGAATGAACAGATGGAGCTTGAGTTGGATGAAGATGTAACGCCGCAGGATGTGCAGACCGTTACATTGACGCCACCCAGCGCATCAGGAACCCCGCAGGAAACGGAGTGAGACATACATGCCCGTAATACTTGTGGTGCTGATCGTGCTGCTGGGGGTTGTGCTGTTCTTACTGCTGTCCGCATTGCTTTTGCTGAATGTGCGTACAGGCGTAGAGGCTGTTGGCGTGAACGGGGAGATCAGCGTGGAGCTGCGCTATGGTTTGTTCCGTATCCCGGTTTGGCCGCCTCCCAGACATCTGAAAAAGCAGCCATCTGCCGAGCCAGCCAAAGCCGCGCCTGAAAAGCCCATAAAAAAGAAGAAAAAGTATAGATACTCCCTGAACCGGGAGGAATTGGATGCCGGCGAACTCATTGATCTTGCACTTCGTTTGCTAAGCGAGTTGACGGATACGCTGCGCATCAGCCGTTTGCGGGTGCGTGTGATGATTGGCACAGACGATGCGGCAAAAACCGGTATGCTGCTTGGTTCATCCGCTGCGATTACCGGCATGGTTGTCCCGTTTTTGGAGAATACTTTTGAAATGAAGGATTATCATGTCGATGTGGACGCAGATTTTGGGGCAGACCATACGGAATGGGCCTTTACTGTTTATTGTTCCGTGCGTCCGCTCCGTGTAATCTGGTGCCTGCTGCGGCACAGTAGGGAATTATTCTGTCTGTATAAAAGATTGATCAAGAAAGAAGAGGCGATTGGAAATGAATGAGCATCCCATCAGCAACCTGATGACCGAAACAATGGCGAAAATCAAGGAAATGGTGGACGTTGATACCATTATCGGTACGCCGATCACTACGGCGGATGGCACGACTGTGATCCCTGTGTCCAAGGTGACATTTGGTTTTGCGTCCGGCGGCAGTGATTTTGCGTCAAAGCACACGCAGCCCGGTGCACCGCTTGCGTTTGGCGGCGGCGGCGGCGCGGGCGTGACGGTTTCGCCGGTCTGCTTTCTGATCATTTCGCGCGATGGCAGCGCGAATATTCTGGGTATCAATGCGCAGGCCGCCACTACGGTTGACCGTTTGGTGGAAATGATTCCCGGCGCGATCAACAAGGTGTCGAGCTTTGTCGAGGGCTATAAGGGCAAGGCCAATGCGCCGCAGGCAGACGAAACAGAAGCCGACGAATAACACCGACGCTCCCCGCAAAACCTACTCGCAGATTTGCCGAGTAGGTTTTGTCATGCAAGGGAGTGGTGTGAACGTGAGAAAAATTTTGTGCTGCCTGTTGTGGTGCGTGCTGTGTTTGCCCGCGGCAGGGGCTTTGAGTGCACGGGCTGCGGTGGTGATCGATGCGGATACTGGCGAGATTCTGTTTTCGCAGAACGCGGATGAGCAGCTGCCGATGGCTTCGACTACTAAAATAATGACCGCGCTGGTTGCGCTTGGCGAGGGCGACCTTGACCGGACGTATACGGTGAAGAAGGCGTACACGCAGGTTGAGGGCACGTCGATGTACCTGCAGGAAGATGAAACCCTCACCATACGTGACACGCTTTATGGCCTGATGCTGGAATCCGGCAATGACGCTGCGGTTGCAATCGCAGGGGAGTGCGGCGGATTGGATGCTTTCGTTCAGAAGATGAATGACAAAGCAGCGTCCCTTGGCCTGACTGACACACATTTTGAAAATCCGAACGGCCTGCCGGCAGATAACCACTATACGACAGCGCATGAGCTGGCGATTATCACGGCTGAGGCACTGCGAGACCCGGTGTTCCGGCAGATCGTCTCAACCCAAACGTATACAGTCGGGCAGCGCACATTCTCCAATCACAACCGACTGCTTAGCATGTATGAAGATGCGATCGGTGTCAAGACCGGTTATACGAAGGCCGCTGGGCGCTGCCTTGTGTCAGCTGCTGAACGCAATGGGCGCACACTTGTCGCTGTGACGCTGAATGACCCGGATGACTGGAATGACCATGTTGCGCTGCTGGAGCAGTGTTTTGCCAAATATGAGCCTGTGACACTGCATGAAGCAGGTGACACGATCGTACAGCAGCAGGTGTTTGGGGGCAAGGTGGACACGGTGCCTTTGGTTGCGCGCAACACGGTGACGGCTTGCTTGCTGCCGGGTGAACGCGAACGGCTGGAGACCGTGCGTTACGGCGACCGTATCTGTTATGCGCCGGTCGTGCAAAGCGCATCGGCGGGGCAGATTGAATACCGGCTGGACGGTGTAGCGCTGGCGAGCGACGCGCTGGTGTATGGTGGGGCCGTATTATTGGAGCATGAAGAAAAGAGCTTTACCGATCGGCTTTGGGAAAAGCTGTTCGGCAATGATTGACAAAGACAGAGAAAAACGGAGGACATCAAGTGGAAGAAAGACTGCAGAAAGTCCTTGCGCAGGCTGGGTTTTGTTCGCGGCGTGAGGCGGAGAGATGGATGCTGGAAGGCCGTGTAACGGTCAATGGTCATGCGGCGTCGCCCGGCGACCGTGCCGATTTGCAAAAAGACAAGATCATGGTCGACGGCAAGCCGATTGGCGTTGCGGAGGAAAAACGATATCTGATGCTGTATAAGCCGCGGGGCTATGTATCCACTATGAAGGATGAACGCGGCCGCAAGACAGTCGCCGATCTGGTGCGAGATTGCCGTGCACGTGTAGTACCGGTCGGCCGTCTGGACTACAACTCCGAGGGCCTTCTGCTGCTGACAAATGACGGTGAGTTTGTGCATGCGCTCACGCATCCGAA
The DNA here is from genome assembly GCA_019115615.1 of Candidatus Agathobaculum merdavium. Taxonomy (GTDB): domain Bacteria; phylum Bacillota; class Clostridia; order Oscillospirales; family Butyricicoccaceae; genus Agathobaculum; species Agathobaculum merdavium. The sequence continues at coordinate 4,403 of DXDE01000162.1, read as the reverse complement.
GCACGAGGTGGAAAAGCACTATGAGGTGCGTGTGCGCGGACGGCTGGATCATATTCAGCGCTTATCTGAGCCAATGGAGATCGACGGCTATCGCATCCGACCGGCAACGGTTGTGGTGCTTGAGCAGGACGAGCGAAGCGCCAAGCTGCGTTTGACGATTCACGAGGGGCGCAACCGCCAGATCCGTAAAATGTGCGAACAGTGCGGGCTTGAGGTGAGACGCCTCAAGCGTGTGGCCGTAGGGGAATTGCCGCTCGACCCGCGTCTCAAGAGCGGCGCATGGCGGGATCTGACGCCGGATGAACTTGCATACTTGCAGCAAATTTCTGTAAATTTGCAGGATTGATGCAAAACATCTTGCATTTTGCATGTAAAACGCTTACAATATAAACGGCAAAATGCAGTTTTTGCATGCAGGAGAGAGGAATCATGAACGACCTGATCAATAAGATACAGAGTGAGCTGCCCGGATTTTCCAAGGGTCAGAAACAGATTGCACGCTTCATTTTGGAGCATTACGATAAGGCTGCCTTTATGACGGCAAGCCGGCTGGGAACCACCGTCGGTGTGAGTGAATCGACCGTTGTGCGGTTTGCAACAGAACTGGGATACGATGGCTATCCGCATTTGCAGCGGGCGCTGCAGGAGATGATCCGCAACAAGCTGACCTCGGTGCAGCGTATGGAGGTATCGAGTGACCGCATGGGCGGGCGCGATGTGCTGCAGACCGTATTGCACGCGGATATGGATATGATCCGTCAGACGCTTGATGAGATCGACCGTGACGCATTTCAGGGCGCGGTGGACGCGTTGATCGGGGCAAAGCGGATCTATATACTCGGTGTGCGTTCTTCGAGCGCGCTGTCGAGCTTTGTTGGGTTCTATTTTAACCTTCTGTTTGAAAATGTGCGTCTGGTACATACCAACAGTGTCAGTGAGATTTTTGAGCAGGTGCTGCGCGTTGGGCCGGGCGATGTCGTGTTCGGCGTCAGCTTTCCGCGCTATTCTAAGCGCACACTCAGCGCAATGCAATATGCGCGTGACCGCGGCGCGCGTGTAATCGCGCTGACGGATTCGCGTCTGTCGCCTTTGGCGCGTGTGGCGGATCATCTGCTGCTTGCCCGCAGTGATATGGCAAGCTTTGTCGATTCCCTTGTCGCACCGCTTTCGGTCATTAACGCGCTGATCGTTGCGGTCGGCATGAGTCGCCGGGATGAGATCGAGCAAACTTTCAACAAGCTCGAGAGCATTTGGGAGGAATACGACGTATACGAGAAGCCGGAGGACGAGGCAAATTGAATATCATTGTGATCGGCGGCGGTGCGGCCGGATTGATGGCTGCGGGTACGGCGGCTGAACAAGGTGCTCGAGTAACGCTGCTGGAAACGAATGAAAAGGTCGGCCGCAAGCTGTTCATCACGGGGAAGGGCCGCTGTAATGTGTGCAATAATTGTGATGCACAGACAGTGCTGCAAAATGTACCGGTCAATCCACGCTTTCTTTATTCTGCGCTGGGCTGTTTCTCCCCGGCAGATGTAATGACATTTTTTGAAATGCACGGCGTGCCGCTTAAAACCGAACGCGGCAACCGTGTTTTTCCGGTTTCCGATAAGTCTGCGGACATTATTGATGCACTTTTTACCTGGATCAAACGTCTGGGTGTTACGATAGTACAGAAAAGCGCGGCATCGCTCGAAATTGCAGATGGCCGTGTGATTGGCGTGCACGCAGGCGGTAAGCTGTATGCTGCTGACCGGGTAATCATTGCGACCGGTGGCGCCTCCTATCCGCAGACCGGTTCGACTGGCGACGGTTATCGCTTTGCCAAACAGGCAGGACATACGGTCGTGCCGCCCAACCCGTCGCTTGTGCCGTTGGTTGAGGCGGGGGACATCTGTCGAGAACTGATGGGGCTCAGCCTGCGCAATGTGCAGGTGACCGTGTTCGAGAACAACAAAAAGATTTTTTCTGACTTTGGTGAAATGCTGTTTACGCATTTTGGCCTGTCTGGACCGTTAATCCTGTCTGCGTCCGCGCATATGCGGCATTTCGGCAGCAAGGAGTATCGTGTCGAGATCGACCTCAAGCCTGCGCTCGATGAGAAAACGCTGGACAAGCGGCTGCTTTCTGATTTTGACAAGCACAAAAACAGCGATTTTATCAATGCGTTGGGTGATTTGCTGCCGCGCAAGATCATACCCGTGGTGGTACAGATGTCCGGGATTGCCCCGCATGAAAAGGTCAATAGCATCACCAAGGTGCAGCGCGCTTCGCTCTTACACACACTCAAGCATTTTCAGGTCGTCGTATCGGGCAAGCGTCCGATCGCCGAGGCAATCGTAACGACGGGCGGTGTGAATGTGCGTGAGGTCAGCCCAAAAACAATGGAATCGAAAAAATGTGCCGGGCTGCACTTTGCGGGCGAGGTGTTGGATGTAGACGCCTATACCGGCGGTTTCAATTTACAGATCGCGTGGTCGACTGGCCGTCTGGCCGGGCTATCCGCCGCGCAGGAGGAGGAAAACTGATGGGTTATATTTCAGTGGCGATCGACGGCCCGTCTGGCGCGGGGAAATCAACCGTCGCACGCGCGGCTGCGGCAAAGCTGGGCTATGTCTACGTCGATACGGGTGCGATGTACCGTGCCATCGGTCTCGCGGTGTGCCGCAGAGGTATTTCCGGGGATGATATAGCTGGTATTGTGGCAACGCTGCCCACGGTAGAACTTGCAATCCGCTATCAGGATGGTGAGCAGCACATCCTGCTGTGCGGCGAAGATGTGTCCGAGGCTATCCGCACGCCTGAGATCGCCAAATATGCCTCTCAGGTTTCGGCTGTGCCGGAGGTACGTGCGTTCTTGCTGGAAACCCAGAGAAATATGGCGAAAAACGGCAATATCCTGATGGATGGGCGCGATATCGGTACAGTTATCCTGCCGGATGCGCCGGTTAAGATTTTCTTGACTGCATCGGATGAGGCGCGCGCACAGCGGCGCTATCTGGAACTGTGCGAAAAGGGACAGCAGGTGACATTCGATCAGGTGCTGCACGATATCCGGCAGCGCGATTTGCAGGACTCGACGCGTGCAGTTGCACCGCTCAGGCAGGCGGATGATGCCGTGCTGCTGGACACGAGCGATATTTCGCTCGAGCAAAGCATCGAAGCGGTGCTGCGCATCATTCGCGAAAGGACAGAAGAAAGAAAATGAAACTAAAATATCACCGTTGGTTCCAGTGGCTCGCCATCCCGTTTGTGGCTTTGGCTTTCCATATTCATTTTGGGTATCGCGTTATTGGCCGTGAAAATATCCCGGACGGCGGCTGCGTGGTTTGCCCGAACCATATCCAGTTATCCGACCCGCCGTTCGCAGCGGTTGCTTTGGGGCATAAGACACCGCTTCGCCTGATGGCGAAAAAGGAGCTGTTTGAGGGCAATAAGTTTTTTGCATGGCTGATTGCGGCGCTTGGTGCGTTTCCGATCGACCGCTCTGGTGCGGATATTACTGCCATCAAAACGGCGCTTGGCGCGGTGCGTGAGGGACGCAAACTGATTATTTTCCCGCAGGGCACGCGTGGCGCGGCAGAAGGAGAGACAAAGAAGGGCGCGGCAATGCTTGCTGTCAAGACCCGTGCACCCATTCTTCCCATGTATATTACAGAAAACAAGGGGTTCCGCTGCAAGGCAACGGTCGTGATCGGTAAGCCGTTCTTGCCTGACCCGAAGGAAAAAGACTATGGTGTGATTGCGGACGATATTCTGCACCGCATTTATGCCCTGAAGGAGCAGGTATGAGCGTAACAGTTGCCAAAACCGCCGGATTTTGCTTTGGCGTGCGCCGCGCGGTCGACATGGCCGAGCAGCAGGCGGGCAAAGACGGCGTGATCTACGCTTATGGCGAGATCATCCACAACATGCATGAGATTCGGCGGCTTGAATCGCGCGGCGTGCGAACCGCGCAAACATTGGAGGAAATCCCGGACGGTGCTTCCGTATTGATCCGTGCGCATGGCGTACCGCGTGCGGTTTATCGCACACTTGAGGAAAAAGGCTGCAAGGTGTTGGATGCTACCTGCCCGTTTGTGCAGAAAATTCACCGCATTGCCGACCGTGAAAGCCGGGATGGGAGATTGGTCATCATCCTTGGCAGCGCGGGGCATCCCGAGGTTGTCGGCATCCAAGGCTGGTGTGGCGGGTCGGTCGTGTTGGATGGTGAAGGGCAGACAAAGGAGTTCACCGAACGTCCGGATGTGGTTGACAGGCCCATTTCTGTAGTTGCACAGACAACTATCAATCGGGCAATTTGGAATATTTCCGTCGGTCTGATAAAAAAAAGGTGTACAAACCTCAAAATTTTTGATACAATATGTAAAGCGACGGATGAGCGTCAGTCGGAGGCTCGTCTG
>DXDE01000161.1 GCA_019115615.1 Candidatus Agathobaculum merdavium | reverse complement strand
CCAAGGAGTATGGTACCAAAAGCGCAGAGCCGATGCTCAAGGTTGAGCATCTGGTTGAAAACGGTGTGCTGCGCGACGTATCGTTTGACGCCTACGGCGGCGAGATCCTCGGCTTTGCCGGTCTGGTCGGTGCAGGCCGTACCGAGACCATGCGTGCGATCTTCGGCGCAGATCCGATCGACGGCGGCAAGATCACGATCAAGGGCAAGGAAGTACATATCAAGTCCCCCCGTCAGGCGATCAAGGAAGGCATCGCGTTCCTGACGGAAGACCGTAAGGGACAGGGCCTCGTTCTGGCGCAGACCATCCGCACCAACCTGATCCTTGCGAACATGAAGGGCTTCAGCAATGGCCTGTTCCTCAACGAAAAGAAGATTCTGGAGAGCGGCGAAAAGGCAATCGCTTCCCTGCGCATCAAGACCCCGTCGATCGACGAGATCGTTGGCCAGCTGTCCGGTGGTAACCAGCAGAAGGTTGTTATCGGTAAGTGGGTCAACACAGATGCCGATATCTTTATCTTTGACGAGCCGACCCGTGGTATCGACGTCGGTGCAAAGGTAGAGGTTTACAACGTAATGAACAGCCTGGTCAAGCAGGGCAAATGTGTTATCATGGTTTCCTCCGAAATGCCGGAAATCCTCGGCATGAGCGACCGCGTAATCGTAATGCGCGGCGGCGAGGTAATGGCAGATGTAGACCGTGACAGCGAACATTTCAATCAGGAAGACCTTATGAAGGCTGCTTGGGGAGGTAAATTAGATGACTAAGACAAAAAAATCCAGTAATTTGATGACCTATGCTGGTACGTTTGGTGCACTGCTGATCCTTTGCATCGTGCTTTCGATCGCATCGCCGAACTTTTTCAAGTATTCCAACCTGATGTCGGTACTCAAGCAGACATCGTTTAACGCACTGGTTTCCACCGGTATGCTGCTCTGCCTGATTACCGCCGGTATCGACCTTTCGGTTGGTGCAAATGCAACATTCTGTGCCTGCCTTGCCGGTATGCTAGTACAGAAGGGCATGACCAATTCGTTCGTGCTGCTGATCGTTGCGATCGTCGCCGGCACGCTGATCGGTTGGATCAACGGTATGATGCTCACCCGTCTGCACCTGCCTCACCCCTTCGTTTCTACCCTCGGTATGAAGAATGTACTCTGGGGCGCGGCGCTGATTGTCACCAGTTCCCAGATGGTTTCATTCTCGGGTATGGATGGCGTGATGTGGCTGGGTTCCGCTACGGTTGGCGGCTTCCCGGTTAGCTTCATTGTTGTTATTGCGATTTACATTATCATGCACATTCTGCTGACCCGCACCTCGCTGGGTCGTTCGATCTACTGCTGCGGCGGCAACCCGGAGGCAGCCCGTCTGTCCGGTATCAACTCCGCAAATGTGCTGACCTTCTGCTATGCGTTGTCCGGCTTCATGGCAGCGCTGGCTGGTATCGTTTCGATTGGCCGTTCCGGCATCTGCAACGGTGTTAACGCAACCCAGCCGTACGACACCGATGCCATCGCGGCATGCATCATCGGCGGCGCGTCCTTCATGGGCGGCAAGGGCACCATGATCGGCACCATGCTCGGCGCCCTGATCATCGCTGTCCTGCGTAACGGCTTCTCGCTGCTGTCCGTTTCTTCGGCGGTCCAGAACCTCGTTCTTGGTCTGGTTATCATCGGCGCTGTACTGCTCGACGTTACTCGTGAGCGTATGGAAGCCAAGGCTCGCCGTCTGGCTGCGAAATAATCACTCATTGCGATACACCGAAAAAGGCTGCCGCTCTGCGGCAGCCTTTTTCCATACCATCCCCCTGCCCTTCTCTCTTGCATCGATACGCAATCTATGCGAAAATAGAAACAGGAAAACCGCTTTAGTGGGTTATTCTTAACATAATAAAAGGAGCGTGCAAACTATGCTACATATTGGTGTTATCGGCTGCGGCGCGATCGGCCGCGACCATATCCGCCGCCTGAATGATCTGGTACCCGGCTGTCAGGTCGTTGCCTGTGCCGACTATTTTGAGGAGTCTGCCCGCCGCACAGCGGCTGCATATGAAAACCTCAAGGCCTATGCGACCGGTGAGGAACTGATTGCCGCCCCCGAGGTCGATGCGGTGCTGATTGCCTCGTCTGACCCCAGCCACGCGGGATATGTACTCGAATGCCTGAAGCATGGCAAATATGTGTTCTGCGAGAAGCCCCTTGCCCAGAACGCAGCTGACTGTGAAAAGATCATCGAAGCCGAACTTGCCTGCGGCAAGCGTCTGGTTCAGGTCGGCTTCATGCGCCGCTACGACCGTGGTTATGCTGAGATGAAGCGCATCATCGATTCGGGCGAACTCGGCGCGCCGCTGATGATCCATGCCTGCCACCGGAATGTGTCCCAGCCGGACGGCTTCCAGACCGAAATGGGTGTGTCCAACGTTGCGATCCACGAGCTGGACATCTGCCGCTGGCTGCTGTCAGACGAATACGCAAACGGTCAGGTGCTCAAGGTGCGGCAGTCTGCCTGCTCAACCAAGGGCTACGACAATCCGCAGATTGTGCTTCTCGAAACCCAGTCCGGTGCACGCATCGACGTCGAGGTACAAGTGGCCGATGCTTACGGCTACGACATCCAGTGCCAGGTCGTGTGCGAAAAAGGCACGGTCAACCTGCCCGATCCGTACGCAGTCGTCAAGCGTTCGAATGCGACCCGTTCCTTCCCCATCCTGACCGATTGGAAGGATCGCTTTATCGAGGCATACGACATTGAGCTGACTGAGTGGGTCAAGGCATTGGCAAATGGCGGCCCGACCGGCCCGTCCGCTTGGGATGGCTACGCTGCCTGCGTTGCCGCAGACGCACTCAACCGCTCACGCGGTACCGGCCAGTTCCTGCCGATCGAGATGATGGAAAAGCCCGAGATGTATAAGTAAACCAAAGCGCCGCCGTTCTGTTGGACGGCGGCGCTACACAGAAAAGGCAGACTCCAACGAGTCTGCCTTTTTCCATATGTATTTGCTTAATATTCAACCTTGACGGCCTTGCCGCTGTGGAACGAATCAGTGATTGCGTAGGTGACGACGGTCGCCTTGGTGCCATCATACACGGTCAGCTCAGGCTTGCGGCCCTTCTGGATGCAGTCGATGAAATCGACCATCTCGAGCAGGTATGCTTCCGCAAAGCGCTGCGGAAAGTTCTCGATAATCTCCTGCCGTGCACCGTACTGGTCGTATACCATAACGCGGTCCTTCCACGGCACACCTGCCACACGGATATGACCCTCTGTTGCGACGATCTCGGTCTCGGTGTGATAGCCGTGCGGTGCAGTGCGGCCAACATGCAAGAAGGCCACGGTACCGTTGTCAAACTTCAGCATAGCCATGCCGGTCTCGGTGTCGCCGTTCTCAGCAAACTCGGGGTGCTTGAAGGTCGTGCCCGCGGCATAGACCTCGGTAACCTCGCCGCCGAGGAACCAGCGCATCAGGTCAATGTCGTGCGATGCTGCGTCAATGAAGATACCACCCGAGGTCTTGGAGAACTTGATGCAGCTCTCGACCAGCGCCTCGGGGTCGAGGCCAGTCGCCTTAACCAGATAAGGCTTGCCGATCTTGCCCGCATCAATCTGCGCCTTGGCGTCCGCGTAGGACGGATCGTAGCGGCGCATAAAGCCGAGGAAGAACAGCTTGTCCGGGTGGCGCTCAACAGCCGCCTCCGCACGCTTGCACTCCTCGAGCGAGCAGCCGAGCGGCTTGTCGGTAAACACATGCTTACCAGCATCCAGCGCGTACTCGATCATCCAGCAATGCTCGGGCGACGAAGAAACGATGACAACCGCTTCGATATCCGCTTCATCGACCATCTTCTTATAGTCGGTGGTCACAAAATCGACCTTGAGGTAATCCTTCGCCCAGTCCAGCTCCTTCTGCTCCAGCGAGCAGGCTGCAACCAAGCGGCAGCCCGGGATCTTGAACGCCAGGTTTTCCGCGTGCACCGAACCCAGACGGCCCAGACCGACGATACCGGTTTTGACTTCTTTCATACTGTATTCTCCTTCTGATAATAGGAATATATTTCTCTCTCTCTCACGGCCAGCATGCCGTATTTCTCCATGAATAATCATACCATTTTTCTGCCTGAAAAGCAAGCGAGACCGCCGAAAAAGCCCAATTTACGCCTGTGTGCGGGCATGGTCTGGCACTCGACTGTCCCGTGTGACAGTTTTCGGCTGATCTTTAACAAAATATTCATAAAGGGCACTTGACTTTGCAGCCACACAGTGGTAAATTAACCTTAGCACTCAGATAGACAGAGTGCTAAACCATGACAGAAAGGAGCCATTCCCGGTGGAATTATCCGAGCGCAAAAAGCAGATCCTTAAAGCCATCATCGGCGACTATATCCGCACGGCTGAACCGGTCGGCTCCAAAGCATTGACCGAAGGACATGCGCTTCCCTTTTCCTCCGCCACCATCCGCAATGAGATGAGCGAGCTGGAAGAGATGGGCTACCTAGAAAAGCCGCATACCTCCGCAGGACGCATCCCATCGCCGCAGGGCTACCGCCTGTATGTCGATGAGCTGATGGAACAGCCTGCAGACACCGGCGAAGACGATGACACAGCCTTGCAGCCCATGCTGCAGACCAAGGTGCGCGAACTGGATCGTTTGATTCAGGAGGCCGGACGGCTGATCTCCAGCCTGACCAACTACGCCTCGGTCGCGATCACGCCCGCAATGACGCAGGTCTCTATCCGGCAGTTTGAAATCATCGCGGTTGACAAAATGAATTTTGTCATCGTGGTTGTCACGGATTCCGGCACGGTCAAAAACAAAATGGTGCGCACGATGGCGGATGTGTCCAAGGACGAGGCCGAGCTTCTCACCTACGTCCTCAACCAGACGCTGACCGGTCTGCCGCTCAACCATATCACAGCCGAGCGCTTTGATATTGTGCGGCGCGCCGCAGGGCTCACCGCGCTGCTCGCGCCGGTGGCCGAATATGTGGCCGAACTGATTGAGGAACTGAGTGATCAGAAAGTCTTCCTCGAAGGCACAAACAAGCTGCTGCGCTTCCCTGAGTACCGCGACCTGCATAAAGCGCAGGAGCTGCTCGACTATATGGAGGATGACCGCAAGCATCTGGTGCCTGCGACCCGCAAGATCGACGGCATCCAGTTCTTCATCGGCCCGGAAAACGGAGCCAACCCGCTGCGTGAAACCTCAGCGATTTACGCAAAATACGATATCGGCAACATTGGACAGGGCATGATCGGCATTGTGGGGCCGACCCGCATGGATTACGCCCGGCTGTCCGCCCAGCTTAGCCGCTTCGCCAAGGGGCTGAACCGGCTGATCGCCGAAACGTTTTTGGATGAAAAAGACGGGAACCGATAAGTTCCCTGCAAACGGAGGCATCAAATCACTATGAGCAAGAAGAAACAGCCCGAAGCGGCTGAAACCGAACAGACCACTGCCGAGCAGGCAGCTGAAACCGCTGAAACAACGACCGAGCAGCCCGCCGCCCAGCCCGCCGAGGACTGGCAGGCCAAGTTTGATGAGCTGAACGACCGTTACCTGCGCATGGCAGCCGAGTACGACAACTTCCGTAAGCGTAGCCAGCGCGAGCGTGAGCAGGCGTACAACGACGCAGTCAGCCACGCAGTCAAGGCTTTGCTGCCGACCTTCGACAACCTCGAGCGCGCGATCAAAGCGGAGACGGCCGACACGGAATACAAGAAGGGCGTCGAGCTGACTATGAATCAGCTGGTTGAGAGCCTCAAGGGCATCAATGTGACGCTGATTGAAGCATCCGCCGGCACGGCGTTCGACCCGAACTTCCACAACGCGGTCATGCACATTGAGGACGAAGCGTTCGGTGAAAACCAGATTGCTGAGGTCTTCCAGCAGGGCTTCCAGATCGGAGACAAGGTCATCCGCCACGCGATGGTCAAGGTCGCAAACTGATTCGCCCGAAACCACGCTTTCGAGCGAAGCGCCCCTGCCGGACGATGTCCGGACAGGGACGAAGTCGCGCCGACGGTTCCGACACGCGAAACCGCGGCGCTTCCCAAGGTATAAAAACCGAGAGACGCTCCCGGTTTTTATGGAAATTTTCCTTTCGGAAAAATTCCGGATAAATACGCGCCTTATGGCGCGACAATAAGTGTAATAAAGCATCTGAATCATATAAAGGAGTGCTATCAATTATGGGAAAAATCATCGGTATTGACTTAGGCACAACCAATTCCTGCGTATCCGTTATGGAGGGCGGCGAAGCCGTCGTTATCCCTAACGCCGAAGGCGCGCGTACCACGCCGTCTGTCGTTGCGTTCTCCAAGGACGGCGAGCGCATGGTCGGTCAGGTCGCAAAGCGTCAGGCCGTTACCAACGCAGACCGCACCATTATCTCCATCAAGCGTCACATGGGCTCGGACTACCGCGTAAACATCGACGGCAAGCCCTACTCCCCGCAGGAGATCTCCGCGATGATCCTGCAGAAGCTGAAGGCGGATGCAGAAGCTTACCTCGGCCAGCCGGTAACGCAGGCGGTTATCACGGTTCCGGCTTACTTCTCCGACTCCCAGCGTCAGGCGACCAAGGACGCCGGTAAGATCGCTGGCCTTGAAGTGCTGCGTATCATCAACGAGCCGACCGCTGCTGCGCTGGCTTATGGCGTAGATAAGGAATCCGAGCAGAAGATCATGGTTTACGACCTCGGCGGCGGTACGTTCGACGTTTCTATCCTCGACATCGGCGAGGGCGTTCTGGAAGTTCTGTCCACCGCAGGCGACA
>DXDE01000160.1 GCA_019115615.1 Candidatus Agathobaculum merdavium | reverse complement strand
GGTGGGGAAAGTGTGCGGGAATGGGAATAATGGGGAACCCGAGGGGCGATACTATATTATATATATGTCGGTATCTGTCGGGCGGAGGGCGTATCGTGGGCAAGGCAGCAGGGATACGCAAAAAATCCCTTTACACCACCCGGCTCGTGTGGTATCCTTAAAATAAGTGTTTGCAGCCTGCGTAGGGATAGGCCGCCGACTTCAGGCGGTTACCGTGCTGCAGCGCATGATGATCATATAGTATAAAAAGACGGACGAACGGAATCGCAGGTCTGTCTTGGTAAAGGCGCATGGGGATATTGCCGGTGCAGCCGATTACATGAACCTAAAACGATATAACAAAGGAAAGTGATACACAAATTATGAAAGAAAAATTGAAGATTATACCGCTGGGCGGTCTCAATGAGATCGGCAAGAACATGACGGTCATCGAGTATGGCAGCGACATTCTGGTCGTTGACTGCGGCGTTGCCTTCCCGGATGACGACATGCTGGGCGTCGATCTGGTCATTCCGGACACCACCTACCTCAAGCGCAACCTAAACAAGCTGCGCGGCTATGTCATCACGCACGGCCATGAGGACCACATCGGTGCGATCCCGTACGTGCTGCGCGAGTGTAATGCCCCGATCTATGCCACTCGGCTGACGTGCGGCATCATTGAGACAAAGCTTTCCGAGCATAAGATGCCGCAGAAGGTCAAGCTCAACCGCGTGCGCGCGGGCGATACGATCAAGCTGGGCTGCTTTAAGGTTGAGTTTATCCACACCAACCACTCGATCGCGGATTCGGTTGCATTGGCGATCACCACGCCGCTTGGTACGATCCTGCACACAGGCGACTTCAAGATCGACCTGACGCCTGTTTCGGGCGAGATGATCGATTTGGTGCGCATTGGTGAGCTGGGCAAGAAGGGTATCCTCGCGCTGATGAGCGACTCGACCAATGTCGAGCGTCCGGGCTATACGCCGAGCGAAAAGATCGTCGGCAAGTCGCTCGAGAAGTTCATCCTCGAGAGCGACCAGCGCATCATCATTGCGACGTTCGCGTCCAATGTATCCCGTCTGCAGCAGATTCTCGATATCGCCGCCAAGGCCGGGCGCAAGGTTGCGGTGTGCGGCCGTAGCATGGAGAAGATCTCCAAGGTCGCGGGCGAACTGGGGTACTTGCAGGATACCGGCAAGGTGATGATCGACATTTCCGAGATCCGCCGCTATCCGCGCAACCAGCTGATCATCGTGTCTACTGGTTCGCAGGGTGAGACCATGTCCGCGCTGTACCGTATGGCCTACGGCAGCCACAAGCAGGTCGAGGTCAACGCGGGCGACCGCATCCTGATTGCGGCATCTGCCATCCCCGGCAACGAGAAGTCGATCAACAACATGGTCAACGAGCTGTATAAGCAGGGCGCGGAGGTTATTTATGACCGTTCGGCTGCCATCCATGTTTCGGGTCACGCCTGTCAGGAGGATCTCAAGCTGATGCTTGGCCTGTGCAAGCCGAAGTATTTCATTCCGGTGCACGGCGAGTACCGCATGCTGATGCAGCACGCGGGTCTGGCACGCGAAATGGGTGTGAACCCCAAGAATGTTATGATTACGGAAATCGGCCGTCCGGTCGAGATCAGCGAAAACTCCGCTCGTCTGGGCAATCCGGTGCCGTCCGGCCGTCTGCTGGTCGACGGTCTGGGGATTGGCGACGTTGGTACTGCGGTACTGCGCGATCGCAAGCATCTGTCCGAGGATGGTCTGCTGGTCGTGGTCGTCACGGTCGACGCGACAACGGGCGTGGTGATTGCCGGTCCGGATATCGTCTCGCGCGGCTTCGTGTATGTCAAGGAAGCCGAAGCGCTGATGGAAGAGCTGCGAAACATCTCGCAGATGGCGCTTGACCGCTGTGCTGCCGAGAACCTGCGCGATTGGAACAGCCTCAAGTCTGCCATCAAGGGCGATGTGAGCGACTACCTGTTCAAAAAGACCAAGCGCAGCCCGATGGTGCTGCCCATCATCATGGAAATCTGAGGCAACACCGCACCATTGCATCTTCGATGCTTTGCGGAACTTTTACGCCCATATTTTGTTGCGGTTTCTTGCAATACATCAAGTATTGCTACGAAATCGCGCCGCATCTGGACGCAAAATATACACGCAAATCATTCTTGCTGAATGATGCGGTGCTGCCCAAACGAAAAACAGCCGCTTTGTGCGGCTGTTTTTTTTATGCGCGTGAGGACACGCGGCTTTGACGGCGGCGCGCGCATCTGCTATACTGGCACTATACAGATAAGGGAGGCGCGGGATATGCAGGCAAAACGGGTATGGGCAATGTATTGGAGCGCGACGGATACCACCAAACGGGTAGTGACCGCGATCGCTGGACAGGCGGCGCAGGCGCGGGGCGTGTCGCTTGCGGAATATGACTTCACGCTGCCGGGGGCGCGGCAGGGCGCGCCGGAGTTCACGACGGACGATCTGGTTGTGTTTGGCACGCCGACGTACGCAGGGCGCGTGCCCAATGTGCTGCTCAAATATCTTGCGACGGTGCAGGGGAATGGTGCAGCGGCTGTGCCGGTCGTGACATTCGGCAACCGCGCCTTTGACGATTCGCTGATCGAATTGCGCGATATCCTATCGGACAATGGCTTTGTGCCCTTTGCGGCGGCGGCATTCGTCGGCGAGCACTCGTTCTCGACCACGCTCGCGGCAGGACGGCCGGATGCGGACGATCTGGCGCTGGCGATGCAGTTCGGGCGCGATATCGCTGCGCGTGCGGCGGCAGTCACAGCGGAAACGCCTGTTATTGATGTACCCGGCCGGGCGCACGACGAGCGGACGTATTACCAGCCGCGCGACCGCGCGGGCAATCCGGTGGACATCCGCAAGGTCAAGCCAAAGACGAATGACTCGTGTGACGACTGTGGGCTGTGCGCAAAGCTGTGCCCGATGGGGTCGATCGACCCAGCGGACGTGCGCAATTATATCGGCATCTGCATCAAATGCGGGGCGTGCATCAAGAAATGCCCCAAGGGTGCGAAATACTATGACGACCCCAGCTACTTATACCATAAAACCGAACTCGAGGAAGGCTACAAGCGCCGCGCGGCGGTCAGCCTGTTCCTGTAAGGCAAAGCAAAAGGCTGACGTTTTCACGTCAGCCTTTTTGTTTATCCTTTGTACATGCCGATTTTTTGCAGGTCGGCGATCATGTCGGGCACGGTCATGCCTGCGATTTCGAGACGCTGGGCGCTGCCCGGATGCGCTTCGGAGAATGTGTCCCACGCGGTGACGATCTTGTCCGTGCGCGGCACTTCAAAGCGGGCAAGCAGCTTTTCCGCCCGCGCAGGCTGCGGGCTGTAAATGGACAGCACCTTGTATTTCTGCACGAACAGCTCGTCTTCGGTCGCGAGCGAGCCGATCGCAAAAGCGGAAAGCCCGTCCTGCAAGAGCAGTTCGCCGTAGCCGTCGAGGATCATGGTCAGCTGCTTTTTGGTCATGCCGTCCAGATACCAGACCTCTTCCTGCTCGGCATCCGGATGGATTGCGAGGAACAGCGGCTCGGTCAGCGATGCATAATAGGAATGGATAAAATCGGACAGCTTTTCAAAACTCAGGTTGCAGGTCAGATTGTTGCCGTCGATTTGGTACTGCTCGCGCAGCTGGTCGGGAAAGGGGACGGTGACGCCTGCGGCGGTTTGAAACATAGGGGATACTCCTTTATATATAATGTAGGTTCAAAAGCGGATGCTGATCTCGCCGCTCGACAGCGTGCGGGTCTGACCTTGTGCATCGCGGACAAGCAGAAAGCCATTGTCATCCAGTCCGATGCAGTCGGCGGTGTAGGTATCAGCCGGGCCGATCACGCGGATAGACTTGCCGAGGCAGCACAGGCGGCTGCAGTACTGGGCGAGCAGCTCGTCCGCCTTATCCTGCTCGAGCAGCGTGTAGGCGCGCTCAAAAGCGTCCAGCACGGCGGCGGCCAGTTCTGCACGGCGTGGTACATGGCCAAATTCGCTCAGCGCGCCCGCGACAGCGCGCACATCCTCTGGCCACGCGGGATTAGGGCGCAGGTTGACGCCGATGCCGACCAGCAGCGCGCTAACCGCGCCGCTCTCGCCCTCGATGGTGGCTTCTGTCAGGATGCCTGCGAGTTTGCGCCCTTCATGCAGCACATCGTTTACCCATTTGATCTGCGGGGAAAAGCCCGCGGTCTGTTCGACGGCTTGGGCAACCGCGACCGCGGCGGCGATCGTCGCCAACTGGATGTGGCTGATTGGCAGCGTGGGATGCAGCAGAATGGTCTGGTACACACCGGTCTGCGCGGGGGAGACAAAGGTGCGTCCCAGGCGGCCGCGTCCGCCGGTCTGTTCCTCAGCCAGCAGCACAAAGCCGTGCGGCCGGTCAAGATAGCGTTCCTTAATAACTGTGTTGGTCGAGGTCAGGCTGGGCAGTACGGCCATGTCCCGCCCAATGCAGCGGGTATGCAGTAATGCCTGCACGCCCGCGGCGGTCAGACTGTCGTCCGCGGCGGCAAGGCGGTAACCCTCACCCGGTACGCCGTCGATTGCCATGCCGCCCTCACGCAGCGCAGCGATGGCCTTGTGCACGGCTGCGCGTGATACGCCCAGCTGCTGCGCAAGCAGCCCGCCGGACAGCCTTTCGCCGCGCGCCTGTTCGAGCGCCTGTAATACTGCATCCTTGACCGCCATTTTCCTGCCTCCCCGGAACGGAATAATACTATTGTAAACGAAAGCGGGAAATAGTACAATAGTTTCAAATAAAAACCGTAAAACGGACGGGGGAAACGACCGTGAAAACCAAAAATGAGATTTTGACCGCGCTGGGCGGCACGGGCGAGGAGCGTCTGCTGCTCGCGGGTTTGCTGGATAAGGAGCAGACCTGCCGCACGCGCGGTTATCTGACGCATACGAAATTCCTCAGCATGGGCGAGCGCGCCAAGTGCATGGAGGCCGTGCGGCTGGCTGGAGCATCGGGGCACGCATTGTTCTGGGGTGGCTATGAGGATGCCGAGCGGGGCATTTACCTGTTCTATCCGGACTATCTGGATGCAGACAGCGCAAGGCAGGCCGCGCCGCTCGCACTGCTGCGTGCGCACAAAAGCAAAGCGGATACACTGACGCACCGGGATTATCTGGGCGCACTGATGGGATTACAGATCGACCGCGCGGTCGTGGGGGATATCATTGTGCATGATGAGGGCGCGGATATCCTAGTGCTTGAGGATATGGCGGATTTTATTATGCTGCATTTTGCGCAGGCCGGGCGCAAGCACATTTCGCTCACGCGCGAGCCGGTGGAATCGCTGCGCGCTGCTGCGGCGGTGGAAAAAACGGGAAGCGGGTCGGTGGCTTCGCCGCGGCTGGACAGTGTGGCGGCGCTTGTGTTCGGTCTGCCGCGTAAGGACGCGCAGGCGCGCATTGAAAAGGGACTGGTGTTCGTCAATAACCTGCCGTGCAGCAAGCCGGAGCGTCTGGTTGCAGAAGGGGACAAGATCACAGTGCGCGGCATAGGCCGTGCGCGGGTGACGGCTTTCGGTGGTACGAGCCGCAAAGGACGGCTGTTTGTGGAATTTGTTAAAAACGCATGAAAAGAATGGTGGTTGCCAATTCAAAATTTGTATGGTATACTGGGCGTAGCATCAATAAGGGGTTGTTGGATATGAAAAAAAGGTTGGTCTCTGCCTTGCTGTGTGTGGGGTTACTTGCAGCAATGCTGCCGTGCGCTTTTGCTGCCTCTGATCTGGACGGGCACTGGGCAAAGACCTATATCGAGTATCTGGATCAGGAAGGCGTCATCAATCCGAGCGCGACGACCGGCAAATATGAACCTGACCGCGATATGACGCGGGCGGAGTTCATGCGCTATGTCAACCGTGCGTTCCATTTCACGGAAAAAGCATCTATTTCTTATTCTGACGTCAAAAGCAACGCATGGTACTACGAAACCATTCAGATTGCGAAAAAATACGGATACATCAGTGGCGTGGATGAAAACCGGATGGACCCGGATGGCAAAATGACGCGCGAACAGGCTGCGGTCATTATCGGCCGTCTGTTCAAGGCAGACCCGGGCAACATCAGCCCGTCCGATCTGCCGTATTCGGACAGGGATCAGATCGCTTCGTGGAGCGCGGGCTATATCAAGGCTGCGTCCGATAAGGGATTCCTGACTGGCTATGCGGATGGAACTTTCCAGCCGGATCGCGTTGTAACGCGCGGTGAAGTCGCTAAGATCCTGTACTATTATATGGGCACGTCGCTGTCTGTCGCCGGCAAGAACTACACCGGCGCTGACCTCAAGAGCGACACGACCAACGTGACGATCTCGGAAAGCTGCACGCTGTCCGATGCTGCGATCCAAGGCGATTTGTACATTACCGAGGGTCTGGGTTCGGCTGAGGTTACATTGCGGAATGTGACCGTAGAGGGCTCTATCATTGTGTCCGGTGGTACAGTAAACATGTTGAATACGGCGAGCGATCATGTGATCGTCTCGTCACCGATGGGGCGCCTGCTGCAGGTAACTGCAACGGGCGCTACCCGTATTGGGCAGACAGATGTGGTAACTGCCGCTGCACTTTACGAACAGGATATGCCAGTGCGGGAACAGGATGGGTTTGTATCCGTCACGGTCAACGGTGACGGCCGTGTTTCCCTGACGTTGGACGCGCACGTGACTGATCTGATGCTGGTGGGGGAGTCGACGGTCAGCACGACGGCGGATACACAGATTTACCGCATGCAGGTGCAAAAACCCGCTTCTGTGACAGGATACGGGGAGGTGTATTATGCGGATATCCAGACAAGCGATGTCAGCTTTGCCAGCAGCATAACAGTGCCCGGCTATGATATTGCAGAGGGGTTTTCGGCTACAATCGATGGGCAGAGTGTGACCGGTTCCCAGACGGCAGGTGTCCTGCCGGAGGAGATCGAGGTCGACCTGACTGATAAGACAGTGCTGGAGTCAGGCATCAGCATCCGCGTGCCGTTGGGCACAGAGATATCCTCGCTTTCCTGTGATGGCAGAACCCTGAAAAAGGACGAAGCGTATACCGTTGTGGAATCTGGCGCCAATCTTTCCGGGGAATATCTGGCCGGACTGTCTGCGGGCAACCACACGTTGACCGTTTCGATCAAGGATGGAAAACGTGCAAGTATCGAGCTGATCATCAAGCAGGAAGAGACGGAGCAGCAGCTGGAGTCCGTTTCGTTTGACCGGTATTATCGTGCAGATGGATTCCGTGATGTACGTATCAAGCTGGACGGCGTTTCGTCTGAGGATGACCTGAGGGGCGTGGTGCTCGGTATGTCTGCGCTGGAGTATGAGATAGACGATGCCGGTATGTTGGTGCTGCGGCGCAGTACGCTGGCCGGTCTGCGGGCGGGTACTTACACGGTTTCGGCAGACTTGCAGGCAGGCGGGTCGGTTGCCTTTAACCTCAGGGTGACGGATTCCACGCCGGCAGGAACGTATGCGATCGTGGCAGAATACAATACTTATGCACCGGAAGAAGCGTCTTTTGCGCTGCCGCAGGGTGCAAACATGGTGCAAAGCGTCACCGTGACCCGCAACGGCACGACTACGCAGCTGCAGGCAGATGTGGATTTCCGTACTACGGCCCACACGCTGACACTGACACAGATTGCGCTTGAGAAATTCCGGCAGGGCGGTGGTCTGGTCGAGTTTGACGTTGCGTTGAGCAATGGCACAGCATATACTTTGGTGGTTGATTATATCGCCTGACATACATAATGAAAAGGCGGCACCCCACTGGGTGCCGCCTTTTGTTATGCTGTTGTTATCGTTCGCACTTCCAGAAGAAAGCCGAATAAGGGGGCAGCTCGCTGCCGCCGCCGAAGTCGTGCAGCTTGCCGG
>DXDE01000159.1 GCA_019115615.1 Candidatus Agathobaculum merdavium | reverse complement strand
CTGACCAGCGATGACCATTCTCTGAACCTGAGAAGTGCCTTCGTAGATCTCGGTGATCTTAGCGTCACGCATCATGCGCTCCATCGGGTACTCACGGATGTAGCCGTAGCCACCGTAGATCTGTACACACTTGGTGGTAACGTCCATAGCGACCTCGGAAGCGTACAGCTTAGCCATCGCAGCTTCCTTGGTGAACGGCAGACCGACGTCGTGGTTGAACGCCGCGCGGCGAACCAGCAGACGGGCAGCGTCGATCTGGGTGTACATATCGGCTACCATCCACTGCAGGCCCTGGAACTTGTCCAGCGTCTTGCCGAACTGAACGCGCTCCTTCATGTACTGGATCGCCTTGTCCAGAGCGCCCTGCGCGATGCCGAGTGCCTGAGAAGCGATACCGATACGGCCGCCGTCCAGCGTCATCATAGCAATCTTAAAGCCGCCGTTCTCCTTGCCGAGCAGACGGTCAGCCGGCAGATGCACATCTTCAAAGATCAGCTCAGCGGTCTGAGAACCACGGATGCCCATCTTGTGCTCGATCTTGCCGATGGAGAAGCCCGGGTCGTCCTTGTCAACGATGAAGGCGGAAATGCCCTTGTTGCCCTTGGTCTTG
Source organism: Candidatus Agathobaculum merdavium (assembly GCA_019115615.1). Classification (GTDB taxonomy): domain Bacteria; phylum Bacillota; class Clostridia; order Oscillospirales; family Butyricicoccaceae; genus Agathobaculum; species Agathobaculum merdavium. The sequence goes on along the minus strand of DXDE01000159.1, from coordinate 21,155 downwards.
TCAGTCATAGCAAAGACAACGTAAGTATCCGCGCGGCCGCCGCCGGTGATGAACACCTTGGTGCCGTTGAGGATGTAAGAACCGTCCGGCTGCTTGACAGCAACGGTCTGCTGTGCAGCGGAGTCGGTACCAGCGTTAGGCTCAGTCAGGCCGAACGCGCCGATCTTTGCGCCTTCCTTGGGCTCGATCAGCGGGCGGAGCCACTTCTCCTTCTGCTCGGGGGTGCCGAACGCGTAAATCGGCCAAGCGCCCAGGGTGCCGTGAGCGGACATGATGCCGCCGGTGGTACCGCAGACACGGCTCATCTCCTCGATCGCGATCGAGTAGCAGATGTAATTGCCGCCGGAACCGCCGACTTCCTTCGGGAACTGAATGCCCATCAGGCCGTACTTCATCAGCTTCTGGACAGTCTCTTCCGGGTAGCGCTCCTGCTCATCGATCTCAGCGGCGATCGGCTCAACTTCGTTCAGCGCGAACTCGCGGCACATCTTCTGGAACAGTGCTTCTTCTTTTGTAAGCCTAAAATCCATGCCATATACCTCCCAAAAAATATTCGCGGGTGCATAGAAAAGCACAGCCGACGACACCCTACGGCCTTCGTGCTGTGCCCTGCATTGGCACCCTACTTTGGAGCATGTCTATTTATATTATATCGTTTGGCGGGAATATGTCAAGGATTTAACACACTTTTGCCGCAGAAAATCCGCCTTGATTTTTCATGCTTCGGGCGGGCTTTTACCCCCTGTGAAAAACCGGCCATTGTTTACCGGTTGTATCACCCGCCTGTCCATCTTCGCGGTATTTTCCGCGCTTTCCCTCATATTCCGCACCGCGCCCGCATAATAAAAATAGAAGTCCAACAGAACAAAGGAGGAGACGCCCATGTGTGGGATCGGCGGATTTGTCGATTATAAACACGATGCGCGCCGCTGCATTGCGGCAGCCCATCGCATGCAGCGTGCGCTCACGCCGCGCGGCCCGGACGCGGCGGGCGCGTACCATGACCCGGATGCGGTGCTGGTGCACCGGCGGCTGATCGTCATTGACCCGGACGGCGGCGCGCAGCCGATGCACGCGCCGGACGGCGATACGGTGCTGGTATATAACGGAGAGTTATATAATACAGAAGAAATACGCAAAGACTTGCTTGCGCGCGGACACACCTTCGAGGGGCACTCAGACACCGAGGTGCTGCTGCATGCCTTCCTCGAATGGGACACCGATGCGTTCCAGCGGCTCAACGGCATTTTTGCCTTCGCCATCTGGCAGAAAAAAGCGCGGCGGCTCGTGCTTTGCCGCGACCGGCTGGGGGTAAAGCCGCTTTTCGTCGCGCGGATACACGGCGGGCTGGTGTTCGGCTCGACGATCGGCGCGGTGCTGTGCCACCCGGATGTCGAACCCGACGTGGATGCGGACGGCCTGCGCACCGTGCTGCTGCTCGGTCCGGCGCGGCCGCCCGCGGCGGGTGTGTTCCGGCAGATCGATTCGCTGCTGCCCGGCCACTGGGCCGAACTGACGCCCGAAGGCTTTTCCGACCATACGTACTGGCAACTGGAAGCGCACGAACATACCGACGATCTTGAAACGACTATCGCGCGCACGCACGAACTAATCTGCGACGCCGCGCGACGGCAGCTGGTTTCCGATGTCCCGCTTGCCTGCTTCCTGTCCGGCGGGCTGGATTCGTCCATCCTGTCCATGCTCGCGGCGAAAGAATACGCCGCGCGCGGCGAGACGCTGCACACCTGGTCGGTCGATTACCGCGACAACGACAAGTACTTCACCAAAAACAGCTTCCAGCCGACGAGCGATGACACCTATATTCAAATGATGGTCGAAGCGCTCGGCACGCACCACCATAACGTCGTCATTGAGCCGGACTCCCTGTGCGCCGCCCTGCTGCCCGCGACCGATGCGCGCGACCTGCCCGGCATGGCAGACGTAGACTCGTCGCTTTTGCTGTTCTGCGCGGCGGTCAAGAACGGCGGCACGACCGTGTGCCTGTCCGGCGAGTGCGCCGACGAGCTGTTCGGCGGCTACCCATGGTACCACCGCGAAGAAATCCTGTTCGAGGATACCTTCCCGTGGTCGCGGTCGGTTGACCTGCGGCTCGGCCTGCTCGCGCCCGGCGTGGTCAAGGACGGCGCGGAGTTTGTCCGCGAGCACTACCTCGCCACCTGCCGCCGCGCCCCCAAGCTGCCCTCGGACAGCAAAAAGGATGCGCGCATGCGCGAGATGTTCGTGCTCAATCTGGACTGGTTTATGGCAACCCTGCTCGAAGGAAGCGTTGCACAGGGATAATGCTTTTCGTTTGAAGGAGGCTTCTTTATAATGACCACAATCGCCGTTGTCACCACGAACGCCCCCCTGTCGCCGGGCGAGCTGAAAGCCGAGATCGTGCGCATCCGGCAGGGCTTTGACCGCCCGCTGCCGGTGAAATAATCCACATTCCAAAGGAAAGGAGAAGGCCACATCGTCGCGATCTACACCCGGCAATCCGTCGAGCGCGCGGACAGCATCTCGGTCGAACAGCAGGCGCAGCTTTGCCGGGACGCCCTGCCCGCCGGCGAAGCGCAAACCTGCAAGGTATACACCGACAAAGGCTTTTCGGGCAAGAATATCGACCGTCCGGCGCTCCAAAGGCTGCTCGCCGATGTGGAAGCCGGACAGGTCGAGAAAATCCTTGTGTACCGCCTCGACCGCATCAGCCGCTCGGTGCACGATTTCACCGGCCTGTGTACCCGCCTCTCGGCGCGCGGCGTGCACTTCCAGTCGGTCACCGAGGGCATTACGCTCGATAACACCCCGTCCGGTACGGTCATGGCGCAAATTATGATGGTTTTTGCGCAGTTCGAGCGCGAAACCATCCAGCGCCGTGTAACCGACAACTATTTTGCCCGCGCAAAGGCCGGCATGTACTTGGGCGGCCGTCCCCCGTTTGGATTTGACAAGGGCGAAACGCTGGTCGGCGGTAAGCGCACAGCCTGTTATGTGATAAATCCCCAGCAATCCGCGTTGATGGCCGCGATCTATGCCCGCTATCTGCAGGACGGCGAGACCCTCGGTTCGCTTGTGCGTTGGCTCAACGCCAACCGGCACCGCACCGCGCGCGGCGGCAGCTGGTCAACGCTCCCGCTCGGCCGGCTGCTGCGCAATCCCGCGTTCGTGCGGGCGGATGCGGCGGTCTACCGCTATCTGCAAGGCAAAGGCGCTGCCATGAACGATCCCATCGCGGCCTATGACCAGCGGCACGGCTGTTACTGCTATACACATTTCCATTCCGTGCCGCCCGCCCAGCACCCGACCAGACGCAAATTCACCGACCTGTCAGGCAACTTTATCACGCTCGCCCCGCATGAGGGCATTGTGGATGCCGCGCTTTGGCTGGATGTGCAGCACAAGCTGGATCGCAACCGCGCCCTGAAAAACAGCGGCGCCGGTTCGCACAGCTGGCTTTCCGGCCTGATGAAATGCAAAAAATGCGGCTATGCGATCACGGTGGTCAATAAACCGGCCGGGATACGCGGCCATTATATCAACTGCGGCGGGCACAAGCGGGGCAACGCCGTCTGCCCGGGGCGCAGTCAGGTAATCACCCTGGAAATGATCGAGTGTGCAGCCGAGGCAAAACTGCTTGATTTTCTTGCAAGCTACCGCGCCGTGCAGATCCAGTCACGGCAGCGGCGCAGCGCGCAAGTCAATCAGCTGGAAATCGAAATCGACGACCGCGAAAAGGAAATCGGGCAGCTCCAGCAAAACCTGACCCACATCCTCGAACCGGATGTCATACATATCATCGCCGCACAGATCCACGAAGCAAATGAACGATTGACCGCACTCAAAGCCCGACGCGAAGCCCTGCTCTATGAGGTGAAACCCGCCAATCTGGAACAATATTTTGAAGCGGTGCTGACCGAATGGCCCCGCTATACCATCGAAGAAAAGAAGCGCATCGCCAAAGCCGCGATAGCGCGGGTCACAGTGGACGACGACACGATCGAAATACTGTTCCGCGCCGCGTACGGCGCATGACATGAAAAAACACGCAAAGAACGCTCCGTTTGCCGAACATTCTTTGCGTGTATGGCGCATTATGCACTTGCTGTGGGATCTGTCTGTCATTCCTCCAAAGTATAACTGTAACCAAACAAAAAATAGTTATAGTCGTCCGTATCCGAGGTAAAGGTAAGAGGCACGGTCTCCCCTGCGGCCAGCGGCCCCACATAGACATTATGTATCTCCAGCGGCTCATCCGGCAGCGTCGGATCATCCCCATACTGCCGCGGATTTTCCAGCTTGTAAAGCGAAATCTCCAGCTGAATTGTGCCGAAATCCATATCCGTCTGATTGGTGAAGCTCGCGCTGTGCTCACCCGCATACCCCTTGTTCCTGCCCGTATCATGGTGATAGGAAAAGGCGGTCTCGTTCAGGATCCGGTTCAGTTCCTTGCGGATTGCCTCATCGATATCCGGATTATCCCCCGGCTGATACAGTTCCTCCTCCGGCACCGGCACATCGCTGCTGTCTGTCGGCGGGATCGGCTTCGCCTGCATCTCTTCATCCGGCGCTGCCGCTTCCTGCACGGTTTCCGTCTGCACGGCCTGTTCTTCCCTGCCGTCAATCCATTTCGCCCAAAGCTGCGAAAACAGCCCGTAAAGGGCAAAAGCAATCAGCAAAATCCCGATGATTGCCAGCAGCATTAACAGCCCATTTTTCACTCGTTCTTTCATAGTGCACCGCTTTCTGCACCACAGCGGAACGCGAAAGCGTTCTTCCCCACATCATTTCTCATTCCATACCCATTTTGACAATCCCTATATTCTGTATTATATCAAACTGGCACAAAAATACCAGAGCAAATCAACGTTTATTTTTCTATTTTCACCAATGCAGGCAAAAGGGCGGTGCTGTACGTTTTTCATACTGCAGACAGAAAAGGCCCGCCGCAGAAGAAAACTTCTGCGGCGGGCCTCATTTTATCCATTTAAGTCTTGCGCCGTGTCCACGTCGTATAGTTCCCGCTCGCTCCCTGCCTGCACGGTCATGCAGTCCGCACCGCGCAGCAGCTCGCGGCCGCCCTCGTCGCCCCGCAAGGCGTACAGTTCGGGCGCCAGCGCCGCGCAGAACAGGTTGGGATTGCCGCGCCGCTCGCCGAACACCACGCGCGCCATGCGCACGCCGGGTTTTGCCGCGTCCAGCAGCCGCGCAACCGTCTCTTTCGTCAGATACGGCTGATCCGCCACGACAAACACGATAAAGTCGCCGTCCTGTAAATCGAGCGCATCCAGCCCCGCGCGGATGGTGTAGGACAGGCCCTGTTCACTCTCCGGACTATCCACCGCACGCACGCCGAGCGCCTGCGCACCCGCGCGCACTGCCGCATAGCGAGAAACCGCAGTCAGCGTGCAATCGTCCCGCTCACGCACGAGCGCCGCCAGCATATCCAGCCCGTGCCGGTAGAGCGGCTTGCCGTCCAGCACATGCAGCAGCTTGTTTTCCCCAAAGCGGCGGCTGTTACCCGACGCTAAAAACAGGATGTGCTTCATGCCTGTCCCTTTTTGATGCCCCAGAGCACCTTTTCCGGTGTAATCGGCAGTTCACGGTGCCAAACACCGGTCGCGTGCGCGATCGCATGTGCCAGCGCGGGCGAAGGCGTGTTGATGACGATTTCACCAATCGATTTTGCACCAAACGGGCCGCTCTGCTCATAGCTGGACTCAAATTCCACTCGCAGTTTGCCCATATCGAGCCGCGTCGGGATTTTGTACTGCATAAAGGAGTTTTCTGCGATGCGTCCGGTCGGCTCGTAGGTCACGTCCTCAAAGAGCGCCATGCCGATGCCCTGCACGATGCCGCCCTCGGTCTGCACGCGGGCAAGGTTGGGGTTGACCGGCGTGCCGCAATCCACGACCGCGACATAATCCAGCACGTCCACCTGTCCGGTCTCCTTATCCAGCTCGATCTCGACCATGCCGACCATGAACGGCGGGGGCGAGACGGGCGACGAATGGGACGCGGTCGCCTGCACGGCGGTCTCATTGCCGCACATCGACTTGGTGGCGATGTCAAACAGCGAAACCTCGCCCGTGCCGTCCAGCTTTCTGACCGTGCGGCCCGCAAATTCAACCTCGTCCACACCGCAGTCCAACATACCTGCCGCGATCTTGCACAGGTTTTCCTTCAGCTGCGCGCACGCCTTTTCGACCGCCTTGCCGGTGACATAGGTCGTCGAGGACGCATACGAGCCGGAATCATAGGGCGAGGCATCCGAATCCGCGCCGAACACCGCGATATCGTCCACCGAGCAGTCCAGACACTCTGCCGCCATCTGCGCGAGAATCGTGTCACAGCCCGTGCCCATATCCGCCGCGCCAATCGACAGGTTGTAGAAGCCCTCGTCGCTCAGCTTGATCGTGGCCGAGCCGACGTCCACGCCCGAAATGCCCGAGCCTTGCATCGCCATCGCCACGCCCGCGGTGCGCACCTTGCCGTTGCCCATGTCGCGCACGGGGTATTTCTCGTCCCAGCCGAACAGTTCCTTGCAGCGCGCCATGCAGCGGTCGAGCGCGCAGGCATTGGTTTGTTCATTATAATAAGCAGTCATCACTTGGCCTTCGCGCACCATGTTGCGCTCGCGGATGGCAACCGGGTCGATCCCCAGTCGGTCAGCCAACTCGGAAACCGCGCTTTCGACCGCGAAAATGCCCTGCGTCGCACCGTAGCCACGATACGCGCCCGCCGCCTGCACGTTGGTGTACACCACATCATAGGCAAAGCGGAACGCTTCCAGATTGCCGGTATACAGCGGAATCGACTTATGGCCGGACAGGCCGACCGTTGTCGGGCCGTGTTCGCCAAACGCGCCCGTGTTGGACAGCGTATACACATCGATCGCGCGGATCACGCCGTCCTTATTCGCACCGACGCGCACATGCACTTCCATTTCGTGGCGCGGCGAACCTGCGATCTGACATTCCTCGCGGGAATAGATCATCTTGGCCGCCTTGCCGGTTTTCCACGTCACCAGCGCGGGATACACCTCGGCAACCACGGTCTGCTTCGCACCGAAGCCGCCGCCGATGCGCGGCTTTTCGACGTGGATCTTGCTCTTTGGAATGTCCAGCGCATTTGCAATGATGCGGCGCACATGGAACACGATCTGCGTCGAGGAAATGATGTGCAGCCGCCCATAGTGATCGATCTCGGTATAGGTGCGGAAGGTCTCCATCATCGCCTGCTGGCAGGCCTTGGTATGGTAGGTGTGCTCTACGACCTCGTCGCAGTCAGCCAGCACCGCGTCCACGTCGCCGTCGCCGCAGGTTTCGCTCGCGCACAGGTTGCGCTGATTATCCGCACCGACCGGACAGAGCGATCGCCAGCTGTCCTCCGGATGCACCAGAATCTTGTTGTCCTTCGCCGTGTGGAAGTCCAGCACCGGCTCGAGCACCTGATATTTCACTTTGATGAGTTTAAGCGCCTTATCGACCGCCTTTTCGGTCTCGCCCGCGACGATCGCCACCGCGTCGCCCACAAAGCGCACGCGCTGGTCGAGAATCAGCCGGTCATAGGGCGACGGCTCGGGGAAGGTCTGCCCCGCCATGGTAAACCGCTTCTGCGGTACGTCCTTGTAAGTGAAAATGCACTCGATGCCCGGCACCTTGCACGCAATATCGGTGTTGATCTCCTCAATCAGCGCATGCGCGTGCGGGGAACGCAGCACCTTGACCACCAGACAATCGTGCGGGGTCACATCGTCCACATAGGCGGGCTTGCCCAGCAGCAGCTGCATCGCGTCCTTTTTGCGCACGGGCTGATTGACCACGCGAAAATTCGTCTCCGCCATCACGCATCCCCCTTTCGGCTGTCCAGATAGGCGCGGATGCCGCGCAGCTGTCCCTCATAGCCCGAGCAGCGGCACAGGTTGCCCGCGAGATAGGCACGGATCTCGTCGTCGGTCGGGTCGGGGTTTTCGCGCAAGAGCGCGATCGTATTCATCACAAAGCCGGGGTTGCAGAAGCCGCACTGCTCCGCGCCCTGATCGGCGATAAAGCCGACAAAGTCCTCGGCCTCGGCCTGCAAGCCCTCCAGCGTCTGCACGTGATGGCCGGCCGCACGCGCCGCCAGCATGCTGCACGACAGCACCGGCGTGCCGTCCAGCAGCACAGTGCACAGACCGCAGTTCGCGGTTTCGCAGCCGCGCTTGACCGACAAACAGCCGTGGTCGCGCACAAAGTCAATCAGCAGCGTGTCCGCGTCGATTTCCGCGGTCAGCGGCTTGCCGTTGAGTGTCAGTTTGATCTCCATGCCTTATCCCTCCTTTGCCAGCGCCAGCGCTGCGCGGCGCACCAGCACCTTGCAGATTTCGCGCCGGTAGTCCGCGCTGCCGCGCATGTTGCCGCCCAGCACCGCGCGGGATGCGATATTTTCCGCGAAGGCGCGCGCGCTGTCCTCGGTGATGCCCTGCGCGAGGATGCCCTTTTCGTCCGCGAAAACGACTGCAGGCATCGGCCGCGCGCCGACAACACAAGTATATTTCCCATCCTGCGCGGCAAGCGCCACGGTCAGCACGGGGAAATCCGTCGAAATGTTGCGCTGCGACAGGTACACCACGCGCCGCGCTGCCTTAGGCACAATGACCTCGGTCAAAATGTCGCGCGTCGTGCGCGGCAGCGCCGCAAAATCCGCAAGCCGCATTTCGCCCGCGTGGTGCAGCTTAACCCGCGCATCCAGCGCAAGGAACAGCGTCAGCACATCGGAAAAGCCGAACCGGCCCCACAGGCTGCCGCCCAGCGTCGCGCAGTTGCGGAACTGCACACCAACGATGTGGCGTACCGCTTCCTCCATTGCGCCCTGCGTGAGTTTGGCAAAGCCTTCGTGCAGCTCAAGCGCACGCAGCGGCACCATTGCGCCGATGCGGTATTCGTTTTCGGTTTCCTCGATCTTGTCCAGTCCGAGGTCGCACAGGTCGATCGCTGTGCCGACCTGCCGCCGGTGCATCTTGAGCCACAGCATGCCGCCCAGCACCACGTTATTTTTCTTTTGGCAAAGTGTATATGCTTCATCCAAACTCTGCGCCCGTACATATTGATTGATCGAAAGCACTTTTCCCATCCTTCCGTCCTCATTTTCCCGTATCCTATCTTGTCGGCTTAGGGTAACATACAGCCAGCCTGCTGTCATGGTTGCTTTTTTGTCTGCTTCGCAGTCATTATATCATAAAAAGCTGCTTTTCCAAAGCGGTTTCCACTATTTTTCCACAGAAACCGCATTTCTATTTTGCGCGCTTGACTTTAGTCCGAAACCGTACTATACTATAATCCGAATTCGGACTATGGAGGAAAGTATTTATGGAACTGCGCGCCAAAATGGAGCAGCTCAACACCTGCATCTGCAAGATGACCGAACTGTACCGCACCTGGGCCAAGCGGCACGGCATGAGTTACAACACCATGATGGCGCTTTACGCATTGGGGCAGTCGCGCAAATGCACGCAAAAGCAGATTGCGGACGAATGGCTCATCCCCAAGCAGACGGTGAACACCGTCATCAAGGAGCTGGAACGGCTGGGCTACATCAGCTTTGAGCCGCTGCCCGGCAGCAAGCAAAAGGTCGTGTGCCTGACCGAATCCGGCCGCGCCTACGCCGACAGCTGCCTGCATGAGCTGTACGAGATCGAATCAAGCGCGCTGCGCTCACTCGGGCAACCGCTGACCGATATTTTCATCGAGTGCAACCTTGCCTTTGTGGAACGGCTGGACGAGGAGGTGCGCGGTCATGCCGGAAAATAATGCGCTCGCGCGGCAGTTTACCCTGCCCTCGCTGATGCGCTTTGCGCTGCCCAATATCATTATGATGGTATTCCTCTCCATGTATACCATTGTGGACGGCATGTTTATCTCGCGCTATGTCGGCACGCTCGCGCTCAGTGCCGTCAACATGACCTATCCGCTCAACTGTCTAGAAATGGCGCTGGGCATCATGCTCGCCTCGGGCGGCAGCGCGGTCATCGCGCGGCAGCTGGGCGAGGGCGACGAGGACAAGGCGCGGCACAACTTTTCCTTTCTGATTACGGTGTCGGTCGCGGTCAGTCTGGTGTTTTTGCTGGCCGCCATCTTTTTTCTCGACCCGATCATTACCGTGCTCGGCGCGAGCGAAGCGCAGTTTGACCTGTGCCGCACCTATGCGCGGCTGCTGATGCTGTTTTCGCCCGCGTTTTTCCTGCAAACCGCGTTCCAAACCCTGTTCATCACCGCGGGCCGCCCCGGTCTTGGCCTCGCCGCGACCGTGGGCGGCGGTCTGACCAACATTGTGCTGGACTACGTGTTCATCGCACGTCTGCACTGGGGCATCGCGGGCGCGGCGGTTGCCACGGGGCTGGGTTATCTGGTTCCCGCCGTGGTCGGGCTGATCTTTTTCGCCTGCAACCGGCGCGGCACGCTGTTTTTCGTCCGTCCGCGCACGGACTGGCGCATGCTGCTGTTCGCCTGCGCCAATGGCTCATCTGAAATGGTCACCAACATCGCAAACGCCATCACGACTTATCTGTTCAACCTGATTTTCCTTCACTACTGGGGCGAGGACGGTGTAGCATCCATCACAATCGTGCTGTACTTCCAATTTGTGTTTACCGCCGTGTTTTTCGGCTTCTCGATGGGCGTCGCGCCCGTGTTCAGCTACAAATACGGCGCGCAGGACACAGCGCAGCTGCAAAAGCTGTTCCGCTACTGTATCGGCTTTGTCATCCTGTGCTCGGTGTTCTGCACCGTACTCTCGCTCGCGGTCATCCAGCCGAGCCTTGCGCTGTTCACCGACGCAGACAGCCGCGTGTTTGCCATCACGATCGAAGGATTCCCAATTTACGCCGTGTCCTTCCTGTTCATGGGCGTGAGCATTTTCGCCTCTTCGCTGTTCACCGCCTTTTCCGACGGGCGCGTGTCCGCGATCATCTCCTTTGCCCGCACGCTAGTGTTTCTGGTCGGCATGCTGCTGCTGTTTCCCTTCCTGCTGGGCGAAATCGGCGTATGGCTGGCGGTTCCCGCCGCCGAACTGCTCGGCATCATGGTATCCATACGCTATCTTGTCCGCCTGCGCGGCGTTTATCACTACGGCAAGGCCGGATAACAAAAAGCTCCTCTGCATCACGCAGAGGAGCTTTTCTATGCCATTTTTAATTTTCTGCCGGTTTTTCCTTAGGCAGCAGCACGTTCAGGAGAATCGCAACGAACGCCGCCGGAACGATGCCCGAACCGCCGAACACCAGCTGCACCGCCTGCGGCAGACCAGCCAGCACCGCGCTGTTCGCGCCGAGACCGTAGCCCAGACCGAGCGCCACGGAAACGATGGTCATGCTGCGCGCAGTCAGCGGCTCGCGGGTGATGAGCTGGATACCGCTCATAACGATCGACGAGAACATGATAACCGCCGCGCCGCCAAGTACACTCTGCGGCATGATCGATACGATCGCCGCAAGTTTGGGCAGCAGGCCGCACAGGATCAGGAACACCGCGCCGCATGCAAGCGCGAAGCGGTTGACGACCTTAGTCATCGTGACAAGGCCGACGTTCTGGCTGAAAGAGGTGTTGGGCAGCACGCCGAATACGGCAGCGAAGGAGGAACCGAGGCCGTCGCAGATGATGCCGCCGGACAGCTCCTTATCGGTCGCCTCACGGCCCATGCCGCCTTCCATAACGCCCGAAATATCGCCCACCGTCTCGACCGCGGTGACGATGAACATAATCATAACAGGCGCGATCGCGCGCACGTCAAACACTGGCTTGACCGGCATAATCTCCGGCACGGCAAACCAGCTGGCCTGCGCCACCTTGTCCCAGCCCAGCACCCACGCCTTGGTGTACTCCACGCCATCAGCGGTCACACCGGTGGGCGACAGGAACAGCGGCAGCACCGCGCACAGGATATAGCCGAAAATAATGCCCAGCAGGATGCAGGAATAGCTCAAAACGCCCTTGGTGCAGTGCTTGAAGATCAGGATCACAACCAGCACCGCCAGCGCGATCAGCAGGTTTTCAACCGAGCCATAATCCTTTGCGCCCGAGCCGCCGCCGAACGAGGCAACGCCCACGCTGATCAGCGACAGGCCGATCGACAGTACAACCGTGCCGGTCACGACTGCGGGGAAAAAGCGGCGCAGCGGCTTGAGGAAAAAGCCCAGCACGCCCTCAAATAGGCCGCCAATGATGGATGCGCCCATGATTGCGCCATAAGCCAGAATACCGCCGCCCATGACGTTGGCCACGCTCTGGAATACGCCGATAAAGCCCGAGCTGGTGCCCATGATGATCGGCACCTTGCCGCCGATCGGCCCGATGGCGAACAGCTGCACCAGCGTAACGATGCCCGCAATCAGCATCGCGTTCTGCAAAAGCGATACCTGAATCGCTGCGAACTGCTCCGCGTCGCTCATCGCGGCACATGCGCTTGTGATAATCAGGATCGGGGTCAGGTTGCCCACGAACATCGCCAGCACATGCTGCAGGCCCAGCGGGATCGCCTGCCCCAGCGGCAGCTTGGCGTGAAAATCATACGGCGCAAAAAATTCCTTTTCCGGCGCCGCGCCTTCCGATTTCTTTTTTGTTTCCATTTTTTCCTCCCTGCTTACCGTTTTGTGAAATGAAGCGCTTTTATTATAGCAAAAACAGACGCATGCTCCCACCTGCTTTTGCTGTTTTTTGCCCTTGGCCCATATTTTCTACAAATAAGCCAACAGACCGCGCCGCCAAGCGGCTTCTCTTGTCTTGTTTGACGCAAGCCGCCGCCGCACAGCAGCACCGCAAAAGACAAAACCGGCTGGAGCAGCCGGTTTTTTTATGTTTTCAGTCGTCCCGGAAGCGCACGGTCTGCGTCGCAGCGCCCATACCGTCCACGATCGCCAGCGACTCAACGCGCAAGCCCTTCTCGCGCAGCATCTTGCCACCGCACTGGAAGCCCTTTTCGATCACGATGCCGATGCCCGCAACCTTGGCATGTGCCGCCTCGATGATCTGGCACAGTCCCATCGCCGCGCAGCCGTTGGCGAGAAAGTCGTCAATGATGAGCACATTCTCATCCGGCTTGAGGAACCGGCTGGCCACAATGACCTCATATTTCCGCTTGTGCGTAAACGACTCGATCGGCGCGGACAGCATCGTGCCGTCCAGATTGATCGACTGTGACTTTTTGGCGAACACCACCGGCACGCCGAAATACTGCGCCACGATCGCCGCGATGCCGATGCCCGAGGCCTCGATGGTCAGGATCTTGTCGATCTTAACGTCCGCAAAACGGCGCTTGAACTCCTTGCCGATCTCGTTGAACAACTCGATATCCATCTGGTGATTGAGGAAATTGTCCACCTTCAGCACGTTTCCCTCTTTGATCACGCCGTCTTTCCTGATTCGTTCTTTCAAAAGTTCCATGCTCTCGCTCTTCCTTGTCCGTTTCTTCCTCATTTGTTCTTTTTAAAAGCATACCATTTTTCGCTCGCGCTGTATACCCTTTTTTCACGGGTTTTTTACACAAACCTGCTTTTTCCCTCCGGTATCCTTGTGCAACGCGGCGCGACCGCAAGGACCGCATGAGCATGTATTCCGGTCTGGAGGTGCGCGTGCCGTTCTGTGACCACCGCATTGTCGAGTACGCTTATAACATGCCGTGGGACTTCAAGGCACTCGGCGGTCGGGAAAAGGGCATCGTGCGCCGCGCGTTCACGGGCGAGCTGCCCGACGCGATCATCGACCGCAAGAAAAGCCCCTATCCCAAGACCTTCCACCCGGCCTACACCCGCCTGTGCGCCGACTATGTCCGCCGCATCTTCGCTGACACCGACTCGCTCGCGTCGCAGCTGTTTGACCACGCGGCGGTCGAGGCGCTGATGGAGAAACCCGAAAGCCTTGCCGAGCCGTGGTACGGCCAGCTGATGCGCACGCCGCAAATTTTCGCCTATATCATCCAAGTCGACCGCTGGCTGCGGCAATACAAGGTGCGGCTCGTGTGACTGGAAAAGCGAAAACGGCCGCCATGCAGCCGTTTTCCGCCCCTGTCAGACGCACAGCGCAGCCAGCGCACCGGTCACCAGACGATGGTCGTCCCGGTGGTCGGGCAGGCCGGAAACACACACCGAGCCGATCATGCCCGTACCCCTGACGCGGATCGGGAAGCCCCCGCCGCCCGCGGCATAATCGTCCGCCGGCAGCTTGCGGCTCTCGAGCGTTTCGCCGTTTGCCTCGAGCCATGCCAGAAAGTGCAGCGAGGACATGTCCATCAGCTCGACCGAGCGGCGCTTGCGCGCAAGCCACAGCTCGCTGTCCAGCCGCGCGCCGTCCGGGAAATACCGGAACACAACCAGACCGTTGACCGTGATCTCGACCGCGACCGGGTCAGGGAATGCCTTTGCGTCCTCAACCAGCCGCAGCCCGAGCGCGAGCGCGTCCGCCCGCGAAAACGACGTAAACTGCAGCCGTTCCTCTTCCCGCTCGCACTGCGCAAGCAGTGTATCCTTCTCCTGCATATCGCTTTCCCGCCTTTCTGCGTTTTACGACATTATACGCCTATCTTCCCCACTTTGACAAGGAGGTATTTCACTATGCCCACCCCCACCGATGGCAGCGCGGTGCTCCGCGTCGTCGTCACGACCGCACTCGGCACGCTGCCGCTGGAAGGCGCGTCCGTCACCGTATCGACCGCGGCGGATGAAGCCGGCACACGCGAGCTGCTCTACGCCGTTACGACCGACGCCGGCGGCATGACGCCGCCCATGACGCTGTCCACCCCGCCGCGCGCCAACTCGCTTTCGCCGGACAGCGGCCTGCCCTACGCAGTCTATACGGTCGAGGTTTCGCACCCGGGCTACACGCCGGTCTCCGCGCTGCACGTGACCATGTTTTCCGGCGTGCCTGCCGTGCTGCCGGTACCGCTCACGCCGCTGCCGGAAAATCAATCTGCCGGACAGACCGACCTGACCGCGACCGGCCAGCCGCAGGTGCTTTACACACCCGAACCCGACTTTACCCCAGAGGAGTGATCCGCTTTGTCCCAGTCCCCGGTGACCATCCCGGAAACCATTACGGTGCATCTGGGCACGCCGTCCTCCAACGCGGAGAATATCACCGTGCCCTTTGCCGACTACATCAAAAACGTCGCCTCGTCCGAGATCTATCCGACGTGGCCGGAGGAGGCCATCCGCGCCAACATCTACGCGCAGATTTCCTACGCCCTCAACCGTGTGTTCACCGAATGGTACCGCGCGCAGGGCTATGATTTCGATATCACCAACTCCACCCGCTTTGACCAGTCCTTTGTCCCCGGCCGCGATATCTTTGAGAATATTTCGACCATTGTCGGCGATATGTTCAACGATTATCTGGTGCGCGGCGACGCGATCGAGCCGCTGTTCGCGCAATACTGCAACGGCACGACCGTCACCTGCCCCGGCGGCCTGAGCCAGTGGGGCACGGTGCCGCTCGCCGAGCAGGGCATGACCGCCGAGGAAATTGTGCGCTACTACTACGGCGACGACATCAATTTCGTGCGCGGCGCGCCGATCGCGCCCAATCTCGGCGGTTCGTGGCCGGGCATAACGCTTCGGCTGGGCGACGTGTCCGAGGAGGTGCGCACCATCCAGATGCGCCTCAACCGCATCTCGACCAACTATCCCAACATCCCGAAGATTTACCCGGTCGACGGCATTTACGACGCGGACACCGAACGCGCGGTGCGCGCCTTCCAGCAGCAGTTCAACCTCGGCGTGGATGGCATCGTCGGCCGCGCGACATGGTACCGCATCGCGTTCATCTACAACAACGTCAAGCGCCTGTCCGAGCTGGACAGCGAGGGTCTGACGCTCGACGAAGTCTCGCGCCAGTTCCCCGAAACATTGCGCGAGGGCTCGACCGGCCCGGGCGTGCAGCTTTTGCAGTATTTCCTTGCGATCGTCGGCGAGTATTACGACCAGCTGCCCCGCTGGCAGGTCAATCAGATCGACGGTATTTTCGGGCCGGGTACGCGCGAAGCCGTCGAAGCGTATCAGCGCATGATGGGGCTGACGGTGGACGGCATCGTCGGCCGGAACACATGGAACGCGCTGGTTTCCACCTATCAGTCCGTGCTGGCCTCCCAGCCTGATCAGGGCTTCCTCGAAGAAGTCGCGGGTCTGCCGGATATCTTCCTTGTCGAGGGCATGAAGGGCGAAGCGGTGCGCGAGGCGCAGGAGCTGATCAACATTATCGCGCGCGGCTATCCACAGGTGCCGTCCGTCGCGGTCGACGGCATTTTCGGCCCCGCGACACGGAACGCCATATCGGTCATCCAGTCGCTGACCGGTCTGCCCGCGACCGGTGCGATCGGCCCGCTGACGTGGGAGGAGATGGCGCTGCTCGCGCGCGACGTGCTGACCGTTTCACAGTCCAGCGAGGGACAATATCCGGGTTATCCGGTCGGAGAGGAGGCGGACGCCTGATGTACACCGACAGCCAGCGCCGCACGCATATTTACAATTTGCAGCGCTTCCTGCGCCGCATCCAGCTGGCGCAGGGCGCGCCGCAGCCGCTCGCGCCTGATGGCATTTTCGGCCCGGAAACCGCGGCCGCGGTGCGCGATTTCCAGCGGCGGGGGCATCTGCCTGTGACCGGCACAGCGGATTTCGCCACGTGGTCAGCCATTTACGCGGCCTTTGCCACCCTGTCCGGCGGGGACGCGCTGCCGCCCGCGGCTGCCTTTTTCCCGACCGCTGCTACGGCGACGCTGTCGCCCGGCGACAAGGGGCCGTCCGTATTCGTTTTGCAGCTTATGCTGGGCACTTCCATACCGCATTTCGGCAATCTGCCGCCTGTCCCGCTGACGGGCGAATATGACGCAGATACCGAAGCGGGCATCCGCCGCGCGCAGGGCTGGTTCGGCTTGCCCGCAACCGGCGTGACCGACCGCGCGACATGGACGGCGCTCACCCTGCTGCACAACAGCCTGTTTGACCGCACGCCGCTCGCGTGGCAGCTTGAATAACAAAAAGGACGCCCAAAGGCGTCCTTTTTATATTTTGGCTTATTCCGCCGCGTCGGTCGTCCCGTCGGTAGCAGCGCCGTCATCCGTGGCAGCTTCGCCCGCCGCATCGCCGGTGTCCGCGCTGGCGGCATCCTGCGCTGCCGCGTTGGCCGCGTCCTGTGCCTCGAGCACGCTCTTAACATCCGCGTACAGATAGTCGCGTACGTTCTGATAGGTGATCTCGTCATAGGTCTCGGTGGTCTGCACGTCGGCCTCCTGCATCCACTGGGTCAGCAGTTCGTCCATCGTGCCCGCCGAAGCGGTCACAAGCAGGCCCTTGTAGTTTTCAAACTGGCCGTCGATGTCCAGCGGCTCGCGCTTGATGATGTGGTAGCCGTAATCCGACTGCACCAGACCGGAAACCTCGCCTTCGCCCAGCGCCTTGGCCGCGTCATAGAATTCGGTGACCATGTCGCCCTCGGTGAAGATATAGCCGTCCGGATTGCCGGCCAGACCCGGGTCTTCGCTCAGCTCGTTCATCAGCGTGTCGAAGTCCTCGCCCGCGTTGATGCGGTCCAAAATCTTCTGTGCCTCGGCCTTGGCTTCCGCGTCCGTGCGGATGGTCTCGCCGGTCGTCGAATCAACAGTCGAGATCAGGATATGCTTGGCAGAGATGTAGTTATCCGCAAAATACTGGCGCAGCTCGTCGTCCGACGGCACATTGGCGCCATTCTCGCCGAAATAGTAGTCATTCAGCGCCTGATAGCACTGGCTGATGTACATAAAGTTCGAATAGCTCTTGTCCGAGAAGCCGTAGGTGCCGATCTGGTTGAGATAGCCGTCATAGCCGAGCATGTCGATCGTGCCCTGACGCAGCTCGTTCATTTCCTTCTGCTGGTCATAGGTCAGCTTGAGACCCAGCTCGTCGAACTTCTGCAGCACAACACGCGCATAGACCGACTGGTCCTTAGCCGCCGCCGGCATGGAGGAACCCAGCGTCGCCGCTGCGTACTCATCCGACCATACGTCGGTCATACCGAACTGCGCGTACATATCCGCGTAGTACATCATATTGTAAAGCATGTAACCCGCATATTCGTCCGCCTGTACCTCATCGCCGTTGACGGTCATAACGACCGGCGCGTCGGTGTTGAGCGGCTCATAGCGAATGGTCATGCTCGCGGTACCCCATACCGTGCCGCCCATAACGACGGCCAGCATCACAACCAGCGCGATAGCGCGCTGTACCATTTTGCTCATATTCTAACTCTCCTTATTGCGTAATCTGAACAGACTTTAATCAGTATAGCACTTTTGGAAAGGCGATACAAGCAAAATCACAAAATCGTCACAATTCGTCAGTACCCTGCTTCGCGTCCACGCGCCGTATTGAAGTTGCTGTCATGCTGCACAAGGCGGCGGTCGCGCCAGTCATGCGACCGCTCCCGCGGCGGGCTGTACGGTATCCGTACCGGGTGCGACGGATGATAGTAGTTGATGCCCGTCCCGCCGTATGTGCGTTCCTCATCCAGCTGCATCACATAGAGCACATAGCCGCGCGGATTTTCTGCACCGAACGGATAGGTTATGCTGCCGCTTATCTGGTCGCTGGCCTGTGTTCCGAAAAAGCTGTCCACCGTCACCGTGCTGCTTGACAGGTTCGGCATAGGCGCGATATAGGTCTGTCCCTGTTTGTCGAACACCAGCCGCCCGCTGAGCAGCTTATAACCGTAATCACTGTCATCATAGGCTGAGAACGCGTCGCCCCAATAGGCGCTGCCCTGTTCCCACGTAAAGTAATTGAGCATCGCCATCTGGTAGTCTGGCAGCTCGATATAATAGGTGGACGCGATCATGGTATCCTTGCCGGGTGGGATCTCCGGCTCGACCGGCGCGCGTTCGGGCGCGTTGGTCTGGTCGCACAATGTAACCCTGTCATAATACCGCTCGAACACGATCATCTCGGCGCAGCAGGCAACATGGCTTGCCCCGTCCAGTGCGCGCACGTCCTCGTCCGTGAGATCGGTCAGCACCTCGTCCGGCAGGCTGAGACCTGCAAGCTGCTGCCGAATTTCGATTTCGCCGTGTTCCTCCATCGGCGCGGCGTCCAGCCGCGGGTGGTTGACAAATACGCAGGCCGCGAGCACCAGCAGCAGGCAGCCGCCGAGGTACACGAGCTTGACCGTTCCCGCGCCCAGCCGCACGGGCGCGGCGGTAAAGCAGTAGCCCGCCGGGCCGAGCGCCTCGCCCAGCCGGAACAGCGCGCGCACGATGCACACAAAGGCGATTATCATCGGGATGCCCGCCAGCCAGCTGTGCGCCAGCGGCGAAAACGCCAGTATAAAGATAACCCCTTCCCAGCATACCGCCGCTTTGAGCGGATCGCTCTGCGGTTCCATGCCCGCCGTACGGCACACCTGCCACAGTCCGGCGCGCAGCGCCAACAGCTGTATGATCTGGATGATCATACTCGTCAGCCCAAGAGCAATATCCAGATCGCCTATCAGCAGCCAAGGCGTGGCTGACAGCACCACAACTGTGCCCACCCATGCAAGCCGCACGATCGAAATCGCCCATGCCAAGCGGAACGCCGCGCCGTTTCTCCGCAGCGCGCGGAAGCCCAGATATTGCAGCACGACACTCAGCGCGGGCAGCAGGTAGTCCAGATAGAAAAAGTTGAGTGTGATACTGGTCAGCGCCAGCCCCCACGCGACGCGGTCGATCGGTTCATGCCACGGGTTGACCTCGTCAACCACGGCTTGCGCGGGCACGGTATCGGCGATCTCCCGCTCGATCAGCCGGTCAAATTCGTCCCGTTCCGGTCCGGTCATAGCGCGTCACCTCCCAACGCCTTTTGCAGGCGGCGGCGCAGACGGTACAGCCGCCCCTCGACCGCCCGCTCGGTCAGTCCCATCTCCGCCGCGATCTGCGCGGTGGACTGGAGATAGTAATACTTGCGGTAAAACAGCTGCTGCTCGGCCGCGCCCAGCGCGTCGACCGTCCTTTGCAGCTGCCGCGTGCGCTCGCGGCGCAGCACCTCGTCCTCGGGCGAGAGCGACGCGCCGTCCTGCTCGTCAAAGGCTTCGTCCGGCGTACGCCTGCGGCGCAGCCGGTCGACCGCCGCGTTGCGCGCGACCGCGGTCACCCACGCGGCGAGCGTGCCCTTTTCCGGGTCAAACGAGGCGCATTTCTGCCACACGCGCAGCCACACGTCGCTGACACATTCCTCCGCGTCCTGCGCGTCGTGCAGAATGCCGCGCACGATGTAGCGCACCATCGGGCCGTACTGCGTTTGCAGCAGCGTGACGCCCTCGGTATCGCCTGCGCGCAGCCGCTCGATGATCTGCTCGTCCATACCGTCGCCCCCTTTCCCTATCTTGCCTCTCTACCTTTATCTACGCAATTTTGCGGCAAAACCCACGCACATCCGGATAAAAAAATGGCGCAGCAGTTTGCTGCGCCATTTTGGCTTTGCGCTTATTCCATCAGGCCGACGCAGTCGTAATACGGCTTTGCGGCGATCTTGTCCTTGTTCTCCTTGAAGAGTGTGTGGCCGAGCGTCACGACCAGATAATCCGCCTTGGCAAGAATCTCGTCAAAGGACACGTTCTCGATGCCCTGCACCTCGCTGTCCTTGGCAAACGGCTCACAGGCCAGCACCTTAACGCCCTTTTCCTGCAGGATGTGGCACAGCTCGATCGAGGGAGACTCACGCAGGTCGTCGACGTCCGGCTTGTAGGAGAGGCCGAGCACGCCGACCGTGTCGGTGACCTTCGCCATCTTGGAGACGACCTTGTCCGCGACAAAGCGCGGCTTGTTCTCGTTGCGCTCACGCGCGGCGAGGATAACCTTGGCCTCAGCCGGGAACTGCTCATAGATGAACCACGGGTCAACCGCGATGCAGTGGCCGCCGACGCCGACGCCCGGGGTCAGGATGTTGACGCGCGGGTGGCAGTTGGCGAGCTTGATGAGCTCAAACACGTCGATGCCCATCTTGTCGCAGATAACCGACAGTTCGTTCGCATACGCGATGTTAACATCGCGGAAGGTGTTCTCGGTCAGCTTGCACATCTCGGCGGTCAGATCGTCCGTCAGGCGGATGGTTCCCTTGGTGACAACCTTTTCGTAGATCTCCCGGGCGTACTCCGCGGACTCGGGCCGTGTGGCGCCGATGATCCGGT
>DXDE01000158.1 GCA_019115615.1 Candidatus Agathobaculum merdavium | reverse complement strand
CAGCGAATTATTGATTACATTGAGAATAACCACAACGTTATCCGAGTGATTGAGAACAAGGCAATCTAACGGCTTGCCTACTCAACACAAAGGAAAATCTAATGTTGTGCATAAATACACGGCTCTACTGGCCCGACAGGCCCCACTGGTGCCACTGGCGCAACAGGTCCCACCGGCACAGCAGAGCCGGTACAGCTGCTTTCCGCCTATTCTACCCCTGCACAGGGAGGCACTGGACAGACGCCGCTGGTATTTGACCGCAATGCGTTGTCGTATGGAACAGCGGTGAACCATGCTGTCAATACTGCTGATTTCACAATCAATCAACCTGGGGTTTATACGCTTGCCTTTAGCGGAAGCTTTGCCCCTTCCGGCACAAGCGAAAGCTTGCCGTTAAATATCACTACGGTTGCGCAGCTGAATGGCACGGCAATACCGGGAGGATCTTCTCAGCATACGTTTATGGAAAAAGGAGAGGTAGCAACGCAGGCGTTTACCATTCCTGTTTCGGTATCGTCTGTCCCGGCAACGGTACGGCTGGTATGCAGTGGAGGGGACTTCCTGTACAGCAATTTGTCAGCCACATTGACACGAGACGGTGCAATTCCATCCTCATGACAGTACACCGCAGCAATGCTCCGGCCGCAATAGCGGTCGGGGCTTTTTGCTATTTTGAAATAATGATGGAAAAAAACGGTTTTCGGTTGAAAAAGCGGATAAAACGGAATAATACTGTTCGACTTTAAGAATAGGATATGGTATACTGTAACTATTCTATTCGGCGTTTTTATAGCCGACACAATACCGAAGGAGTAGTTGTATGACTATTTTGAATTGTGAATGCGGAAACGAAATATATATTATGGATGAAACTGAGACAACTGCCTGGCAGTGTGATAACTGCGGACAGTGGTATGACTTTTTTGGTGTCAAGGTCGACCCGCCAGGCCAGCGCGAGCCCAAGCCGTCGCCCCATTTAATCAACTGGAGCGCGGGAGAGGATTTGTAAAGGGAGAGTATAGGATGAACAAGCAGAAGATCGCATTGCTCACAGATTCCTGCGCGGATATTCCGGCGTCGTTGGTGCGGCGGTATGATATATATGTGGTGCCGCTGAAACTGATTTTTTCTGATGGTGAGTACGCCGATGGCGTGGATATTACACCGACTGAGGTGTATCAAAGGCTACCGCATGAGATTCCCAAGACCACGCTGCCGGACGGCGCGTCGGTGGAAGATGCGTTTGCGCGCATCAAGCAGGCAGGTTATACCAAAGTGCTGGCAATTTGCCTGTCGGGCGGGTTGAGCGGTACTTGTAATCTGGTGCGCCTGATCGGTGAACAGACGGTTGGGCTGGAAGTTGCGACGTTTGATTCGCTCAGTGGTTCGCTCGGCATCGGCATGAGTGTGGTGCAGGCAGCACGCTGGATCGAAGCGGGCTGGTCATGGGGGGAACTGCTGCGGGCAATGCCTGCGTTATTGCAGGACACACATGTGTTCTTCTGCGTCGATACGCTGGAATATCTGCAGAAGGGCGGACGCATTGGCAAAATCGCCGCGGTGGCAGGCACTTTGCTGCAAATCAAGCCGATCATCAGCTTTACGCCGGAGGGCGAGCTGGTTAGCGTGGCCAAGATTCGTGGACGCAAAGCAGCAATGCAGAAAATGGTGCAGATGGCCACGGCGCTGGTGCCGCGCAATGTACCATTTAATCTGGCAGTTGCGCATGGTGACGCTCCCGCGGAATTGCGGGAGATCCGTGATCTGGCGCAAAAAAGCCTGCCGGATTATCTGGGCTTTACAGAAGGTGAGATTGACTGTACGTTGGGGGCGTATGTCGGTCCGCATCTGCTGGGTGTCGGCGTACAGATGCTAACAGAAGCACTGCACGCGGCAGGCCGAGAAAATTAACGGTACTGTAACTTTTGTTTGCGTTATTTGATGCTATAATAAGCCAATAGAGAACATGCCTCAATAAGCAAGGTAGGAAGGAATGAATGGAGCATGACATATCAATCGGAGTATCGGTCCAGTTACCGTCGCCACCGTCGCCGCCATCGCCGCAACAGCCATTATGGTGTGTTGGTCGCGCTGCTTCTGGTGGCTGTTGCTGCAATAGCAGCTGTGTTTTTTGTAATTAAAATCATTTTCGGCGCGCTCTTCAGTGGGGGAGAGACGCTGGTCTGGCAAATGGATAATACACGCGCCTGCCTGAGCGGCAAGGTGGTTGAACTGGGCGGTGCAGCGCCATTCCGCGATGCAAACGGCGTTGCTTTTGTCCCGGCGAAGGGACTTTCCGAGCAGATGGAATTGGAGCTGTCTTGGGAAGACGCAAACAAAACCTTGACGTTGACCGGCGGCAATAACACCTTGCGCGCGCAGGTGGACAGCAAGGAAGCGCAGATCAATGGGGAAAACCGCACGTTGTCGGCTGCACCCGTAATGAAGGACGGCGCTGTTTATGTACCTGCGGGAGATGTATGCAGTGCATTTTTCTGGCAGGTGAATGACCTAGGCGTAGATAATGGCGATCTGCTGATTATTTCGCAGTCGGATAAGGCTCTCAGCGAGGAAAAAATCAATAAGCTGGCCGGGGAAGCACTGGAGCAGCTTGGGCCTTCTGAGAAGCAGCTCGATGCGGACAGTGTCCTGCTGCGCAAGGATTCGGATAAACTGCTGTATGGCGGGGAAGCCCGTGTGATGAAGAGTGCGAATGACAAGCGTGGTGCACCCGCAGTCGAACGTGACGGCCTTCTGTATGTTCCGCTGGAAGGTGCGATGTCCGCGCTGGGCGCCACTGCGACGTTCAACGGCAAGGACGAGTGGTCGGTCGAGTATAATGGCGTGAAGTCCACCGTGCGTGATGACGGCAAGACCCATGTGAATGGCGATCGCGTTAAGGGCGGCGATATCCGCGCGTTTAAGGACGAGGAAGACGGTCGGTTTTATGTTTCCACGCCGTTGTTTGCCGCATTGCTGGGTAAAACCTGCACCAATCTGGATGACGGCGCAGCGGCATTGGCGGATACGTCCCTTGATGGCTTTGACAGCCAGAAGGCGTATCTGTCCGCGCAGACAACTGGGCTGACAGAAGCGGTCGGCACGGATATTCCGGAAGCGGATGTGTATATTGCGCTGACCTTTGACGATGGCCCAACCGGTGCGCTTGGCGGCTATCCGAACGGCCTGACGGCAACCCTGCTCGACGGCCTGAAGGAGCGCGGCGCGCATGCTACGTTCTTTATGGTAGGCAATCGTGTTAATATGTTCAGTGGTGCGATGCAGCGTCTGGCGGCGGAAGGGCATGAGTTGGGCAACCATACGATGACCCATCCGATGCAGCATCTGACTGGCCTGAGCACAGATGGCATCCGTCAGGAGATCTCGTCCGCGACGAACACCATTCAGGAAAAGGCGGGCCAGCCGCCCACGGTGCTGCGTCCGGTCGGCGGCGGCGTAAATGCTGACGTCAAGGCGGTTGCGAAAGAACTCGGCCTGCCGATCATCAACTGGAATGTAGACACGCAGGACTGGAAGAACCGCAACGCACAGAGTGTGCACGATGCGATTGTCAATGCCAAGGACGGTTCGGTGGTGCTGATGCACGACCTGTATCCGACTTCGGTTCAGGGTGCGCTTTCTGCGATCGACGAGTTGCAGAGCCGAACGGATAAAACATACGCATTCGTCACGGTTTCTGAACTGGCTGCGGTCAAGGGGATCACGCTCGAGCCGGGCGTGGTATATAACGGCCTGACCGATGAGGTCGCTCAGCAGATCGAGGCGGGCACCTACAAGCCAACCGAGTTTACCTGATATCATGGCATAAGAAAGAGCCGCGGGCAGCGCCTGCGGCTCTTCTTTATTTGATTTTGTAGTCGGGAAAGTATTTTTTGACGAATGGGGTGCTTTGCACGTGGAAACTCCGGCCGTTGAGATAAGCGAGCACGCCTGCGTTCTGCGCAAACCGGAAGGTGAGCGAGTACGCGTACAGCAGTTGTCCGCTCTCGCCGTAGGGACGGTTCAGCTCGTTCGTGCCGTATTTGCCGTCGCCCAGCAGCGGGCAGCCGATCGATGCCATATGCGCGCGGATCTGATGTGTGCGGCCGGTTAGCAGCTCACATTCGACCAGCGACAGCTTGCCATGGCTGGCAAGTGTGCGGTAACGGGTCTTGGCGGTTTTGGCGCCGGGTACACGCGTCTGGTGAAGCGTGACCTGCTTGCGCTTTTCATCCCGCCGCAGGTAGTTTTCGATCAGTCCTTCGGGCGGCTTGGGACGGCCATGTACGACGCATAGATACCGCTTTTCCAGCTCGCGCTCTTTGATGCGCTCGTTTAGGATGCGCAGCGCCTCGGCGGTTTTGGCGCAGATGACGATGCCGCCGGTGTTGCGGTCAATGCGGTTGCACAGCGCAGGTGCGAACGAAGCTGCATCATCCGGGTTCCACGCGCCGGACTGGAACAGGTAGGCTTGGATATGTGCGATCAGCGTATTCCGGTCGCCGTGCTCGTCGGCGTGTACGACCATGCCGGGCGCTTTATCGGCCAGCAGGATGTTTTCATCTTCATAGACGATATTCACTTGTGGCTGCGTGATGTGGCGGAAGGCAT
Source organism: Candidatus Agathobaculum merdavium (assembly GCA_019115615.1). Classification (GTDB taxonomy): domain Bacteria; phylum Bacillota; class Clostridia; order Oscillospirales; family Butyricicoccaceae; genus Agathobaculum; species Agathobaculum merdavium. Next base: position 1,692 of record DXDE01000158.1, on the reverse strand, counting down.
CTTCCTCGCGTGGGGCGTCAAAGTATTCGTCGTTAAGGTATAGCTGTACTGCGTCGCCTTCCGTCAGGCGGTAGGCCGCTTCGGTGCGCTTGCCGTTGACCTTGATGCGCTTGAGCCTCAGGTATTTGTGCATCATGCCGCCGGACAGCAATGGCACGGCTTTTTCAAGAAATTTGTTCAGCCGTTGCCCGCTGTCGTTTTTTGTGATATAATATTCTCTCAAAATGGTCTTTCCTTTTCGTCTGATGGAGTGGTTCGGTATGTCCAGTATACCGCATTCGCGCGTGAAAGGGAAGATGCCGTAATGCTGGAAAATGCGTGGAATGTGCCGTATTTTTTGGTTGACAAAGCGGGTTTGCGTGTAGTATACTATCTTAGTACCATGTGAGGTTGACATGAAGATTGATTTGAAAAAACTTTTCGCGTCACAGCAAGCGGTTGTCCCGTTTTCTGAAACGATCGACCTGCGCGAAGAAAAGCTGTATGGCGCAAAGCCCTTTCAAAGCCCCGTGCATCTGGAAGGCGAGATTTCGCGGGAGAGCGGCGTGCTGCGGCTGAAGGGAACAATCAAAACGATCTACTCCACCGCTTGTGCGCGCTGTCTCAAGCCTCTTGAGATTTTGCTGACAGCTGAGGTCGATACGGTTTTGTCGGACGACCCGGATGCGGAGGAAGAGGACGATCTTTTCGTGCTGACCGGTGACAGCGTGGACCCGGCGGATGTGATGGTGCCCGCCCTGATCCTGCAGGTGCAGATGACTTATCTGTGCAGGGAGGACTGCAAGGGGATCTGTCCGCACTGCGGCGCTGACCGCAACGAGGTTGACTGCGACTGCGAGAAAAAGCAGATCGACCCGCGTTTTGCCGCGCTGCGCGCCCTGCTCGACTCGAATGAGGACGAGCGCAACTGAAGTTCGTGAATAAAAAATAAGTCGATAGAGTAGGAGGTGTATCCACCATGGCAGTACCGAAGAGAAAGGTATCCAAGGCCCGCCGCGATAAGCGCCGTAATTCTCACTGGAAGCTCTCTTTGCCCGGCATGACCAAGTGCCCGCATTGCGGCGAGATGAAGCTGGCTCACAGAATGTGCAAGGCCTGCGGTTATTACAACGGCCGCGAGGTTGTCGCCAAGGAAGCGTAAGGCTACAACAGAACAGAAAATGGAGAAGGCGGCAACGACTTCTCCATTTTTTTTCGTTCGATGGAAAAGGAATAGGTTTAGGAAGGAGGGCGCTGTATGGCGTCAAAAATCGTTAGTGTAGACGCAGGCAGCCCGGCGGCACGTGCAGGGCTTGCGGCAGGGGAAACCCTGCTGCAGATCGACGGCGTTGCGATCCGCGATGTGCTCGATTATAAATTTTACAGCTATGACGCTGCGCTCACCTTGCAGGTGATGGAGGCGGATGGCAAAACGCTGCGCGAGGTGCGCGTGCGCAAGCGCGAAGGCGAGCCGCTCGGCCTGAATTTCGAGCATTACCTGATGGACGGCATGAAGCAGTGCTCCAACAAGTGCGTGTTCTGCTTCATCGACCAGCTGCCGCGCGGCATGCGCAAGACGCTCTATGTCAAGGACGACGATGCCCGCATGTCTTTCCTGATGGGCAACTATATCTCGATGACCAACCTGTCTGAGGCCGATGTTGACCGTATCCTGCGGATGCACATTTCGCCGGTCAATATCTCGGTGCAGAC
>DXDE01000157.1 GCA_019115615.1 Candidatus Agathobaculum merdavium | reverse complement strand
GGTGGCGGTGACGGTGAATGCGTCGATCGGCGGCGACCCGAACGCGGTGAATGTGCCGATGACTATTCTTTATATCCTGTTCCTGCTTGCAATGATCCCTGTGGAGCTGAAGGTGATGACCTATCAGGCGGGCTGGGCTGCGCTGTGCGACGATGAGACACGCAGTGTCTGGGACGCGACGCGTGAATCGACAACGGTGTTTAAGGGTCAGCTTGGCAAGCTGTTCGTGTTTGTGCTCAGCTTTTTGGGATGGAATGTGCTCGCGGTTGCTGTCACTTACCTGTGCGCGGCGCTTGGCGTGGTCGGCCTGATCGTCGTGCAGGGCGGCCTGGGTATCGCCATTTTGGTGCTGTGCATCATTGCGGCGCTCTGCCTGCTGATTTTATTCAGTGCGTTTGTGGATACTTATCAAATGAGTTCCTTCTTCGGTATGTATGAATACCTGCGCATGCCGCCTGTATGGCCGCAGGACACACCGCCGGCGGACACTCTGCCGGGACAGGATGGCGATGGCGGCGCGACGCTGTAACCCCTAAAATTGCATTGAAACGGCGGGATTTTACCGCCGTTTCGTGCGCTTGACAGCGCCGGGGTGCGATGCTATAATGAAACCGTTATATCGGCAACACGGCGATGAAGAGGAAAGTACGCAGCGAGGTACGGCAAAGCGAATCCCGGACGGTGCAAGCGGGATGCGGAGGGCGCGGCGGAAAATGGCCTCGGAGCACCGCACCGACCGGCGGCAATTCCGCCATAGGCTGCGGCGGGGGATTCCCGTTATCGGATCGGGGTATGGCAGTACCCGCTAAGGCGCGCCGCCGCGAGGGGTGCGTGAAGCAAGGTGGTAACACGGAAGCGGTTCGCTCTCGTCCTTGGATGATATTCATTCGGGGAGGAGGGCTTTTTTCATTTCTTTTGCAAAGCATGCATGAAAACGGACGCGATTCCGCAAACCAAAATAAAGGAGAAAGAGAACATGGACAAGAAACCCTATTATATCTCGACGGCGATCGCCTACACCTCGGCAAAGCCGCACATCGGCAACACCTATGAGATCGTGCTGGCCGACGCGATCGCGCGCTACAAGCGCCTGACCGGCTATGATGTCTATTTCCAGACCGGTACCGATGAGCATGGTCAGAAGATTCAGGAGAAGGCCGAGGCCGCGGGCATCACGCCGCAGCAGCACGTCGACAACGTCGCGGCGCAGGTCAAGGACATCTGGGATCTGATGAACACCACCTACGATAAATTCGTGCGCACGACCGACCCGATGCACGAAAAGAAAGTGCAGAAGATTTTCAAAAAGTTGTATGATCAGGGCGATATCTACAAGGGCAGCTACAAGGGCAAGTACTGCAAGCCCTGTGAATCCTTCTGGACGGAAAGCCAGCTCAAGGATGGCTGCTGCCCGGACTGCGGCCGTCCGGTTGTGGACGCGGAGGAGGAAGCTTACTTCTTCCGCATGAGCAAGTACGCCGACCGTCTGATGAAGCACATCGAGGAGCACCCCGAGTTCATCCAGCCGGAGAGCCGCAAAAACGAAATGGTCAACAACTTTCTGAAGCCCGGCCTGCAGGACCTGTGCGTATCGCGCACCTCGTTCTCGTGGGGCATCCCGGTCGACTTTGACCCCGGCCACGTTGTTTATGTCTGGTTGGACGCGCTGACCAACTATATCACCTTCTGCGGCTATGACCCGGATGGCAACCATGACGAGCATTATAAGAAGTTCTGGCCGGCGGACGTCCACCTGATCGGCAAGGATATCATTCGTTTCCACACGATTTACTGGCCGATCTTCTTGATGGCGCTGGGCGAGCCGCTGCCCAAGCAGGTATTCGGCCACCCGTGGCTGCTCGTGGGCGAGGGCAAGATGTCAAAGTCGCTCGGCAACGTGATTTACGCGGACGACCTCGTGCGCCTGTTCGGCGTGGATGCGGTGCGCTACTATGTGCTGCACGAGATGCCGTTTGCCAATGACGGCGTGATTTCCTATGAGCTGATCTGCGAGCGCATCAATTCCGAGCTTGCAAACGTACTGGGCAATCTGGTTAATCGCACGATCGCGATGACCAAGAAGTATTTCGGCGGCGTCGTGCCCGCCCCGGTGGACGCCGAGCCGGTGGACGACGAGCTCAAGGCAGTTGCGCTCGGCCTGCCTGCAGCAGTCGAAAAGCGCATGGCCGACCTGCACGTCGCCGACGCGATCGACGAGGTGTTCACGCTGCTGCGCCGCTCGAACAAATATATCGACGAGACTATGCCGTGGGCGCTGGCAAAGGACGAGGCCAAGAAGGGCCGCTTGGGCACCGTGCTGTACAACCTCTTGGAGTCCATCCGCTTTGCGGCGACTATGCTGCGCCCGTACCTGCCCGAAACCGCGGATAAGATTTTCGCGCAGCTGGGCACCGAGGACAAGGGCGTCGAGAGCCTTGCGGCCTTCGGCGGCATGACCGCGGGCGCGTCGGTGGGCGAAGCGTCCATCCTGTTTGAGCGCATCGACATCCCGAAGAAGCTCGCCGAGATCGAAGAGGAGAAGAAGGCGCAGATGGAGCCGGAGAAGCCGGCTGTCACCTTCCTGCCGGATATCCCGTTTGACGATTTCTGCAAGGTCGATATGACCGTGTGCAAAGTGCTCGCGTGCGAGAACGTCAAGAAGAGCGAGAAACTCTTGAAGTTCCAGCTGGACGACGGCTCGGGTACGCCGCGCCAGATCCTGTCCGGTATCGCCAAGTACTACAAGGCGGAGGAACTCGTTGGCAAGACGGTCGTTGCCGTCACCAACCTGCCGCCGCGCAAGATGATGGGGCAGGAGTCGAACGGCATGCTGCTGTCGGCTGAGAAGGATGGCAAGCTCAATCTGCTCATGCTCGATGATGCGATTGAAGCCGGCTCGAAGCTGTGCTAAAATAAAAGAGCGAAAGGGGCTGCGTGCTGTCGCAGCCCCTTTTTTGAATAAGGAGGGCGTGACTATGATGCAGTACAAGTATGTTCCGGTCAAGTTCGGCCATTCCAACAGCAGCGCGCGGCACCGCCGCATCATTGACGAGCAGGCGGCGGACGGCTGGCGGTACGTCGGCTGGGTTCCGCTGACCAAAACGGTGTTCGGCATGGACATCAAAACCGCCGATCTGGTGTTTGAAAAACCGGTGGAGGACGAAAAATAAATCTTAAGGCGCGTCATTTGCGCCGGAAATGAGGAAAACTTATGCGGGCACTGATTCAGCGTGTGTCGCGTGCGTCGGTCACGATCGACGGCGCGGTGCACGGACAGATCGGGCAGGGCTTCCTTGTCCTGCTCGGGATAACAGACGGGGACACCGAAGACGACGCGGTTTATCTGGCGGATAAGACGGTAAAACTTCGCGTATTTACCGACGAAAATGATAAAATGAACCGATCGCTTGCAGATGTCGGCGGCGGCATCCTCGTCGTTTCGCAGTTTACGCTGTACGGCGACTGCAAAAAGGGCAACCGCCCAAGCTTTACCGCGGCTGCGCGGCCGGAAACTGCGATTCCGCTGTACGAAAAATTCATCGCGCGCTGCCGCGAAAGCGGCCTGCCGGTCGAGACCGGTGAATTCGGCGCGGATATGAAGGTCGACCTGCTCAACGATGGGCCGGTTACACTATGGATGGACACCGCCCAGATGCGGTAACAGAAAGGAGAACCTTGCTTATGAAAATTATGCAGCTTTGCGTTGGTATGGTCGCCACCAACTGCTATATCGTCTATGATGAGAACAGCCGCGAGGCCGTGGTCATCGATCCGGGTGACAACGCCCCCTCGATCCTGCACGCGGTGCAGGAAGAAAAGCTGACGGTCAAGTACGTCCTTCTGACGCATGCGCATTTTGACCACATCCTTGCCGCGCACGAGGTGCTCGCACAGACGGGCGCGAAATACGTTGTGCCTGAGGCGGACACTTGGCTGCTCAGCCGGGAGAATATGGGCCAGTTCCGCGCGCTGGCACGCAGCTATGTGCAGGATACGCCCGATATCCTCGCGACCGAGGGTACACAGATCACCTTCGGCAGCCTGACCGCGACCTATATGAACACCCCCGGACACACGCCCGGCTCGTCGGTCATTCAGATCGGGGACTGCTTGTTCACAGGCGATACGCTGTTCCGTCACGAGTGCGGCCGTTGCGATCTCGAGGGCGGCGATTTCAGCCAGATGCTGCATTCGCTTAAGCGTCTGCACGATCTGGAGGGCGATTATAAGGTGCTGCCCGGACATGAGGGCATTTCGACGCTTTCTGAGGAGCGCGTAGCCAACCCGTATATGTTACAGGCGGTCGGCAAACGATGATTTACACACTCGAAGGGCACGCGCTCAAGCATGCGGTCGAGGAAATGCTGTTTCACCTGCTGCCGACTGTGACGCTTGCGCGCGCGGACACGGTGGACGGTTCCTGCACGGATGACTGGTGCCGCAGCATCCTATCCGAGACGGATGGACAGGCGCAGGCAAAAGCAATCGTCTGTCTGGACGGCACGGTGCGTGAGCATGTGCTCGCCGCGCCGGTCGCGGGGCTTGCGCCGCTGGACTACAAGCGCACCGTAACCGAATTGGTCAAAACGACAGTGTACGAGGCGGTCGTGCCCGCGCTGTCGCAGCCGCCCGTCTGGGGCAGCCTGACCGGCGTGCGTCCGGCAAAGTTCGCGCGCGGGCTGATCGAGCGCGGCATGAGCCGAGGCGAAGCAGCGCAGCATTTGCGCGAGCATTTCCATGTCTCGCCAGAACGCACGGCGCTGACCATCCGCGCGGCGGCGACCGCGATGGAGCTGGATAAGGAGATCGGCGAAAACGATATATCGCTTTATGTCGGCATCCCGTTCTGCCCGTCGCGCTGTTATTACTGCTCGTTTGTTTCGTCCACGACCGCGCAGTCCGGCCACCTGATCGAGCCGTATCTCGATACGCTGTGCCGCGAGATCGAGGAGACCGCGGCGCTCGTGCGCGAGGCGGGCAAGCGGGTGCAGAGCGTGTATATCGGCGGCGGTACGCCGACCACGCTGGACGAGAACCAGCTGACCCGCCTGCTGGATACGCTCGCAGAAAACTTTGATTTTTCCGCGCTTCGTGAATATACTGTGGAAGCGGGGCGGCCGGATACGATCACGCCGGGCAAGCTGGCGGCGCTGCGGGCGGCAGGCGTCGGGCGCGTGAGTATCAATCCGCAGTCGATGGATGACGCGGTGCTTGCCGCCATCGGCCGGCGGCACAGCGCTGGGGACGTGCTGCGCGCCTATGAGGAGGCGCGGCAGGCGGGGTTCGATGAAATCAACATGGATTTGATCGCCGGGCTGACGGGCGATACGCCCGAGAGCTTTGCCCGTACGGTCGAGACCCTGATTGGCCTTGCACCTGAAAATATTACGGTGCACACGCTCGCGATCAAGCGTGGCGCCGACCTGACCGACAAGGCAGCAGCCGCGGCGCAGCGCGCGGCGGTGTCGGCCATGCTGGATGGCGCAGCGGATGCGCTGCATAAAGCGGGTTACGGGCCATACTATCTTTACCGGCAGAAGTTCACCGCCGGCGGTTTTGAGAACGTCGGCTGGTGCAAGCCGGATACCGAATGTTTTTATAATGTGACCATGATGGAGGAATTGCAGACCATCCTGTCGCTCGGTGCGGGCGGCGTGTCCAAACGCGTCGACCGCGATACCGGCTGGATCGAGCGGGCGAACAACCCCAAGTATCCGCTCGAGTACATCCGCGCGGCCGACCGGCTCGCGGCAGGCAAACGCAAGCTGCTGTTCCCCCAGCGGTAAAAGGAGGCAAGGACGATGGCGGAATATACGCTCAAATACATCAACCACCGCGCACGGCATGATGCGATGGCATTCATCGGCGAATGTGAGCAGAAGTATCACGAGCAGGTGCTTTACGCAGCCGAGCAGATCGCGCAGAACAGTGTGCACAAACCGATCGTGCTGATCAACGGGCCGTCTTCGTCAGGCAAGACCACAACCAACGACCGCTTGGCGCGTGCGCTCGAAACACACGGCATCCATGCGGAGATGATCTCCATGGACGATTATTACCGCACGGTCGGCACGTATGAGATCCCGCCTGATCCGGAAAACGGCGTGCCCGATCTGGAAAGCCCGGAGTGCATGGATCTGCCGCTTTTAAGCCAGCATTTGGCGCAGCTGGCATCGGGCGCGGAGATTGCGCTGCCGCGGTTTGATTTTACCACGCGTACGTCCATTCCTGAGGCGCGCACGCTGCGGCTTGACCCGGACGAGGTTGTGCTCATTGAGGGCATCCACTCCTTCAATCCGGTAATCATGGGCGATCTGGCGCATACGGCGACCGGGCTTTATCTGTCGGTGGCCAGCGCAGTTGTGCCGGAAGAAGGGGCGCGGCTCGAGCCGTATATGCTGCGTTTCCTGCGCCGCGCCATGCGGGACAGCTTATTCCGCAACTCCCCGGTTGAGGAGACGCTGCACCAGTGGAACTCGGTGCGCCGCGGCGAGCGGCTGTATATCGCGCCTTACCGCGGGCAGGCCGATCTGACGATCGACACCTTCCTGCCCTATGAGCTGTGTATCCTGATGCAGCATCTGACGCCGCAGCTGAAGCAATACCGCGATAGACTGGCCGATGCCGACCTCGCGCCGATCGACGCGGCGCTCGGCCAGGTCGCACCGATCGATTATGCGGATTTCCTGCCGGAAGATTCGGTTTTGCATGAGTTTATCGGCTAAAACAGGCACATAACCTTGCTTTTCGGCAGGGCATGCAGTATAATAAACCAAATGTAGCGGTTTTGACCGTAGGGAAGGAGCAATGGCGATGGATATAAGGGTACAGTCATTTCTCGATAAGGTAAAGGATATGGCGGAAAAAACCGGTGAGGCTGCCAGCTGTGCAGCGGATACCGCGCGCAAAAAGGCGACTGAGCTTGCCAGTGCGACCCGTCTGAACCTGCAGATTTTCGACCTGAACACCGAGTGCGAGGTGCTCTATAAGGAAATGGGCCGCATGGTGTATGACCTGCATCGCGGCATCGAGGTCTCGAACGAGGCCATGGACGGGAAGATCGCGGCAGTGGATGCCAAGCAGGAGAAAATCGCCGCGCTGCGGGAGCAGCTTGCCGGCATGAAAACCCTTGTGGTCTGCCCGCATTGCGGCAGAACCTGCAGCCGTGAGGATGCGTTCTGCGCGGGCTGCGGCGGCGCGCTGTGAGCGCATATTTCGGCGCGCCCTGCCATACGGTGAAGTAAACAAAGGAAAAAAGGGCGTGTAGCGTTTGCAGCAAAAAAAACAGAATTTTATCCAGGGCGCGGTCATCCTGATGGTCGCAAGCCTGATTGTCAAGGTTATCGGCGCGTTTTTCCAGATCCCGCTGCAGAACCTGATCGGCGGTGAGGATTCCCCGGCGTTTGGCCTGTTCAGCGCGGCGTATCGTATCTATACCGCCATGCTGATTATCTCGACGGTCGGCCTGCCGGCGGCGCTCTCCAAAATGGTGGCCGAGGCGACTGCCTGCGGGCGTGAGCGTGAGGTGCACCGGATCGTGCGTGTGGCGGCGGGCATTTTTGTGCCGTTCGGCGCTCTGGCGACCGTGGTGCTGTTTTTCGGAGCCGGAACCTTCGCGGGCTGGATCAAAAACCCGGATGCACGACTGGCGGTCATGGCGATCGCGCCGAGCGTACTCATGGTCGCGATCCTGTCCGTGTTCCGCGGCTATTATCAGGGACGGTCGAACATGGTACCGACCGCGGTATCGCAGGTCATCGAGGCACTGGGCAAGCTGTTTGTCGGTCTTGGTCTTGCGTTTTATGCCAAGCAGCAGGGGATGGACGACCCGATGGTTGCGGCGATGGCGGTATTGGGCGTGACGATCGGTGAGGTCGTTGCAGCGGCTTATATGCTGGTGCAGGCGGCCATTGTGCGCCGACGCGCCGAGCCGGTGCGCCTTTTGAGCGACGCGGTGCGGCCGACGCGCGAGCTGGCCAAGGTCCTGCTCAGCCTGTCCATCCCGATCACGATCAGCTCGGCGGTTATGAGTGTGACCGACCTGATTGACGTAGCGCTGATCGCGGCGCGGCTGCAAAGCCCGGCGGTCGGCATGACGGCCGAGGCGGCGACGACCGCTTACGGCATCTATACCGGCACGGTCAACTTCTTCAACCTGCCGCAGACGCTGATTACGGCGCTTGCCGTCAGCGTCCTGCCGACGATCGCAAGCGCGCGGGCGTCGCAGAATTTTACCAAGGTGTCAAAAACATTGTCGACCGCGCTGCGGCTGACGATGATTATCACGCTGCCGGCGGGCGCGGGCTTCCTGCTCCTGTCCGGCCCGATCCTGCGGATTTTTTATTCCGTGGGCGTATCTGTGCAGGGCGGGCCGCTGATGGCAATGCTGGGCATTGCGGTTCCGGCGGTCGCGCTGGTTGCGGTGACCAATGCAACCTTGCAGGCGTTCGGCCGCATTGACCTGCCGCTTATTTCCATGTTCCTTGGCGCGGTGGTCAAGATGCTGGGGGACTATTACCTGATCGGCAACCCGGCTTTCGGCATTCTGGGTGCGCCGATCAGCACGGCGGTGTGCTATTGGCTGATCGCGCTGCTCAACCTGTTCCACATCAGACGGTTGTCCCACTCTTTGCCGCCTTTCGGTAAAACGGCTGGGCGGCCGCTCGCGGCAACCATCGGTATGGGCGCGGCGACCTACCTCACGCACACTGTGTTGCTGCGCGTGACGGGCGTGGCACCCGGCGCGCTGCTTGACAAACTGGTGACGCTTATTGCGATCGCGGTGGCGTGCGCCGTGTATCTTGCGCTGCTGCTCGCGCTGCACGCGGTAGAACGCGAGGATGTGCTGCTGTTGCCCAAGGGCGAGAAAATTGCCGACTTATTACATTTGAAATAAAGCAGGAAGTGCAGAAAAATGGTTGATTTTGAACAAAAAGATAAATATGACTTTAACGATTTGCTGCGTATTATGGAGATCCTGCGCGCACCGGATGGCTGCATGTGGGATCGTGAGCAGGACCACGCGTCTATCCGCCGCAACTTCATTGAGGAGACCTATGAGGTCTGCGAGGCGATCGATGAGCAGGATGCCGACCATCTGAAGGAAGAACTGGGCGACGTGCTGCTGCAGGTCGTGTTTCACGCCCAGATGGAAAAGGAAAAGGGCGTGTTCGACATTGGCGACGTGGCCGATGGTGTGTGCAAAAAGCTGATCTTCCGGCATCCGCATATTTTCGGCTCGGTCGAGGTCGGTTCGTCCGAGGAGATCTTGCGCAACTGGGATGCGCTCAAGCGCGTGGAAAAGCATCAGGAGACCGAGACCTCTGCGCTCGACAGCGTCGCGCGCAGCCTGCCCGGCCTGATCCGTGCGGAAAAACTGCAGAAAAAGGCGGCAAAGGTCGGTTTTGACTGGGAAAATGCGCAGGGTGCATTTGACAAGGTATCCGAGGAGATCGGCGAGCTGAAGCAGGCGGTGGACGGCAACGGCGACGCCGAGGAGGAGCTGGGCGACCTGCTGTTCGCGGTGGTCAACGTTGCGCGGCATTTGAAGGTCGATCCTGAGCGCGCGCTGGAAAAGACCTGCAATAAGTTTATCAGCCGCTTTGCGTCGATGGAGCGGCAGGCAAGTGGGGAAAACAAAAAGCTGGCCGACCTGTCGCTGTCCGAACTGGACGCACTGTGGGACAAGGCCAAGCAGGAAGAATAACGGAGGATAGAGCTATGAAGAAAAACGATTTGGTCACGCTGGTTGCTTCGCAGACCGGCCTGTCCAAAAAGGATACGGAAAAGACGGTCGATCTGGTGTTCGCCGCCATCGGTGATGCACTCGCGGCGGGGGATAAGGTGCAGATCAGCGGCTTTGGCTCGTTCGAGACGCGGCAGCGCGCCGCGCGTGTCGGCCACAACCCGCGCACGGGCGAGGAAATCCAGATCGCCGCAGCAAAAACGCCGGTGTTTAAGCCCGGCAAGACCCTCAAGGATAAGGTGGACGCAGAATAACGTGAGACTGGACAAATATCTGAAAGTATCGCGCCTGATCAAACGGCGCACAGTGGCAAACGACGCGTGCGACGCGGCGCGCATCACGGTCAACGGCAAGCCTGCCAAGGCCTCTTATCAGGTCAAGATGGGCGACGTGATCGAAATCGCGTTCGGGCAGCGCACGATGAAGGTCGAGGTGCTCGCGATTGCGGAGCACGCCCTTAAGGCGGACGCCGCGGCGATGTACCGCGAACTGCCATAAAACCGGCATATCCCGTCCCGTCCCTTCGTATGCTGAAGGGACGGGACGTTTTTGTGCAGGGAGGGAATGCTGATGGCATCCGACGATCGCATGCGGGATATGCCGCACAATATCATTCTGGAGGAACGGGGCAAACTGTCGATTTCCGGTGTGGTAGATGTGCAGAATTTTGATGAGGAGCAGGTGCTGCTCGAAACCGTGCGCGGCATGGTGCTTGTGCGCGGACAGGGGCTGCATATCGAGCGGCTGCAGCTTGAGGCAGGCGAACTGATTGTGCAGGGCGAGATCGGCCTGATCGAATACGATGACAGCGTGCAGCCGCGCGGCAGCCTGCTGGGGCGGCTGTTCGGCAGGTGAGCGGCCATGCCTGCGTTTTCCAATACGCAGCAGGTGCACCTGCTGCTACAGAGCCTGCTGTTCGGCGCGGGGGTGGGCTTGCTGTATGATGTGCTGCGCGCGCTGCGGCGGCAGGGGAATTTCGGCTGGACGGCGACCGCTGTGTGTGACGCCGGGTTCTGGCTTGTGCTGCTGACGGCGCTGTTTGAGTTTAACTTGTTGTTTGCTGCCGGACAGAGCCGTTTCTTTGTGCTTGCCGGGATAGCAGGGGGGATGCTGCTGTATTTCAGCCTGATCAGTCCATGCGCGCTGCCGCTATTCATGGCTGGCTGGCGTGTGTTGGCGTATGCCGTACGGCTGCCGGGGCGCATTTGGCGTGCGCTGCAGCAGTACGCACAGGCACTCGGACTGGCAGACAAGTGCGGAAGTTTTGCAAAAAAGTTTGTCAAACCCTCTTCCATTTTTGGACGAAAAGGTATAAAATAAAATGCGAATCAGTTTGTAGCGGACAGAGGACGGTATGAGGTGAAAAACGTGTCCAAGCGGAAAATGCCGGTAGCGGTAAAAATAGCAATGCTGGTGTTCCTGCTGTATGCGGCGGTCACGATCATCCGACTGCAGTCCCAGATCGCGGATAAGCGCGAAGAACTTGCCGGCCTGACCGAACAGGTCGAGGAGTACGAGCAGGCAAACGAGCGGCTCCGACAGGAAATGCAGGACGGCATTTCTGAGGAGGATATCAGCGAACTGGCCCGCACGGAGCTGAGCTATGCGGAGCCCGGCGAACGTGTCTTTGTAGATACGTCGAGCCGGTAAAAGGGAAAAGAATAACGGAGGCAAAACAGCTTATATGGATTTGGCAGTGGGTACGATCGTAGAAGGCAAGGTAACGGGCATCACCAAGTTTGGCGCGTTTGTTGCATTGCCGGAGGGCAAGTCGGGTATGGTGCATATCTCCGAGGTTGCGTCCAGTTTTGTTAACGACATCAAGGATTTTCTGCAGGAAGGGCAGATGGTCAAGGTCAAGATCATCAACATTGATCAGGCTGGCCGCATCAACCTTTCGATCAAAAAAGCGCAGCCGCAGGAGCCGCGGCAGGAGCGGACAGGTGGCTTTGCGCCCCGTCAGCCGCGCTTCCAGCAGCGTGCCGCCGCGCCGCGCGGACGTGCCGCACAGCCGCCGAAGGACCCCGCAACGATGAGTTTCGAGGATAAGCTGAAGGCGTTCATGTCGGACAGCGAAAGCCGTCAGGCTGATGTCCGCCATGCGACCGACCGTAAGAACGGTTCGCGCCGCCGCAGATAAACACCAAAACCGAGGGCGACCCTCGGTTTTGTTTTTATCCCCTGATTTTCGCTATTTTTCACATGAGATGCAAAAAAACGCGCCCTTTCCGGATAGAAAGAGCGCAAAAAATAGGATTGTGGGGATAAAGATATGAACGGTGCATGGCAGCGTTCCTGCTGCCATGTTTAATATACCATATATTTC
>DXDE01000156.1 GCA_019115615.1 Candidatus Agathobaculum merdavium | reverse complement strand
CCCGCGCCCGTAAGATCCAGAACTTCCTGTCGCAGCCGTTCCATGTTGCGGAGCAGTTCACGGGCTTCCAGGGCAAGTACGTGCCGGTAGCGGAGACCATCCGCGGCTTCCGTGAGATCCTCGACGGCAAGCATGACGATCTGCCCGAGTCGGCATTCCTGTTTGCCGGCACCATCGACGAGGTCGTGGAGAAGGCGAAGAAGGGGGCATAATATGGCTACCTTCCATCTCAAGGTGATGACGGTCGACCGCTGCTTCTTTGACGATGAGGTCGACCAGATTGTCATCCGCACCACGCAGGGCGATGTCGGTATCCTGCCGAACCATGTGCCGTATACCGCGGCGCTCGGCATCGGTGGGCTGAACATCATCCAGAACGGGCAGTCCCGTGTCGCAGCGATCGCCGGCGGTTTCGTCGACGTGTCGCGCGAGCAGACGGTCGTACTTGCTCGCACCTGCGAATGGGCGGACGAGATCGACATCAACCGCGCCCGCGAAGCTGCGGAGCGTGCCCGTGCGATCCTCCAGCAGAAGGAGAGCGAGCATGAGCACGACGTAGCGCAGATCAAACTGAAAAAGGCTATCAACCGCATGCGCATCGCGGGGGACAAGTGACCCAAAGCCGTCCGTTCTTGAAACGGGCGGCTTTTTTTGCTATACTGGGGAACGAGACCGAAATGAAGGTGACGGAAATGGGAGTAAAAAATGGACAGATGTCGGAATCGCTGCTGCTGGGCGGGCTGCTCGCGCTGGCCGGCGGTTTTTTTGACGCTTATACCTATCTTTGCCGCGGCGGTGTGTTTGCCAACGCGCAGACCGGCAACATCGTGCTGTTTGGCCTCGAGCTGGCCGAGCGTCAGTGGCTGCGCGCGCTGACCTATCTGCTGCCCATTCTGGCGTTCGCGCTGGGCGTGGTTGCAGCCGAACTCGTCAAGCGGCGCGGCAAGCGGGAGCATCGTCCGGACGGCGCTCTGCATTGGCGGCAGACGATTGTATTGGCCGAGATTGTCATTCTGGCTGTGGTGGCCTTTGTACCGCAGGAATTAAATACGGCGGTTAACATTTCGATTTCTTTTGTCTGTGCAATGCAGGTCGAGACCTTCCGCAAGGTGCGCGGCAGCGCGTTTGCGACGACGATGTGCACGGGCAACCTGCGTTCAGGTACCGAACAGCTGGTGCTTTGGCGGCAGAACGGTGACCGGAAAGCCGCCCGCAAGGCGCGGCATTATTACGCGATCATCCTGTGGTTCATCGTGGGTGCGGCGCTCGGCGCGCTGTGCACCGACGCATGGGGGGAGCGCGCACTGCTGCTGACCTGTGCGCCGCTTCTGGCGGTTTTCGGCCTGATGTTCCGTGAAGAGGAGTCCCATACCTTCCGATGACAAAAAGACGCGCCTGCGGGCGCGTCTTTTTGTCGGTTTTGGATGGCGGCGCGGCGGCCGCTTCCGTTGACATTTGCTAACTGCCATTTTATAATAAAATGGCACAGGGCCTTTTTGGCAGTGCATGGGGGCAAATTATGAAAACACTGAATAACTTAAAGCCGGGACAGAGCGGCGTTGTTGAGTCGATTACGGCCGAAGGCGCGCTTAAACGGCATTTTCTTGATATGGGTATCACCAAAGGTGTGGTGATAACCATGGAGCGCATTGCGCCGTTCGGCGATCCGGTCGCGGTGCGCCTGCGCGGGTACAGCCTGTCGCTGCGCCGCGCGGAGGCGAAAAAGATCGTGCTGGAGGAGGGCGCATGAGCAGCAGCAAAAAGACCGTTGCCATCATCGGCAACCCGAACAGCGGCAAAACGACGCTGTTCAACCGGCTGACCGGCTCGAACCAGCATGTCGGCAACTGGCCGGGCGTGACCGTCGACCGCAAGACCGGCCACATCTGCCACGATGGCGTGGGCATTGATATCGTCGACCTGCCCGGCATCTATTCGCTCTCTCCCTATACGCAGGAGGAGATCATCGCGCGCGAGTTTGTGCTGTCGGACGAGTTGGACGGCATATTGAATATCGTTGACGCGGCAAATATTGAACGAAACCTGTATTTGACCTTGCAGCTGATTGCGCTCGGTCTGCCGATGGTAATCGCGCTGGGCTTTATGGACGACGTGCGCGCGCAGGGCATCGTTATCGACTGCAAGGCGCTTTCCGAACGACTGGGCGTGCCGGTTGTGCCGATCTCAGCCAAAAAAGGCGAGAATATGCACGATCTGCTTGACGAATTGGCGCATGGCATGCGTGCACCGGCAAAGCAGCCCGCCTATCTGCATGGCGTAGGCGCGGCGATCCGCCGCGCGGCTGAGCAGTTGGAGCCGCTGCCGCTCAGACGGTGCAGTCTGCCGTTTTACGCGGCAAAGCTGCTCGAAGGCGACTCGGCAATGTGGGCGCAGATGGATCGGATCAATATGCCGCAGTCCATGCGCGACGAGATCAATTCTGTTGCGGCGGGCATGCAGAGCCACGCCAACCTGACCGATAAGGAAATGGTGCTGGCGGATGCACTCTATGATTATATCGAGGAGATCGTCCGCGCATCCTATCGCCGTCCCAAGGTACATAAGGCGACACTGACTGAGCGCATCGATAAGATCGTGCTGCATCGCGTGTGGGCGCTGCCGATCTTTGCGTTTTTCATGTTCCTGATGTTCTGGTGCACGTTTGGGCCGCTCGGCTCCTTGCTGGGCAGCGGCATGGAGTACCTGATTCAGGGCATTATTTCGCCTGCGATCCGCAGCGGCCTGACGGCTGCCGGTACGGCAGACTGGCTGATCGGCTTGATTTGTGACGGAGCGATCGGCGGCGTGGGCGGCGTTTTAAGCTTCCTGCCGCAGATCGTGATTCTGTTTTTCTTCCTGTCGGTACTCGAGGACACGGGCTATCTCGCACGTGTGGCGTTCATTATGGACACGCTGCTGCGTCGCATTGGCCTGTCGGGCAAGTCGTTCGTGCCTATGCTGATGGGGTTCGGCTGCACCACGCCTGCGGTTATGGCGGCGCGCACCATGGAAAACGACGCTGACCGCCGCATGACGATCATGCTGACGCCTTTCATGTCCTGCGGCGCCAAGCTGCCGGTTTACGCGCTGGTGGCGGGGGCGATCTTCGGCAAGAATCAGGGTCTGGTTGTCATCAGCCTGTATGTGCTCGGTATCCTGATGGGGATTCTTGCGGGCTTCATCCTGAAAAAGACGATTTTCAAAGAGGTTTCCTCGGGCTTTGTGCTCGAATTGCCGACCTACCGCATGCCGTCCTTTAAGGGCACGGTGCTCAACATGTGGCAGAAGGCCAAGGACTTCATCACGCGCGCAGGTACGCTGATCTTCCTGATGAGCGTGGTCATTTGGCTGTTGCAGAATTTTACACCCAGCCTTGCCGTTGCGCAGAACGCAGGGGAGAGCATCCTTGGCATCATCGGTACGGCGATTGCGCCGGTGTTCGCGCCGCTCGGCTTCGGCCAGTGGCAGGAGTCGGTCGCGCTGCTGACTGGTCTGGTTGCCAAGGAAGCGGTCGTATCCACGATGAGCGTGCTGTACGGCGCGGGCGGGGACAGCGCGGTGCTGACCGGCCTGCTCGGTTCGGTGTTCACACCGCTTTCGGCATACTCGTTCTTGGTGTTTACGCTGCTGTACATGCCCTGCATGTCCGCCTTTGCGACGATCAAGCGCGAAATGGGCGGCTGGCGCTGGGCTTTCGGCGCGGCGGCGTTCCAGACCGTGCTGGCATATCTCGCGGCACTGGTGATCTATCAGGTGGGCTGCTTGCTGCTATAACAGAAATGACAGGGCTGCGCCGTTTGGCGCGGCCCTGTTTTGTCAGGATGGCGAATGACACGACCGGCAGGGAAATGCTATACTATCCATGGATAAAATGAACGGAAAGGAAAGGATAGATCAATGTCGATCAAACTGATTGCCGCGGATATGGACGGCACGCTGCTGGACAGCCAGAAGCAGCTGCCGCAGGGGCTGTTCCCGCTGATCCGTGCGCTGTGCGAGCGGGGGATACGCTTTGCCCCCGCGTCCGGACGCCAGTATTATACCCTGTATGACCAGTTCGGGGAGATTGCGGACGAGCTGATATACATTAGTGAAAATGGGTCCATGGTGTGCGATGGTTCGAAGGTGCTTACCTTTGAGGCCATGCCGACGGAGGAGGTCTGCCGCGCGGTTGAAACCGTGCGCGGCTTACCCGGTGCGTATGCGATCGTGTCCGCACGCGACGGCGGCTTTTATGAGGATGAGGACGATCCGGATTTTCTGGTCAATATCGCGCATTACAGCGTGCGCCGCACCCTTGTGCCGGACCTGTTGGAGTTCTGCCGGCATGAGCCGGTATGCAAGGTTGCGCTGTATTGCAATGGACGCGCGGAGGAGGTGCTTTTGCCTGCTTTCCGTTCGTTTGAGGGAACTTCGCAGATCGCCCTGTCGGGGGCGGATTGGGTCGACCTGATGCGCCCGGGCATGAACAAGGGATTGGCGATCGGTGCGCTGTGCGATAATCTGCATATCACGCCGGACGAGTGCATGGCCTTTGGCGATTATCTCAATGACCTCGAGTTGCTGCAGGCGGTGGGGGAGTCGTATGCGATGGCGAACGGCCACGAGGCGCTCAAGGCGACGGCCAAGCATATCTGCCCGTCCAACGATGAGGACGGTGTATGCCGCACGATCCGGCAGGTATTTGGTATTGACAAGGCGTAAAACCATGATACAATAGAAAACGGAAAAAGCAGAGTAGACTGCAATGCGTTAAGTGCCGCTGAGACGGGGAGTTGTTCAGCGGACGAAAGGGACGAAAATCCCCTGCGGTGTTGTAGTC
>DXDE01000015.1 GCA_019115615.1 Candidatus Agathobaculum merdavium | reverse complement strand
GAGATTCTGCGCACGGTTATCGTGCGTGAATATCGGGAGATCGGCATTGTCGGCGCGATCATCCTGCTGCGCGCGGCGCTGACCGTCCTCATCCACTGGGAAATCAAGAACGAGGAACAGGCCGCCGAAGGACGGCAGGATAAGGCCGAACCGTCCGAATCCGCACTGTAATACCGGAGCATATACACAAGCGCCCGCTTTTTATAGGCGGGCGTTTTGTCGTGCCGCGCGGCAGGCGTTGACGGCGCACCGTGCGCCGCTTATAATGTAGGACAGGGGGCGCGGGCTTGTTCCCGCGTCCCTGATTTTCGGAATAAAGGAGCGTTTACAATGCTGGAAGTCGGCATGAAAGCACCCGATTTTACCCTGCCCGATAAGGATGGAAACGAAGTTCGCCTGTCTGATTTTCTGGGCAAAAAAGTGGTTTTATATTTCTATCCCCGCGATAATACGCCGGGCTGCACGCGGCAGGCCTGCGCCTTTGCGCAGCACCACGCGGCGCTTACGGACAAAAACGCCGTTGTCATCGGCGTGAGCAAGGACTCGGTCGCCTCGCACCTGAAGTTCGCGCAGAAGTACGAGCTGCCGTTCGTATTACTGTCCGATCCCGAGCGGCAGGTGATCGAGGCGTACGGCGTCTGGCAGGAAAAGAAGCTGTACGGCAAGGTCAGCATGGGCGTGGTGCGCACGACCTACCTGATCGACGAGCAGGGCGTGATCGAAAAGGTGATGCCCAAGGTAAAGCCCGACACCAACGCGGAGGAAATCCTCGCGTATCTCGGCGGGGCATGAGCATGCGCATCATCATCTCGCCGGCGAAAAAGATGAACGTCGACACGGACACGCTGCCGTGGCGCGACCTGCCGCAGTTCCTTGACCGCGCGAAAACGCTGTACGACCGCCTGCGCGGCATGGACGAAGCTGCCCTCAAAGCCCTGTGGAAGTGCAGCGACGCGATCGTGCGGCAGAACGTCGAACGCTTGCGGCAGACCGATCTGCGTGCTCGGCTGACGCCCGCCATTCTGTCCTACGAGGGCATCCAGTACCGCTATATGGCGCCCGGCGTGTTCACTGAGCAGCAGCTTGAATATGTGCAGGAGCATCTGCGTATCCTGTCCGGGCTGTACGGTGTGCTGCGCCCGTTCGACGGCGTGACCCCTTACCGGCTGGAAATGCAGGCCAAGCTGCAAACCGAAAATGCAGCCGACCTCTATGGCTTCTGGGGCGGCAGCATCGCGGACGTGCTGTATGCCGAAACCGACTGCATCATCAATCTTGCGTCCAAGGAATACAGCATGTGCGTATCGCGGCATAAAAAACCGGGCACACAGCTTATCACCTGCGTGTTTGGCGAGGAAAAGGACGGCAAGATCATCGAAAAGGGTACGCTGTGCAAGATGGCGCGCGGCGAGATGGTGCGCCACCTCGCCGAGTGCGGCGCGGAAAGCCCGGATGCGCTGCGGTCGTTCTCCGCGCTGGGCTACGCCTACGCGCCCGAACATTCGGACGCGGAAACCTGTGTATTCCTGTTGCAAAAGGGCGGAAAGCATGGCAAGTAGCATGGGTTTTGCGCAGTTTATGGCGCGGTACGGCCTGACGCTGGACGAGCAGCAGCAGGCGGCGGTGCAGGCGGTCGACGGGCCGGTGCTGCTGCTGGCTGTGCCGGGCAGCGGCAAGACGACGACGCTGGTCGCGCGGCTGGGCTATATGCTGCATGTGCGCGGTATTCCGCCCGCGTCTATCTTGACCATGACGTACACAGTCGCGGCGGCGCGCGACATGCGGGCGCGTTACGCCGCGCTGTTCGGTGCTGACGAGGCCGAACCGCTCGCCTTCCGCACGATCAACGGCGTGTGCAGCCGCATCATCCGCCGGTACGAGCGCATGCTCGGGCGCACGGCGTTCGCGTTGCTCGAGGACGGCGGCGAGAAAACCGCGCTGATCGGTGAGTTGTATCGCGCGCAGAGCGGCGAGTTTGCAACCGAGAGCACGATCAAAGCCTTGCAGACCGCGCTGACCTATGCCAAAAACCAGATGATGCAAGGCGAAGCGCTCTCATCTATCGAGGTCGAGGGCGTTGACTTCGCGGTCTTTTTCGCAGCTTACGACAAGGCGCTGCGTGCGCGGCAGCTGATGGACTACGACGACCAGATGGTCTACGCGCTGCGCATCCTGCGGCAGTATCCGGAAGTGCTGCGCGCCGTGCAGGCGCAGTACCGCTATTTTTGCGTCGACGAGGCGCAGGACACGTCGAAAATCCAGCACGCGGTCATTCGGCTGCTCGCTGGGCAGGACGGCAACCTGTTTATGGTCGGTGACGAGGATCAGAGCATCTATGGCTTCCGCGCGGCCTATCCGCAGGCACTGACCGAGTTCGATACGGTTTATCCGCACGCCAAGGTGCTGTACATGGAGCAGAACTACCGCTCGACGCGGCAGATCGTCGCGGCGGCGGATGCGTTCATCCAGAAGAACAGGAACCGTCGCCCCAAGCACATGCACGCGACGCAGGGTGACGGCCCGGCGGTGCAGGCGCACGCGGTGTACGACCGGCAGAAGCAGTACGACTGGCTGTGCAAGCTGGCGCAGGATTGCACGACCGGGACTGCCATTCTTTACCGCGATAACGACAGCGCGCTGCCGCTGATCGACCGGCTCGACCGGCTGGGGCTTGCCTACCGCTGCCGGCAGGTGGATAGCCTGTTTTTCTCGAATCGCGTCGTACGGGATATCACGGATATCATCCGTTTCGCGCAAAACCCCTATGACGGCGAAACTTTCCTGCGCATTTACTACAAGCTGGGCGCAGGCATCAGCCGTCTGATGGCGCAGGTTGCGGCCGATCGTGCCGAACGCGAGGGCGAAACCATGCTGTCCTTTATCGCGGAGCTGGAATCCGCCTCGGCGTGGACGAAAAAGCAGTGCAGGGCGCTGCAGACCCATCTGACGAACCTGCTGGGCGAGCGGGCGGACAAGGCGGTTTACCGCATCGTACATTTCATGGGCTATGGCGATTATCTGAATGAGCGTGGCGGCGATCTGTCCAAGGCAGACATTCTGGAAGCGCTGGGCGCGCAGGAGGATACGCCCCTGCGGCTGCTCGAGCGGCTGGATGAGCTGCGCGAAGTAGTGCTGCGCGGCGGCACGGACGCAGGCAGTCCGTTTATCCTGTCGACCATCCACTCGAGCAAGGGGCTGGAATACGAGCGGGTCATCCTGATGGATGTGATGGACGGTCTGCTGCCCAAGACGCTGCCCGGTGCGCAGGCCACCAAAGAGGAGCTGGACGCTTACGAAGAGGAGCGGCGGCTGTTCTATGTCGGCATGACGCGGGCGAAGCGTGCGCTGACTGTTATCACCTTCCGCAAGCCGGGACTGGATGCGTCATTCACGGACGAGTTGTTCCCGCCCGCGCCTGATCGGGAGGTACAGCCTGCCGCCGCACCTGCGTCGGCAGCGTCAGCGCGTGCATCCGGGCTGGCCTTGGCGGCACAGGAGAGCCGCTTTGCATCACAGTCGCCGGTTTATCATCCGGGCGCACGGGTGCGGCACAAGGCCTTCGGGCCGGGGACGCTCGTCAGCCGATTGGGCGACATCGCGGTGATCGAGTTCGACAGCGGCGAGACCAAAAAACTCGCGGTTTCGGTTGCGCTGCGCGTTGGGCAGCTGCGGCCGGAATAAGGCGGCGCAGCAGATGGATACAGACGGGAAAACGCCGGAACCTAATGGGTTCCGGCGTTTTGCATGATAGCGCGGCTGTAATTTTGTGTTGTGCGGCGTGGCGCAAAATGATACAATCAGAGATGAAAAAGACAATCCGATGTCGGCACAGAGCGACTGCGACGAGCAAAAGGAGAGGAAACGGGAATGGATTTTGTAACGGTAACACCGGCAGCGCAGCGGGCGTTTGCCCCATTATTGCCGGAAGGAATTGTGCGGCAGCTGCAAAATCAGGCGGATATGCTCGCGATTGGTGCAGTCGAGGGACAGACGCCGGTCGGCGTGCTTGTAGCAGCACTCGAGCCGCAGCAGCTGCGCTTGGTCTGGTTGTGTACGGCGGAGCAGGCACGCGGCCGCGGTGTGGCGCGCGCGCTGCTGCGGCGGCTGGTCGCACGCGCCTATCGCGATCCGGATACTGATCGCGTGTTGGCTGATGTGCGGCGCAGCGTGCCGTTTGATCCGATGTACCCGCTGCTGCTGAGCGAGGGGTGGCTGCCTGTGCCGTTTTCCCTGCCCGATTACAGCTGCACATTGGCACAGCTGGCAATGCAGCCGTTCTGGCAGCGGACGCTGCGGCTGGACGGCGTCCAGCCGCTTGGCACGATTGCGCCCGAACTGGTGCAGGCGTACAGCGATTGGCTGGATACCCAGCCCGAGCAGGCTGCGGTCGCTCTGCCGCTGCAGGTAGAGCGGTACGACCCGGCGCTCAGCATGGGATACGTGAGCGACGGGCGGCTGCAGGCTGTGCTGTTGGCAGGAAAAGAGGACGGCACGCTGGTGCTGGAATATGCGCAGGCGCAGTCGACTGCAGCGAGCGGTTTTGCCAAGCTGGTTTATGCGGCGGGGCAGCGTGCCATGGCGGACTATCCGCCGGAAACACGCATTTCCTTTGCGGCAATCACACCGGCGTCCGAACGGTTGGCTGATAAGCTGCTGCCGGCACGGGAACAGCCGATGTACCGCATGAGCTTTTGGGTGAGGAATATAGGGTAAAAAGGAGGCGATCGCATGGCAGGACCGCAGGAAATACGGCGGCAACAAGAACAGCAGGAACACTATCAGATGACGGCGACCGATCAGCTCAACGCGCAGCGGTTTGACCGCGCGTATGAGCTGCAGACGCCGCAGGAGATCGAGGCGGCGCACCAGCACCATGCGCAGCAGCTGCTGGCGCGGCGGCGTGAACTGTATGATATGGGACTGAAACCGGATATGAATTTGGTTGTGGCACCGCAGCAGGCGCCGCAGCGTGTGCCGCCGGTATCCCAGCTGAGTGACCGCAAGCGGCGCAAGATCGCTGACAAGCGCATGAACAACCTGAAAAAGGCGCAGAAAAAGAATATGGTGGGCGCGACCGAGGACACGCTGCCCATGCTGGAGGCGGTCAAAAAGGTCAGCAAGGAATATACCCGTCGTCCGCCCACGGGGGACGATCTGTATACCTATAAGCTGGACGCGCGCTTGTTTTCGCCCGATTTTCCGGAGGAGCAGGAGTGCTCGATCGACGTGGAAAAAGGCTTAAAGACATTGGCCAAGCTGCGCCTGTCCGTGCAGAAATATCAGAACGATGTGCAGCGCCACACGCAGGAGGCCAATGTGGCCATGAAGGCCAACGAGCGTCTGATTGCGCCGCTTGAGATAGCGCTGCGCACGGTGCTGGCGGCGAACGGCGTGGATATGAAGACGGGCGCGCCGATCACCAATCCCGCGGTGGTCGAGCAGGCGCGCACACTCCGCGCGGCTGCCATTCGAAGCTATGAAAAGGCAGTCGCGGACATCCCGCAGATGCTGCAGGAGGAAGCGGAAAAGTATTTGGCGCACGATTTGGAAGTAGAAGAGCGGAAAATCGAGCAGAATGACGATGAGCACCGCGCGCAAGAAACCATGGATCTGGACTTCGTGTTCCACTATCAGCCGCTCGAGGCGGAATATGTCCAGCTGCGCGGCACGATCGACGCACATCCTGCCGAATGCGCCGCCCATCAGGCGGTAGTCGATCAGTGCTACCAGCGTTATCTGGATGCCAATCGGCAGATCGCGGCGTATGGCCGCCGTATCCTTGCGCTCAATAATCAGGCGGGCGGCCGCGCGGCAGTGGGCAGGGTGCGCAGCTGGCTGCGGGAGCGCGCTACCCAGCTGCAGAAGTCGCCCGAATTGGAAAACCTGCAGACGCTGGCCGCGCAGCAGCGTGCGATCATCCGCTATCTGGTCGAGGGCAGGCCGTTTGCGGAAGAGTTTACCTATCTGTATAAGGTGCTCGCGGATGAATACGGCATCCAGACCGAAGCGCGTCAGCAGGAGCAGCAGGAGCATGATCTGCTCATGGGGATGACGCGCGGCCAGAAGCAGGTCTATGACGGTATCCCCATGGAGCAGCGGCAGCAGGCGGTGCGCACCGTCCGGAAGCTGCACCAGATCAAAACGGAAAAGGAAACCTCGCTCGATCATCTGCGGGAGCAGATCGAGGGCAGCAAAATGGATATGCGCGCGCTCAAAATCCTGTGGCATGGCTATCGGGCGGATGCCAATGGCGAACCGATCGACGCGCAGCAGCGGGCGTATATGCAGGCGGACGAAGCATTCACCCGCGCTTATCTGACCAATGACCCCGCGCAGACCGGGCCGCTGCTGCAGCCGGTCATCCAGCGGATGCTGGAATTCCCGTCCAAGTATCAGGATTGGGAAAAGGCGTTCTGGGAGCATCCGGAAGAAGTATACGAGGTGCTCAACCAGAATGTGTATTTTGAACACGTTGTGCACGACCATCCGGAGGTATTCTCCACCATGCCGGAGGAGACCATGCAGAAGCTGGATCAATCCATGCGGTTTGGCGCGCAGTTGTGTGTTTACGTGGTGGCGCTTGCGCAGTCGCACGGCATTAACTTCAACCTGTGTGAATGGGAGCGGGAAACGGATGCCGTGAAGGCAAGCAAGGTACAGGTAGAAGCGGCGCGCCAGATTGTCAATCAGATGCAGCAGTGATCGGGCGCTGTGCGTCCGCAGCACGCGGCAAGCTTACAAGATGAAAACAACAACCGCCGCCAGCGTTTTCGCGGGCGGCGGTTGTCGTTGTGATATATGCGTATGAGTGAAATACGCGATGGTGGCATAGTTAAAAACAGGGAAGGGCGGCGCTTCAGCCCAGATACCGGTCGAGCACGGCGCTGCATTGCTGCGCCACGTCCCGCACGTCCTCTTCCCAGTGGTGCGCGCTGATCAGTTCGTAGCTCCACCAACCGTCATAGCCGGTGTCCTTGACTGCCTGCACCCATTCCTCGATCGGGACTTCGCCCTCGCCGGCGTACATGCCGCGCAGGATGGTCTCGTCGAAAACCTCCCCTTCCTTGGGGAGCCGGCAGTCGCAGAAATGGATGTGGTAGATGCGGCTGGGGTCAAACTGCCGTACGTCGTCCGGCGTTGTCCCGCCGCCGACAAACAGATGGAAAAAGTCGATAACAGTGCCGAAGTTATCCCGCCCGACTGCGCGGATCAGCTTCTGCGTCAGGCGCAGCGAGTTGATCGGCGACCAGCCGACAGGCTCGAGCTGGAAGCGCACGCCGTATTTCGCGCCGATGTCGCAGATGCGCGCGATATTTTTGGCGGTCAGCTCGATCACTTCGTCCTCCGGGCGGCCTTCCAGCGCCAGCAGGGGGACAAGCTGGATGCAGTCGCACCCCAGCTGCTGCGCGACGGCCGACAGCTTTTCCGTTTCCGCCAGCGTTTCACGCACGGCGTCGTCGTCCGTCCGCTCGACATTGGCGATGTCGTTGATGCTGATGATCTGCATGTTGTATTGTTTCAGACGCTCGGTCACGTCACTCAGCGGACGGCCGGAGGCCAGATAGTCCCAGACCTTGGTCGCGGCGACTTCCATCGCGCCGAACCCGGCTTCGCTGGCCAGACGGATATCGGTCATCAGGTTGCTTTTCCAGATGGATTTGGTATGTAATGCTTTTTTATACACGGGATTCACCTGCTTTTTGTTCCATTTACCGGCTGCAGCCGGCTTTGTTGTTTTGCTCAGCGATCCGGCCAGTATTTCGCGCCGGGCTGTTCGACCCAAAGATGCTGTGCTTCAAAATCCGGCTTGATGTAGGGGTTGCCATCCAGATGGCGGATGACCCAGATGTAATACATCGCGTAGCCGGGCGCGGCCACCTGCGGGTGGACAAGGCCGGGCTGGATCTTGACGGTATCGTTGTGCTCGAGCAGCACGCCTTCATCGCCCAGCTTGAGCAGGCCAAAGCCGTTTTCCGGCAGGAATTTGTAAAAATAGATCTCCGGCTGTGCGTGCGAGTGGGACGGGAAGCCCGACCATTTGCCTGGATAGTGTACGTCCTCGCCGAGCATCAGGTTGGAGTCGGGCGACAGCCGCACATCCTGCGCTGTGCGCACGATGCGGGTGCCTGCCTCGTTCATGAAGCCCTTGCCGCGGATCTCGTTGACGATCTTGTCGTCGCAGCGCACGACAGGGGTGAACGATTTGTCATTTTCGGTGCGCATGACAGCGATTTCGCTGTCCGCTGTCAGGCCGCGGACAGTCAGCTGGACGCCCTTGGGGACGTTGATGCACCAGATGTTTTCATCAAAGCACGAGCCACGCTCGGCAACCACACGGCAGTCGTCGTATTCCACCTCGACCTTGCCGTAGATCAGCAGATAAACGCGCTCCAGCTCCGGCCGGTCGTCAGTGAACGACATGCCCTCGGACAGCTTCAAAATGCCGAAATCCATCAGCATTTCCGTGTGCTTGGCGCGCAGGTCGGTGATGACGTTATATCCCGGTGCAAACGCGCCGGATTGCTGAATTCTGTTGCTCATGTCAATCCTTCTTTCCCAAAAAGTCACAATCAAAGCAAGCCCTGCATGATTTCGCAGGCTGCATCTTCTACACAGGCGACTGAACGCTGCATCAGCTTTTGCCGGTCGAATTCTTCCGGATGCGCGGCCATTTCCTGCCGCAGCGTATCTCCGAACAGCTTGCGCAGCGTGGTACCGAGGTTCATCTTGCCGATGCGTTCCTCCTTGAGCCGCTGCATATCCTGCTCGTAAATCCCGGAAGAACCGTGGATGACCAGCGGCAGCGAGCATTGCTGCTGTACAGCGTGGAGTGCATCGAACCGGATGGGCACCTTGCGGTCAACCAGCCGGTGAATATTGCCCACCGAGACTGCGAGCCAGTCGGGCTTTGCCTGTTCCTGCATCTGCCGCGCTTCCTCCGGGGAGGTCAGCCGGATCTCAGTCTGCCCGAGGTCGCTGTATGGGACGCTGCCAAGTTCGGCTTCCAGATAAATCCCGCGCGCGTGTGCTTCCTGCGCCAGCATGGCGGTCAGGCGCAGGTTTTCTTCGAACGGCATTTTGGAGCCGTCGAACATCACCGAGGTAAAGCCGCTTGCCATGGCCCGGCGTACGTTTTCCGGATCGCTGGAATGGTCCAGATGGACGGCGACCGGTACGGAAGCCCGTTCCGCCATTGTGCCGAGCAGCGCCCCCCAACATTCGATGTCCAGCGCCTTGCGGGCATCCCGGTTGACCATCAGCATGACCGGCGCGCCCAGCCGTTCGGCGGCGCGGATGACCGCGCCCGCGTCCTCATGGCCGAAAATATTGAAGCCCGCGACGATCTGACGGCGGGCAGCCGCCAGTGCGACATAATCCTTGTCCCATCTCATCGGATCATCTCCCCGCAATGGTACGAATGGCGATACAGAACTTTTCAAAAAATCCCGTAATATCAAGGGTTTCGGGTTACAAGGAAGTATCTTCCGATTAGGCGGCATAGCCCCATTCAAGGGTTATGCCGTCTTTTCATGTTTATTGGCTTCTTTCTGTTCCGTTTGCGAGTCAGTAGGTAAATGGATTTCTCCCACGAAGTTAAAGACAATATCCACTTTCTGAAAACGCTTGCCGTCTATCTTCTCCGGCGCATGGACTACTATTTTTTTGATAAACTCATTGACAATCGTAGGCGTTAATTCGGTTATTCCCACATACTTGCGGATAATGAGGGCAAAGCTATCAAAATTGCTTTTGTTCTGTTCGTAGGTATCGACTTCTTTTTGCTCGGCATTTACCTTTTCCGTCAACTCCCTTTGTTCTGCTTCATACTCTGCGGACAGCTTCAAAAAGCGTTCATGGCTGATTGTTCCGTTTATATCGTCCTCATAAATCCGCTTGAAAATACGGTCAAGTTCTGTAAT
The DNA here is from genome assembly GCA_019115615.1 of Candidatus Agathobaculum merdavium. GTDB lineage: Bacteria > Bacillota > Clostridia > Oscillospirales > Butyricicoccaceae > Agathobaculum > Agathobaculum merdavium. Next base: position 546 of record DXDE01000015.1, on the reverse strand, counting down.
ACGTTTTCTTGCCTGTTCCAATTGTTTTTTCTGCCGCTGTATTTTCTTTTCCGCTTCTGCAAACCGCTGCTGATAGACCATTTCACGAAAATCCATGATATTCTCAATAAACCTTGCGGTTACATCAAATATCCTCTGCCGGACGATTGCTTTCAGTGTTTCTTCCCGGATAAAATGTGCGGTACAGCTTCCTGTATTGCTCTTGTACTTTGCACAGCGGTAATGGTCTTGTGAGCCGCTAAAACTCTTGCAAGTGGCAAAATGCAGCTTGCTTCCGCAATCGGCGCAGTAGACTAAGCCGGAGAACAACCCTTGCCGTTCCGCTTTTGTGGGGCGGCGTTTGTTTGCCCGTAATTCCTGTACCCGTTCAAAGACAGCTTCCTCAACGATTGCTTCATGGGTATTGCGGAAAATTGCCTGCTGTTCTTTTGTGGTTGGAATCCGCTTTTTCAATTTGTGGGATTTTGAGTAGCTTTTGAAATTTACAGTATGCCCGCAATAGTCCATTCGTTCTAAGATACCTACAATACTGTTTTCGTTCCAGTT
>DXDE01000155.1 GCA_019115615.1 Candidatus Agathobaculum merdavium | reverse complement strand
CAGAATGTCAACCGCTATACCAAATTCACGTTGCAGTGCCCGCGAGTTCTGGAAGTTTGACTCGAACTGATATAGCGTAGCCCCCGGAGTTTGGCTCTCCGCATAAAACCACTGTGCTGCATTGCCTAATGTCAGCCCAGCCACCGCCACGCACACCAGACATACAATAAACGCTGCGCCCTTCAGAATGGGCGACCGCATCACCTTTTTCATGTTCCTTCGCTCCTCTCTATCTTATAGCCCACGCCCCACACAACTTTCAGGTAGCGCGGCTCCTTGGGGTTGATCTCAATCTTCTCACGGATATGCCGCACATGTACTGCGATCGCATTGTCCGACACCGCCTCCTCGTTCCATACCTGCCGGTAGATCTCCTCAGTGGAGAACACCTTGCCCGGGTGGCGGCACAGCAACTCGAGAATCTTGTATTCAAGCGGCGTCAGACGTACGGCTTCGCCATCCACTGTCACGGACTTGCTCTCGGTATCGAGCACCAGCCCACGGATCGCAATCTGCTTTTCCGTCACCTGCATCGCGCCCAGCTGCGTATAGCGCCGCAGCTGGCTCTTAACGCGCGCAATCAGCTCGGACGGGTTGAATGGCTTGGTGATATAATCATCCGCGCCCGCCGTCAGACCGAGGATCTTGTCCGCGTCCTCACTCTTTGCCGAAAGCAGGATGATCGGGATGTTCTTGCTCTCGCGCACCTTCAAAAGCGTCTTGATACCGTCCATCTCAGGCATCATGATATCGAGCAACAGCAGGTGCACCGGCCGTGTCATAACCACGTCAAGCGCTTCAAGGCCATTGTAAGCCTTTTCGACCGCGTAACCATCCGCCTGCAGAAAAATCGCAATGCTGTCCACGATCTCCTTATCGTCGTCCACCACAAGCACCGTTAGTTTATCCATGGTGTCCCCCTCCTCTATGCTCCTATGATATCAGATGTTTCTGTTGAATTACTTCATGAATTTATTAAGATTTTCTTTACATTTTCACGCAGGAGAACAAAAAGAGACGCCATTTGGCGTCTCTTTTTGTTCTTTTGGAGGTACCACCCAGAATCGAACTGGGGATCAGGGAGTTGCAGTCCCACGCCTTACCGCTTGGCTATGGTACCATAAAGAATGGAGCGGCTGACGAGGCTCGAACTCGCTACCTCCACCTTGGCAAGGTGGCGCTCTACCAGATGAGCTACAGCCGCATATGAATGGTGCCTCCGGGCGGAATCGAACCACCGACACGGGGATTTTCAGTCCCCTGCTCTACCGACTGAGCTACAGAGGCAAATTTTCTTCAACCAATCTGATTGAAGAAATGGCGACCCGGATGGGACTTGAACCCACGGCCTCCAGCGTGACAGGCTGGCGCTCTAACCAACTGAACTACCGGGCCGAATCGCCGCCGCCGTAATCATCAGCGGCGAGATTTATTATATCGAAACAGGGGCGAAATGTCAACACTTTTTTCGCGATTTTTTTATTTTTCTGCCTGCCGCAAAAGCTGCTGCAACTCAGCGCGTGTAAAAGTGTAGATTTTATCGCAGAACTGGCAGGTTACTTCACTTTTTCCCTGCTCTTCCGCCATTTGAGAAAGTTCCTTTTTTCCCATGCTGATCAGCGCGCGCTCGACCTTGTCGCGGCTGCACGCACAGCGGTAGCCGATCGTATCGGTCTGCAGGAAGTCGACCGCGAAGCCGTCCAGCACAGCCAGCACGATCTCCTCGGGCGTCATGCCCTTGTCGAGCATGGTGGTCATCGGCTCGATCTTTGCAAGATTGGCCTCCAGCCGGTCGATATCACTGTCCTTGATGCCCGGCATCAGCTGCACCAGCCAGCCGCCCGCGCAGCGCACCGTACGGTCGGTATCGACCAGCACGCCAAGCGCACAGGCCGACGGGATCTGCTCGCTTTCGGCAAAATAGCGTGTCAGATCCTCAGCGATCTCACCGTTGACCAGCGCAACTGTACCTGTGATCGGATCTTTCAGACCGATGTCCTTAATGACCATCAGATAGCCGCGGCCAACGCCCGCACCGACGGCCAGCTTGCCGTCCTCGCGCAGCGGCAGCTCGCAGCCCGGGTTCTGCAGGTAGCCGCGCACCCAGCCGTCCGCGTCACCAACGCATACGATCGTGCCCAGCGGGCCGTTGCCCTTTACCTGCACGGTTACCGAACCGTCGTCAGTCTTCAGTTGGCTGCCCATGATGGCGGTCGCGGTCAGCGTACGGCCTAGCGCCGCGGTCGCGACCGGAGAAGTGTCGTGAATCTGTCTTGCGCGCTCGACCAGTCCGGTCGTCACAGCGGCCGAAATCTGGATGCCCGCATCTCGGGCAATGGCGCGCAGTAAGGTATCGCTCATAAAAACTTAATCTCTCTTTCTTGCAGTAAAATAGACCCGGTCCTCCCCGCCCCGGACGGGCGAAAAAGACTGGTCCCCATAGGTTTTGATTTCGGTAAAGCCCGCCTGCTCCAGCATGGCGGTCAGCGCCTCGATCGTGTAGATGCGCTCCTCGTGCGTCTCCTGCGCGCGCGTCCACGCTTCGCCGTCACGCTCGAAGATATCGAACTGATAGGCGCACAGGCCATCCTCGACGGCCGCCTGCCAGACGCAGAACACATCGTCATCCTCGCGAACATAGCTGTTGCCGTCGATGCGCGCGAATTTTTCCGGCGTATTGATGTCGAACACGAACAGGCCGGTTTTTGGCTCAAGGAACAGGTGCACACGTTCAAATGCGCGCTGCAGCGCCTTGGGATCGGTCACATAGTTGACGCTGTCCAGACAGCACAGGCAGACATCCACTGTGCCATACAGGTCAAGGTCTTCCATGCGCTGATTGAGGAACAGCGGCCTCGGATCGCAGTCGATCGTGTTCTGCATAGCCTGCATCAGCATTTCGGGCGACGCATCCACACCGATCATCTCATAGCCACGGCGTGCTAGCAGACCGGTCAGCGTACCCGTGCCGCAGGCAAGGTCGAGCACCAGCTTAGGCTCCACACCTTCACGCGCGAACAGCGCTGCGAAGAAATCCGCCCATTTCTCATAGCCTACATCGTCGGTAAAGCGGTCATAGTATGCCGACAGCGTCTGATAACTATTCATTGTCTTCCTTCAGCCGGTCGAGCATACGGCGGTAGCCGTCCGAGCCGTACACCAGACATTTGTTGACGCGGCTGATCGTAGCCGTCGACGCACCGGTCTCCTGCACGATGTCGCTGTAAATGCGGCCCTCGTCCAGCATGCGTGCAACCTGAAAGCGCTGTACCATAGCGCGCAGCTCAGCGATCGTACACAGGTCCTCAAAGAAGTCATAGCACTCTTCGATCGTGCTGAGTTTGAGAATGCCACGGAACAGGATATCCATATCCTCGTCCTTCAATTTTCGATTCAAGGCGATCCCTCCTGTAAGTATCATACCTTCTGATAATCATATTATATCACACCACTTTCATAGTGTAAAGCACGAAAACAGACAAGTATGGCCGGCTATTCAGACAAAAAACAGGCCGCATCCCGATGGATGCGGCCTGTCCGTTTTTTCGCAGATTACGAATTAAGCCTTGCCGTTGCAGCCCAGAACGTGGATCAGCTTGTGAGCGACCATGTCCTTGACAGCCTGACGAGCGGGCTTGAGGTACTGACGGGGATCGAAGTGATCCGGATGCTCGTCGAAGTACTCGCGGATGGTAGCGGTGATAGCCAGACGGATATCGGAGTCGATGTTGATCTTGCAGACAGACATCGAAGCAGCCTTGCGGAGCTCTTCCTCCGGGATGCCGATTGCATCAGGCATCTTGCCGCCGTGCGCGTTGATCATGTCAACAAAGTTCTGCGGAACCGAGGAGGAACCATGCAGAACGATCGGGAAGCCCGGCAGACGCTTGGAGACTTCTTCCAGAACGTCGAAACGCAGCGGAGGCGGAACCAGGATGCCCTTTTCGTTGCGGGTGCACTGCTCAGGAGTGAACTTGTAAGCGCCGTGCGAGGTGCCGATGGCGATAGCCAGCGAGTCACAGCCGGTGCGGGTTACGAACTCCTCAACCTCTTCCGGATGGGTGTAGGAGGAATCCTCAGCAGAAACCTTAACGTCGTCCTCAACGCCGGCCAGGGTGCCCAGCTCAGCCTCAACGACTACGCCGTGCGCATGCGCGTACTCAACGACCTTCTTGGTGATCTCAACGTTTTCGTCAAACGGCTTGCTCGAGCAGTCGATCATAACGGAGGTGAAGCCGCCGTCGATGCAGGACTTGCAGGTCTCGAAGTCCGGGCCGTGGTCAAGGTGCAGGGCGATCGGAACGTCCGGGCACTCCTTGACGGCTGCCTCAACCATCTTCACCAGGTAGGTGTGGTTGGCATAAGCGCGCGCGCCCTTGGAAACCTGCAGAACAACCGGAGCGTGCTGCTCCTGGCAGGCCTCGGTGATACCCTGAACGATTTCCATGTTGTTGACGTTGAAAGCGCCGACAGCGTAGCCGCCATCATAAGCTTTCTTAAACATCTCGGTAGTAGTAACTAATGGCATGGTAATCTTCCTTTCCTAACAAACAAATTTAGCCTAAGCTCAATTCTTCCTATATTTTATCAGTATGTTCAGATAAAATCAAGACCATCATCAAAATTGCAGACATTTTTTGCTTTTCTGACGAAAATCACACGCCGCATGCGAAAAATTCTGTTTTCCATTGATTTCATGCCGGTTTTATGATAACCTTATATTGCAAGAAAATGCAGTGACAAAAGGCTGTGTTTCAAGTTTGTTAGGAGGTTTATCATTATGAGTGAACTGAAAGGCGCTTGCGTCATCGGCCAGTCGGGCGGCCCGACTTCGGTCATCAACTCTTCTGTTCTCGGCGCGCTGGAGACTGCGCTGGACAACCCGTCTATTAC
>DXDE01000014.1 GCA_019115615.1 Candidatus Agathobaculum merdavium | reverse complement strand
AATAACGGCTTTGTCGAGCAGCGGGCGAGAAAGTCAGATGCGCTGGCGGAACAGTCCGTGGTGATTGCAATACCAGTACAGCATGCCATGCCCGCGGATGAAAAAGCGGGTTTGCGCGTTGCCCTCCGGATAGAGTTTGACGAAGTTGCAGCGGTCGCCCGTGACGCAGGCGAGGAATGAGATATAGTGCGACTTGGTCATCGGGTGTTCGACCGTGACGTAGTGCTCATGCTCAATGACCTCGACCTGCGCGGCATGTTCTTCGTCCGGCTGCTCGGCTTCGAGCGGGGGCAGCGTCAGCCCGCAGCACGAAACGACGGCAGGACCCATGCTGTGCAGTACGTTGCCGCAGATCGGGCAGACATAGAACTGCGAGCGCAGCAGGTTGGCGCTGCGGTTGGTGTTGATGACCTGTTCACCGCTGAGCAGCTCAGGCAGCGAGACCTGCAATGCGTTTGCCAGCGGTTCGAGCAGGGAGACGTCCGGAAAGCCTTTGCCGGTCTCCCATTTGGATACGGTCTTATCGCTGACGCACAGTTGCTCGGCGAGCTGTGCCTGCGTCAGGCGCTTGGCCTCGCGCAGCCGTTTGATGGCCGCGCCGGTGATATAGTGGTTCATGTGGTTTTCCTCCCAATGTGCTTTCTTTCTATACCGTAGCATACCACGCAGCGTGCTTTTGGACAACCTACGAAGCGTAGAGTAGGCGAAAAGAAAAGCGCCGGCACAACCGTGCCGGCGCTTTTGGATTGTTCAGGAAGCGGCTTACTTGAAGTATTTGACGCCGTTCTCGAAGATCGGCTGATACTTCTCGCCGTAGATGTTGCGGCCGACAAACGGGCTGTAACGCTCGGTGTGGCCCATCTTGCCGAGCACGCGGCCGTCGGGGCTGGTGATACCCTCGATTGCGCACAGCGAGCCGTTCGGGTTCCACGCGATGTCCATGGACGGATTACCCTCGAGGTCGGTGTACTGGAAGGCGATCTGGCCGTTCTTGGCGAGGTCGTCGATCACATGCTGCGGGGCAACAAAGCGGCCTTCGCCGTGGGAAATCGCGATCGAGTGCAAATCGCCGACGTTGCAGGACGACAGCCACGGGCTCTTGACCGAAGCTACGCGCGTGGTCACATAGCGGCTCTGGTGGCGGCCGATCAGGTTGAAGGTCAGTGTCGGGTCGTCGCCGGTCATCTCGTCACGGATTTCGCCGTAGGGCACCAGACCCAGCTTGATGAGCGCCTGGAAGCCGTTGCAGATGCCGAGCATCAGGCCATCGCGCTTGCCGAGCAGTTCGTGGATTGCGTCCTTGATGCCGGGGCCGCGCAGGAACGAGGCGATGAATTTGCCCGAGCCGTCCGGCTCGTCGCCGCCCGAGAAGCCGCCCGGTACAATGACCATCTGCGCGCGGCGGATGGCGTTTTCGAGCTGCTCAGCGCTCTCTGCGAGCGCGTCGGCGGAGTAGTTGCGCACGACGATGATCTCAGCCGCGCCGCCAACGGTCTCGACCGCCTTGGCGGTGTCATATTCGCAGTTCGTGCCCGGGAATACCGGGATAACGGCGAGCGGCTTTGCAGTTTTGATGGCGGGCGCCTTGCTGCTGCGCTCGGTGTAGGATACGGTGGTCAGGTGCGCATCCTCGGCGGATGCCTTGGTGGGGAATACGCTTTCCAGACGGCCTTCAAAGGCATTTGTCAGTTCGTCCAGTGTGACAGACTCGCCCGCGACCGTGATATTGCCGTCGTCCGTCGTACGACCCACCAGCCAGTAGGCGGGCAGCTCCTCGGCGGCTTCGATCAGGATGCCGCCGAAGTTTTTGAGGTAGAGCGCTTCGGTCGGGAAGGACTCGTCAAATGCAAAGCCGATCTGGTTGCCGAGCGCCATTTTGCACACGCCTTCAGCGATGCCGCCGACCGACAGCGCCCATGCGGATACGGCCTTGCCGGAAGCAATCAGGTTTGCGACCTCGTTCCAGGCGTGCTTCATGGTCTGGTAGTCGGCCGAGCCGTCCTGATTGTACGGCGCGTCGAAGAAGTAAACCGGGTGGCCTGCTGCCTTGAACTCAGGCGAGATCAGGCGGGACGCGTCCTGCGGCGCGATGGCAAAGGAAACCAGCGTGGGCGGTACGTCCATATCGTCGAACGAGCCGGACATCGAGTCCTTGCCGCCGATTGCGCCAAGGCATAACTCTTCCTGTGCGGTATATGCGCCAAGCAGCGCGGAGAGCGGCTTGCCGAAGCGCTTGGGGTCCTTGCCCAGACGCTCGAAGTATTCCTGGAAGGTGAGGTAGGCGGTTTCAAAGTCGCAGCCCGCCGCAACCAGCTTCGCCACCGATTCGATGACCGCAGCCGATGCGCCGAGGTACGGGTTCTGCTCGGTGTAGTAGGGATCAAAGCCGAACGCCATGACCGATGCAGTCTCGCACTGGCCGTTCTGCGCGGGCATGGTCGCCGCCATGACCTGCGTCGGGGTCAGCTGGTACTTGCCGCCGAACGGCATAAAGACCGAGTTTGCGCCGATCGAGCCGTCGAACCGCTCGACCAGACCGCGCTCGAGGCAGATGCCGAGGGTGGAAGCGTGATTCAGCAGCTTTTCTGCTTCGTTCTTGCCCTCCGGCGCGCAGGTGATGGACGGCGCGGGCAGGGGGGCGATCTCAGCGTTGACGTGCTTCGCGCAGCCGTTGGTGTTGAGGAAGTCGCGGGATACATCCGCGATCAGATTGCCGTTCCACGTCATGCACAGACGGTTCTTATCGGTAACGGTCGCCACAACGACCGCTTCGATGTTCTCTTTGGCAGCGGCGGCGATGAACGCGCCTGCGTCCTTCGCGTGCACGACAACCGCCATGCGCTCCTGCGATTCGGAGATCGCAAGCTCGGTGCCGTCCAGACCGTCGTACTTCTTCGGGACAGCGTCCAGATTGATGTCCAGACCGTCGGCCAGCTCGCCGATGGCGACCGATACGCCGCCCGCGCCAAAGTCGTTGCAGCGGCGGATCATACGGGTCACATTGCCGTCGCGGAACAGACGCTGGATCTTGCGTTCCTCGGGCGGGTTGCCCTTCTGGACTTCTGCGCCGCAGGTCTCGAGGGAGGCCTCGGTGTGCTTCTTGGAGGAGCCGGTCGCGCCGCCGCAGCCGTCGCGGCCGGTCTTGCCGCCGAGCAGGATGACGATATCGCCCGGCTCGGGCACTTCACGGATGACGTTCTCGAGCGGTGCCGCGCCGACGACCGCACCGATCTCCATGCGCTTGGCGACATAACCCGGGTGATAGATCTCATGCACCAAACCCGTTGCAAGGCCGATCTGGTTGCCGTAGGACGAATAGCCTGCCGCCGCAGTCTGGCACAGCTTGCGCTGCGGCAGCTTGTGTTCGAGCGTCTCGGACAGCGGCACCGTCGGGTCGCCCGCGCCGGTCACGCGCATCGCCTGATAGACGTAGCTGCGGCCGGAGAGCGGGTCGCGGATCGCGCCGCCGAGACAGGTCGCCGCGCCGCCGAACGGCTCGATCTCGGTCGGGTGGTTGTGCGTTTCGTTCTTGAACATCAGCAGCCAGTCCTCATAGTGGCCGCCGACCAGCGCCTTAACCTTGATCGAGCAGGCGTTGATTTCCTCGGATTCATCGATATTCTTCAGGTAGCCGCGCTTTTTGAGCACCTTGGCGCCCACGGTCGCAATGTCCATGAGCGTAACCGGACGCTTGGATGCCTTTTCTTCGCCGTAAACCTCGACACGCGCCGCGAGGTAGCGGTCAAACGCGTCCTGCACCATCGGATCGTCAATCTGCACGCCGTCGATCTCGGTCAGGAAGGTGGTGTGGCGGCAGTGGTCCGACCAGTAGGTGTCAACCATGCGGACTTCGGTGATGGTCGGGTCGCGCTTTTCCTCGTCCCGGAAGTAAGCCTGTAGGAACTTGAGGTCGTCCAAGTCCATCGCAAGCCCCATGCCGGTCAGCAGGTCGTTCAGCGCCGCCTCGTCCATGTGGATGAAGCCGACAACCGACGCGACTGTGGTCGGGATCGCGTAATCGACCTTGAGCGTCGCGGGCTTGTCCATAGAAGCTTCGCGTGCTTCAACCGGGTTGATCAGGTAGCCGCGGATCTTGTCCATGTCGACATCCGACAGCTCGCCCTCCAGCACATAGATTTTGGCTGCCGCAACCGCCGGGCGTTCGCCGCCGGTCAGCAGCTGGATACACTGGGCGCAGGAGTCCGCGCGCTGGTCAAACTGGCCGGGCAGCGGCTCGACTGCCAGAACAGTGTGCGCGCCTGCCGGACGGGGGAAGTCCTCGTCGTAGCACACGTCCGCCATCGGCTCGGAAAAAACGATGCCCTTGGCTTTTTCGTAGGCATCGGGGGCAAGACCCTCGGTGTCATAGCGGCACAGGTACCGCACGTGGGTCAGGCTTTTAACTTCGAGCAGGTCGTGCAGGCTGGCAAACAGGCTGCGCGCTTCGACGTCAAAGCCGGGTTTTTTTTCGGAATAACAACGATTGACGCTCATGGATCGTGTTCTCTCCTTTGTCAGATAAAAGATACCTTTATTTTACCTGTTTCCATGGTATAAATCAATCGGTCAGGGCGACAAAAAAACGCAGGATTCGGCGGATTCTTTGTAAAGCAGGGCGGGGAAGGGAAAAGCGCCCGGCAGTCCGGGCGCTTTTGGGAATCAGTCTTGCGGCAACGCGATGACCGTGCCGCAAATTTCAATGGAATCGATCGCCTTGTCGTTAATCAGGCTGTCGAAGGTGATGATGTCAAGGATATCGCCGCTCAGGTGGTTTACTTCGGAGGTGCTGCCCATGCGCACGCCGCGGGCTGCAGCCTCCGTGCTTCCGTCCGCATAATGGATCGTGACGGGGAACCAGCGGGGAGAATCGTCGGAATAGGGGGCGTGTTTTTCGTCCAGAGACTGCATGATCTCGCGGGTATAGGGGCTGTTCGCGCGCAGCGTGACCGAGAGCGGGGAGACCGAGATGCTTTGCAGGGTCATGTCGTATCCTTCGACAGGGATGGTCTGCGTCATCGGATAGGTGACCGAACAATCTTCAAAATCCAGCGGGAAGCTAACCGACCAGCTGCCGGAAAGTACGGGCTGGTATTCCTCTCCTACGTTTGCGCCTTCCAGATCGGATAGTTCAAGTTTGGCGCGTTTTCCCGCGATAGGCTCCCGGGTGGGTTCACACATGACCAGCGTCATATGGTTATCGTTTTCGTCCGCATCCGCGATTTTGACAAAGCCCGCGCCGGTGGTTTGCTGCCCGGCGTCAAGCGAACCATTGAAACGGTATCCGTCAAGATTCAGAACCGTGCCTTCAGGCGCGGTAAACTCCAGCAGGAGATAAACCAGATTGCTGTCTCCGATGACCTGTTTGACCTCCAGCGTGCCGTTCGGGTTGCTGTCGCGCTTGTCTACCACATAAGCGCCCTGCGCGAGCAGTTCCTCCTGCTCCGGTGTTGCAGGCTGTAAAAAGGTGCGCAGCCCATCCATCAGGCCGAACGAAACAGCGGCAAATGCGCTGGTGCCAATCAGAATACAAAAGACTGCGGCGATCAGTGCGGTTCGCAGCATCTTATGGCGTGGTGCGCGCAGCCGCTCATGCTTCTCCCGGATGCCGCGCAGCATCCGCTGCTTTTGCAGATCGGTTGGACCGAGCATTTGTTGTATTTTTTTCGTCATCATCGATTATCCCTCCCAATCGTTGTTTGAGCATTTCACGTCCCCGCTGCAGCCGTGTGCGCACCGTGCTTTCCCGACAGCCGAGCAAGGACGCCAGTTCTTTGGCTGGATAGCCCTCAATACTATGCAGATATAGGGGAATACGGTACTTTTCCGGCAAGGAAAGTAAGGTTTCCAGTAGTTCGGAGACTTCGGCTTCCTGCATGATAGGCTCGGGGATGCTGTCCATATCAACACGCTGCCGCCGCCACCAGCAGCGCAGCAGATCGCGGCAGCAGTTTTTTGCCGTCAGCAGCAGCCAGGCGGTTTCGTGTTCGGCGCTTTGGAATACGGGCTGCTTTTGCAGGTATTTGACAAAGACCGACTGCGCCGCATCCTCTGCATCCGCGCGGCTGCGCAGATAGACATAGCAAAGCCGATATACAGCGTCAATATTGCGGGCATATACGGCAGCCAGCATGTCCGTGTTTTCAGGCATCCTGCATCACCTCCTCATAAGGGAAACGATTCGAAGGGGATAAACGTCTCATGGAACAGATCTTTTTTGTGATGGCGGCGAAATCATACCATGGCTTTGTCCACTTGTCCAGAAGGGGATTGAAAAAACGGAAAAATCCGGTATAATGAAAGCAAAAGGGGAGCGGCGCATGCGCTGCCGCTCCCATATTCGAAAAAGCAGGCGGCGGCGCGCGGCCGCGCAAGGCCCGCTTACCATCAAAATATGCCGCGGCATTGCGCGCGGTCACAGGAGGAAGCATTATGGAAATCAAACTGTCTCCGTCTATCCTGTCGGCGGACTTTGCAAACCTCGAGCGCGACATCAAAATCGCGACCGATGCGGGCGCGGAGTACGTCCATGTGGACGTCATGGACGGCCATTTCGTGCCGAATATCACGATCGGCGCGCCGGTCGTCAAGGCGCTGCGCAAGGCGACCGACAAAGTGCTGGACGTACATCTGATGATCTCCGACCCCGACCAGTATCTCGATGATTTCATCAAAGCGGGTTCGGACATTATTACCGTACATTACGAGTCTAACGGCGACACGCTCGAGCAGCTTAAGAAGATCAAGGCTGCGGGTGTTAAGGCGTCCTGCACGATCAAGCCGGGAACACCGGCTGAAGCGTTGTTCCCGCTGCTGCCGTACTGCGACATGGTGCTGATTATGACGGTTGAGCCGGGCTTTGGCGGTCAGGGCTTTATTCCGGAGTGCATGGATAAGATCCGCGCGGTGCGCGCCGAGATCCAGAAGAACGGCTACAACTGTGAGCTTGAGATCGACGGCGGCGCCAAGGTGACCAACACGGCGGACATTGTCGCGGCGGGTGCGGATGTCATTGTTGCCGGCTCGGCGGTGTTCGGCGGCGACATTGCCGGCAACGTCAAGGCGTTCCATGAGGTGTTCGCCGAGGGCGTGAAGAAGGCGGAATGGACGAAGTAACAGAGTGAAATAATGGCGGACGGCAAAAACCGTCCGCCTTGGTATGTATATCGGTTGACGATAGGGAACCGGCATGGTAGACTCAGAACCGTAAACACGATTGAAACGTGTTTAGGCAGGAATATGCGTGGCAGCGCTGGTTGATCCGAGCTAGGGTGCACGCAGAATTTGGATAAGTACTATTGGGACAGGATAGATGGTTGGATCGCTGCATTGACGGAGGAGAACATTCATGAAATGCTTTATTTTTGATATCGACGGTACGCTGATTGATTCAGCGCCGATGTATCTGCCCACGCTTGAGCAGGTGCTGCATGATTATGGCTACACGCCTACGGATGAGCAGATCCGGACTGCATTCGGTATGACGGGGCGGGAAGGACTCAAGCTGTGCGGCGTGCCAGCGGACAAGGTGGAAGAGGTCATGCACAACTGGGAGCAGGAGGCGTATCGTCACTTTGACCGTGTATTGATTTATGACGGTATTGTAGATACGCTGCACGCGCTGCGCAAGGCAGGGCATAAGCTTGGCATTGTTACTTCACGCAACCGTTCTCAGTACGATAATGGATTCGTCCCGCTTGGTTTGTCTGACTTGTTTGATGCCGCAGTCTGCGCAGACGAAGTGGCTGTGCCCAAGCCGGCGCCGGATTCGATTTTCGCGCTGCTGGAACAGGTGGGCTGCGCGGCAGAGGATACGGTGTTCCTCGGCGATAGCCCGTATGACATGCAGTGTGCGCATGCAGCAGGCGTAAAGAGTGCGCTGGCGCTTTGGGGGAGCCATAACCCGGAACTGCAGGCGGATTTCCGTTTGAACCATCCGCGTGAATTGCTGCAGCTGGCTGATTAATAAACACATAAAAGAACCCGCGCAGCATTTGCTGCGCGGGTTCTTTGTCTATCGGTGTTCAGTTGACAGCCTTCTCGGCGTGCTCTGCCTTTTCGGCAAGCTGGGCTTCCAGCCAGCGCGAGATGTCCCCGAAGGCATCGAGCCGCCCGAGCTCGTTGAGCACTTCGTGGCGGGCATCCTTATAGAAAATGACTTCGATGTTTTTCAGTCCGGCACCACGGTACATATTGACGACACGGCGCACGCCCTCCCCATATTTGCCGACCGGATCCTTATCGCCGGACAAGAACAGCAGCGGCAGCTGGCGCGGGGTACGGCGGAAGGTATGGGCGGCATTGGCCTTGGAAAGCAGCGTGTATAAGTCGCGGAAACCGGTTGCGGTGAAAATAAAATTACATTTCTCATCCGACTGATAGAGGGAGACGACACTATCATCCCTGCTGAGCCAATCGAATACCGTGTGCGGATTTTTGATCTTGCGGTTATAGCCCTTGAAAGTCAGGCTGGATAGGAAGCCGCTGCGATAGGTCATGCCGCGTGACCGTGCGATGGAGTCGGCAAGGTGCGCGGCGCTGACTGCGGCAGGGTGCGGCCCGGCGGTGCCGATCAGGATACAGCCGGAAAGCCTGTCACCGTATTCGGTCAGGTACAGGCGAGCGATGAGCGAGCCCATCGAGTGACCAAGCAGAAAATAGGGGAGATCGGGATAACGCTCCTGCATCAGGTCAGTCAGATGCTCTACATCCTGCACGAGGTATTTCCAGCCGTCACGTGTTGCGAAAAAGCCCAACTCCGAAGTGCGGGCAACGGAAGCCCCATGGCCAATATGGTCATTGCCGCAGACAATGAAGCCTAAGCTGCACAGATATTTGGCGAACGCGGTGTATCGGGAAAAGTATTCACACATACCATGCGAAAGCTGCACGATACCGCGGACTTCCACCTCCTCGGGTACGAGGATATAGTAAGTGACATTGGATACACCGTTGGCGCTTTTATAAATATTTTGCATACACTTGATATTCATAAGCACACATCCGTTCGAAAGACATGGATTCTTGCTAATATCATACCACATACCTGCCCGATTGTGCATTGTTTTTGAGCAAAATTAACAAAGCGTTTTCAAATTATATAGCTTGTGCGAAGAAAGCAGGCATGCTATAATGATGGAAATTATAAAGAATGGGGTGCTTATTATGCCGTATATCGGTATTTCTACGTCGAAAAAGCTATCGGAAGAGCAGAAAGATGCGCTTAAGACTGCGTTGGGCGAGAGCATTGGTGTAATCCCGGGCAAGAGCGAAAAAGCGCTGATGATCGATATTTCAGACGC
>DXDE01000154.1 GCA_019115615.1 Candidatus Agathobaculum merdavium | reverse complement strand
GGCAAAGCCCATGCGGAACACGACGTTGTCCAGACGGCGCTCGAGCTCCTGCAGCAGGATCTCACCGGTGATGCCCTGCTTGCGCTCGGCCTTCTCGTAGTAAGCATGGAACTGCTTCTCAAGCACGCCGTAGATGAATTTTACCTTCTGCTTCTCGGTCAGCTGTACGCCGTACTCGGACTGCTTGCGGCGGGACTGCTTGGGCTGGCGCTTGGTGGACTTGGAGTAACCAAGTACCGCAGGGGAAAGACCAAGCGTCTTGCAGCGCTTGAGAACGGGCTGTGTATTCTTAGCCATTTATTGGTTTCCTCCTCTATTAGACTCTTCTTCTCTTGGGCGGGCGGCAGCCGTTGTGCGGGATCGGGGTAACGTCCTTGATCATGGTTACCTCGAGGCCGGCAGCCTGCAGCGCACGGATCGCAGCCTCACGGCCGGAACCCGGGCCCTTGACATATACTTCAACAGTCTTGAGGCCGTGCTCCATCGCAGCGGCAGCAGCGGTCTCGGCCGCGGTCTGCGCAGCGAACGGAGTGGACTTACGCGAGCCGCGGAAGCCCATCTCGCCGGAGGAAGCCCAGCTAATCGCGTTGCCGTTCAGGTCGGTAATCGTAACGATGGTGTTGTTGAAAGAGGAACGGATGTGAGCCGCGCCCTTTTCGATATTTTTACGCTCACGGCGACGGGTGCGAGTTGCGCCCTTCTTCTGTACCTTAGCCATTTATCTGTTCCCCTCCTTACTTCTTCTTGTTCGCAATGGTCTTCTTCGGGCCCTTGCGGGTACGCGCGTTGGTCTTGGTGCGCTGGCCGCGAACCGGCAGGCCGCGACGGTGGCGCAGGCCGCGGTAGCAGCCGATTTCAACCAGGCGCTTGATATTCAGGCCGATCTCACGGCGCAGGTCACCCTCGACGTTGTAGTCGCGCTCGATGACTTCACGCAGCTTAGCGGCTTCTTCTTCGGTCAGGTCCTTGACGCGGGTATCCGGATTGATACCGGTCTTGGCAAGGATTTCGTTGGACGTCTTGCGGCCAATGCCGAAGACGTAGGTCAGGCCGATCTCCACGCGCTTCTCGCGGGGAAGGTCAACACCGGCAATACGTGCCATATATAATAACCTCCGATTTGTTACACTGAGGCGTGTTGGCAAACACAGTATAGGGACCGCCTCCGCCCCTGCAGCGCCGCGCTCTCCGCGCGTGCTTGTCGTGTTCACGTAAACCATCATCCCGCGCCTTGACGCGCGGCAATTTATCCGAAAACGGGCAAACCCGGTTTTCGCATTTGTTCGGAAACGGCCACGCTGTTTCCGTAAAAAGTCCAGCTTTGCCGGACTTTTTACACCCCGACCCAGCGGCCTTGGGCCGCGTCCGGGGGTATCGAAAGAAAGTTTCTTCCGGAACTTTCTTTCGTATATAGGGGGTATTGGATACCCCCTATAAGGGTTTTAGCCCTGCTTCTGCTTGTGCTTCGGGTTCTGGCAGATAACCATAACCTTGCCCTTACGGCGGATGATCTTGCACTTCTCGCAGATCGGCTTAACAGACGGTCTTACCTTCATGACATTTTACCTCCATCAAAATTTTTGGTGGGATGGGACACCGGCTTTAGCCGGCGACCACTGGCGCTCGGGTCACATACGCGCCTCCGCCCGCTTTTTTCTTACTTGGAGCGCCAAGTAATACGACCGCGGGTCAGGTCGTAGGGCGACATCTGAACGGTGACCTTGTCGCCGGGAAGAATGCGGATAAAGTTCATGCGGAGCTTGCCCGAAATATGCGCCAGAATCTTGTGGCCGTTGGGCAGCTCTACCTGAAACATTGCGTTGGGCAGCGCCTCTATGACGGTACCTTCGAGTTCGATTACATCATCTTTTGCCATGTTGCGGAATATCCTCCTCGGTCAATTTGCGTCCTCCGCCCCCGTCCAGAGGGCGAGCGCTTTTCGGATGTCGCTGTTGGTAAGGCGGCCGTTTTCCTGCAGCTTGCGCGCGGTGCGTTCATCGCACCGGCCCTGCAGGCTCACATGCCGGCGGCGTTTGCGCTTGGGGCGTTCCGCCCGCCGCGCACGTCCATTGGCCAGCAGAAGAAATTCCCCCTCTTCCGCGACGACCAGCATGAGTTGGCCTTTGTCCCTTCCGGTCAGCGACAGGACAATGTCGGCTGTATGAGACTGCGCCATCAGAGTACCTCGCCGTCGATATTCGTTAAAATCTCCGGCTCGCCGTCGGTGATGGCGATGGTGTTTTCGTAGTGCGCGGACAGCTTGCCGTCGCGCGTCTTGACGGTCCAGCCATCCGGCAGGACCTTGATGTCATACACACCCACGTTGACCATGGGTTCCACCGCGATGGTCATACCGCGCTGCAGACGGAGTCCGTGGCCCGGGCGGCCGAAGTTCGGCACCTCGGGCGATTCGTGCAGGTTTTCGCCCACGCCGTGACCGACGTAAGCACGCACGACCGAAAAACCGTTTTTCTCCACATACCGCTGTACGGCCGCAGAGATATCCGACACGCGGAAGCCCTCGCGGGCAAATTTGATACCCTCATAGAAGCTCTGCCGGGTCACCTCGATCAGGCGCTTGGCCTCGTCGCTGACCTCCCCGCAGGGTACGGTACACGCGCAGTCGCCGTGGAAGCCGCCGATATAGGCGCCCACGTCAACCTTCACGATGTCACCCTCCTGCACCACGCGGGTGTTCGAGGGGATGCCGTGGATGACCTCATCATTGATCGATACACAGGCGCTGCCGGGAAAGCCGGCGTAACCGAGGAAGGAGGGCTTTGCGCCCGCCTCCTCGATCGTCTTGCGGACAATCCGGTCAATTTCGCCCGTAGTGACACCGGGATGGACAGCGTCTGCCGCCGCTTTCCGCGCAAGCGCGGTAATGCGGCAGGCAACGCGCATCCGTTCGAGCTCCTGCTCGGTTTTAATGCGAATCATAGCTTACAGACCCAGCGCCGCGACCGCGAGCTTCTCGGTTTCCCGGATGCCCTGCGTGCCGTCGATGCACTTGAGCTTGCCCTGCGCCTCATAGTAACCTTTGAGGGGCTCGGTCTGCTCATGGTAGGTTTCGTGACGACGCTGTACCACGTCCGGCTGGTCATCGCTGCGGATGATCAGCTTGTCGCCGCAGATGTCGCACAGGCCTTCCACACGCGGCGGATTCGCCTCGATGTGGTAGGTTGCGCCGCAGCGCAGGCAGACACGACGGCCGGTCATGCGCTTGGCGATGACTTCGTACGGTACCTCAAGCGAAAGCGCACAGTCGATCTCGGAGATCTTGTCCAGCGCTTCAGCCTGCGGGATGGTACGCGGGAAGCCGTCGAGGATGAAGCCGCTCTTGCAGTCGCGCTGCGCGATGCGCTCCTTCAGCAGGTTGATCACCAGATCGTCCGGCACCAGCTGGCCTGCGTCCATGAAGCCCTTAGCCTGCTGGCCGAGGGGGGTGTTGTCCTTGATTGCCTCACGCAGGATGTTGCCAGTGGAGATGCTCGGGATACCCATCTTCTCGATCAGGTAGGAAGCAAGCGTACCCTTGCCGGCGCCCGGAGCGCCCAATAAGATCAATTTCACTTTTACTTCGCCTCCAGCATTATTCGAGGAAACCCTTGTGATGACGCATCAGCATCTGCGCTTCCAGCTGCTTAACCGTATCCAGTGCAACACCGACTACGATGATGACCGACGTGCCGCCCAGCGCCACATTGGACAGCGTGGGAGAAATTGCACCGACGATCAGCGGCAGGATCGCGACGATACCCAGAAAGACCGCACCGACAAACGTAACCTTGGCCAGCGCCTTGGTGATGAAGTCCGAAGTCGGCTTGCCCGGACGGAAGCCCGGAATGAAGCCGCCGTTCTTCTTGAGGTTGTTGGCGATCTCGGTGGGGTTAAACTGGATGGATGCGTAGAAATACGCAAACGCCAGAATCAGCAGGCCGTAAACCACGATATAGAACGGGTTGGACTGCGAGAACAGGTTCATGATGTGATAACCGACCGTGCCCGTCTCCGGCTGCCAGAACATCGAAATGGTCTGGGGCAGGGACAGGATAGACGATGCGAAGATGATCGGCATAACGCCGGACGCATTGACCTTGATCGGCAGATGGGTGGACTGGCCGCCGTACATCTTACGGCCAACCACGCGCTTGGCGTACTGCACCGGAATACGGCGCTCCGCGTTCGACATGAACACAATGAATACGACAACCGCCAGACCGATGATGACCATCAGCACCGCCGAAACGATGCCCTGCGTACCGGTCTGCAGCAGGTTCCACAGCGTGCGCATGAGCGACGGGCCACGGGATACGATACCAGCGAACAGGATGATCGAGATACCGTTGCCGATGCCGTTCTGGGTGATATGCTCGCCCAGCCACATAATCAGCGCAGTGCCTGCGGTGAAGGTCAGGATGATTGCAGCTGCTGCCAGCGCGCCCGTGTTGGACAGGAAGCCCTGATTGCGCAGCAGTGCGTAGTAAGAGAAGCCCTGCAGAAGGCCCAGGACAACCGCCAGGTAGCGGGTCCAGGAAGCGATCTTCTTACGGCCTTCCTCGCCGCCGTCCTTTACCATGCGCTCGAGAGCGGGGATGGCAACGGTCAGCAGCTGCAGAATAATGGATGCGTTAATATACGGGGTGATCGACATGGCGAAAATCGTCGCCTGCGACAGACCGCCGCCGGAAAACATATCCAGGTAGCCGAGCATCGAACCGGAAACTGCAGCCTGCTCAAAATACTGGCTCAGCAGCTCGGTGTTGATGAACGGAACAGGGATGCACGAGCCAAAGCGGAAGATCAGCAGGATAAACAGCGTATACAGGATCTTCTTGCGCAGCTCGGGCATGTGCCAGGCGTTTTTAAGGGTTTGAAACACCTTAAATCACCTCGGCCTTTCCGCCTGCGGCTTCGATCTTCTCCTTTGCAGAAGCGGAGAATGCAGCGGCCTTGACCGTCAGTTTCTTGGTCAGGGTGCCGTTGCCGAGGATCTTCACACCGTCGAGAGCATTCTTGACGATACCGGCCTCACGCAGGGACTCTGCGGTGACCTCGGTGCCATCTTCAAACTTCTCCAGAGCGGAAACATTAACCGGTGCATAGGTGGTGCCGAAAATGTTGTGGAAACCACGCTTC
>DXDE01000153.1 GCA_019115615.1 Candidatus Agathobaculum merdavium | reverse complement strand
GTACGCCCTGATCCGTCAGGGCATATTTCCGTTGAAAGTTTGCTCCGAACATTTACTTCCCCTCCTTGCCGCTTTCCATTTTCCATTGGATTGCCCGATTGTAGTCGGCCCACATCCGGGTGTACAATCCGCCTACCGCAATCAGTTCCTCGTGGGTGCCTTGCTCCGTCACCCTGCCGCCCTCCAGCACTAGGATCTTGTCCGCACCCACCACCGTGGAGAGCCGGTGGGCAATCATAATGACGGTGCGGTCCTTTGTCAGCCGTGCGAAGGCTTTCTGAATCAGCGCCTCATTTTCCGGGTCAGCAAAGGCCGTGGCTTCATCCAGCACCACGATGGGTGCATCCTTCAAAATGGCCCGTGCCAGTGCGATACGCTGGGCCTCGCCGCCGGAAAGATAGGTCCCCTCGGTTCCAATCACGGTATCCAGTCCCTGGGGCAGCTTTTCCAGAATGTCGCCGCACTGTGCGGCTTCCAGGGCAGCCAACACCTGCTCACGGCTGGCGTCTGGGCGGGCAGCCCGGACATTTTCCAGAATGCTGGCCTTGAACAGCCGGTTGTTCTGGAACACAAAAGCGACCTGATCCATCAACACATGGGGCTCAATCTGGCGCACATCCACGCCGCCCACTTCGACAGTGCCGGTGTCCGCATCCCAGAACCGGGGGATCAGACTGGCGGCTGTGGTCTTGCCCCCGCCTGAAGGCCCTACCAGCGCCACTGTCTGTCCAGGTTCGGCAGCGAAGGAAACATGGGACAGAGCGGGAGACTGCGCGCCATCGTAGGTAAAACTCACATCCCGGAAGACCACCCGATTGTCCTTGGGTGTCTGGGGATGCTCCGGTACCGCCAGCGTCGGCGCGTCCATGACTGGCTGGAAGCGGCCCAGAGCGGTGTCAGCCAGCATCATACCGGAAGCCGCAAACATGATTTTGGCCAGTGCGGTGGAAATGATGGCGGAGAACACGGCGTAAAAAGCAAAGTTCGTCACAAATCCCGCAAAATTACCGGAAGCCAGCGCGCCGGGAGCCAAGAACAGCACCACCGGCACCAGAAACAGAAAGGCGCCCTCGGTAAAGGTCAGGTTGATGGACTGCGGCACGCGGCAGACATCGCCTTGATAGTGCTCCGCCTTGGTGCTGTAGTCCTCAATGGCCTGCTGGAATGCCTTGAAGGAGTACACAGTCTGCTGAAAGATCTTGACCACCGGGATACCGCGCACATATTCCGTGCCAGATTTGGTCATGCGATCCTGGGCCGCCTGGTATTCCGCCATCAGCCCGGCGTTCTTGCCGCCCATCATGCTGAACATAGCAAGGATGGAGATCACCGCCGCCAGCAGGCAGGCCGCGCCCATACGCCAGTCAAATACAAACATCAGCACCAGCATGGCAAGAAACAGGGTGATCGTACCCACGATGTCCGCCAGATTGTGGGCAAGCAACGTTTCCGTATCAGCGGCCGCTGCATCCAGCCGGCTACGGATCAAACCGGAGGCATTGGCGTCAAAATAGCCCAACGGCGCCTGCATCACATGTGCCATGCCCTGTTTGCGGATGTTGGACGCCGTGCGGAACGCCGCCAGATGGGTGCACATCAGACCCAAGAAGTAGATGAGGATGCCGCCCACCGCGAAAGCAAAGGCGATCCAGCCATAGCGCGTCACGCTCTGGGCCTGCGTCCAGTCCGGCGCCACGGCGATTAGATCCCGTGCTGCCAGCCAGATGCAGAGGTACGGGATCATGCTGCACACCATGGACACCGCCGACAGCCCCAACCCCAGAAAGGTGAGCCGTCGGTGGCTGCCTGCATATCCCAGCAGGACGGTCAGAGCGTTTTGCTTCTTTTGCTTCACAAATATTCCTCCTTTTAAGGTTAGTTGCTGCTAACCGACAGTATAAAAAGAAAGGGGCACAGCCCCGATCTTACTGGAAAATGGTGCGGCTTATGACTGGCCGATCAGCTTCAGCCATCCGGCAGTGTAGAAATCCCGCAACTGATCCACATAGCGCATAGCCTGCTCCTTGGGCATATCGTGAATGACGATCTCGAAGATGCCGTTGAACATCCCGCTGGCAATGATGTGACACAGCTGTGCATCCAGCTGGGGGCATTCATACCCTAGACGGTGCAGAACCTCCAGGTATTGGAGGGTGTATTCCACTTCGACCTCCACCATGTTGTGAACGAAATGCTCGTAGCTGGTGCCCTCTGCCTTGCACAGCAGCAGCTTCACCGGCTCCCGGTGGTCGCAGATGTAGTCCACCATCCAATGGACGCATTGGCTGGACTCAAGCCCCATGTGTTCCGGCTGCTCCTGTTCTGGCATCTCGGCAAAGGAGGTCTGCGCCTCCATAAACCGGCCCATCAGCGCGGCGGCGTGAGGCTCCACAATAGAGGCAAAAAGCGCCTCCTTGCTGGAAAAGTATCCATAAAAAGCGCCAGTAGTGGCGCCGGCCCGCTTCACAATCTGCCGTAGGGAAGCTCCTAGGAAGCCTTTCTCCGAGAATTCCTCCATAGCAGCCCGCTGGATTTTTTCCAGTGTGTCGGTAGATTTTTCTTCCATGCTCGCCCTCCATATAACAGTGCTATATAACACTGTTATAGTACAACAACAGGCAGGAATTGTCAAGAGGCGGATATTGTGGTTTGGCATCATCCCTGTCGCCAAAAATAGTAGTAGGACGACACATAGAACCAGTTAATAAGAATCAAGACTTTTTCTCAAATTTATGATTCTGAATTTACACACAACTCCCTAATCAGTTATATGTTGCGTGAAAAAGTGATTAAGCACAGCATAGATTACAAAGAAATCGATCGGACAAAGCTGTCATGTAAAAGTTCCAGTTTTCTTAAAAGCAAGTTGCTATATTCGAAAGAATTCAAGTCTATAGACACTTCTAATTCTAATCGAAACTGACTGCTCACTCACACTGCTACAACAAACACCGTATTAACAAAAAGCAAAGGACTTGCTGCCTGCTATTCACAGACAGCAAGCCCGGTCGACTGCTTTAACAATTTTTATTTTCAAGTATTGTCTAACCTTGGGAAAACTGCAATCTTTTTGCTGCACGGTGCGCACCTGTCATTGCGCACAGCGCGCGTGTTATCTGATCAAACACCAGCGCAATCCAAGCGCCGTGCAGCCCCAGCCCCAGCAGATAGACAAGCATCCATGTCAGAATTGGGCGCACAACAGCAATGCTAAATAAAGAATACACAGCCACAAAGCCGGTCTTCCCAACCCCGCGCAACACGCCCGCGTTCACCATCGCTAGCGCCTCCGGTATGCTGACCACTGCAACAAACAGCATGATCTCCCCGCCAAGCAAACCTTCGCTGCCCTGCAAGTGATATAAGCGCAGCAGCGGGAACCGAAAGGCGGCGTATAAAACCGCTGCCAGTGCGCCGGTCGATAACGCAGCGCGACGGGAAATTTTCACAATCCGATGCAGATTGCTTCCGCGGCTTGTTCCGAGATCGTTTCCCGCCTGCACCAAACTTGCCTTGCCCAGTCCCTGCGAAAAACAATAATATATATCGCACAGTCCACCGCAGATATTGTGTACACTGAGCATACCCGGTCCCAGTCCGGCCACCAGACGCGAAAAGGCAAACATGCCAAACCTCTCGACTGCCTGCTCGGTGAAAACACCGGCTGTCAGCGGCACAAGCGCACGCATGTAGGTGCGCTGTGGCAGCCAGCATCCCTTTCCACGCAGCGCCGCCGGATGTGAAGGCCGCATAAACAGCCGCAGCGTATACAAAAGCGTCACAGACGTACCGATTGCTGTGCTGACCCCAGCCCCGCGTACGCCAAACGACGGGATTGGCCCCGCCCCATAGATCAGCACAGCGTTGCAGCACACATTCACTAGATTGCCCAGCACATTGGCCCAAAGCACACTGCGCGTATCCCCCAATCCGGCCAGGATGCCGTGCAGCACAATCGCTGGACCGGAAAGAAACAGACTGACCAGCGCCGGACGGGCGTACTCCAAAGCCAACGGCAGATAAGATTCCTGTGTGCCTGCCAGCCGCAAAAGCGGTACTGCACCAACCCATGTCACGATAAGCAATAGCATTGCAGCCATCGTGCCAAGAACAAGCGACTGCCGCGCGCAGGCTGTCAGAGACGCATCCGGCTGCTCCCCTCGCCGTCTCGCGACATAGGCGCTAAGCGCCACAGAAAACGACCGTGTCACGCACAGAATCACCATGCGCGGCTGCGAAAAAATGCTGACTGCTGCAACCGTCGTTGTGCCAAGCGCAGATACCATGAGCAAATCGGTTGCTGTCAGCAACATCAGCAGCAGTCCTTCTGCCGCCGCGGGTGCCGCCAGACGCCAAAACTGTCTACGCACTGCCGTATGCGACCAGCGCATCACCCGCATGCACACCAAGCGCTGTGGTGTAATACAGTGTCACCCCTGCAAAGGATGCACGCACTTCATACACACTGCCGTCCGTAGCTTGCAGCCTGCCGAGCAATTCGCCTTGCAAAACATGTGCGCCCGCTGCCGTCCGCGGATACCAGAAGCCGTCAAACGGCGCTTCTTCATAGATTGCTTGCGCAATTTCGGTTTGCTTTTGCACCGGGCCATTTCCGCTCAGAATGTGCAGATGCGTGAGCAGTGCCCGCACATCCCGCATGCAGGCGGAAACTTCTTCTTCTGACCATTGTCCCTGCCCGCCGCGCTCAACCAGCAGTGCGGGAATGCCGCACTGTACCGCCCAGCTGTACAAGCCGTTTTTCGCAGTTGAGCGCACGCGATACGGTACATCCAGCACGCGCGCCGCCTCTGCTGCGCGCTCGTTCACCCAAGTCTCTCCTGCCACCGGACAAAACACTAGCGGACACAACTGCTCATTGCAGTCGCCGCCGTGCAGATCGACCAGCAGATCAGCATGCGGATAGACCAGTCGCTCGATCGCCGCGGCGATACGCGCGGATGCACTGCCTTCAGGATCTCCCGGGAAAGCACGATTTAAATTGATGCCGTCGGACGGAACAATTCTCTTTGCGCCGGCGTAAAATCCTTCCGGATTGACCAGTGGAAGCAAAATGACGTTTCCGTGCATCAAATCGGGTTGCAGCACTTCTGAAAGCCGCCGCAGTGCTTCCACACCGACATACTCGCAGCCATGCACGCCCGCTGTCACAACCAGCGTTTTGCCGGGATGCGCACCGCAAAACAGTATAACCTCCAGCGGCGGAATGCCTTCCGCCGGCAGAACCATCCGTTTTTTTTCGCCCGGCTGTATATCAATGCCACAAAGCTTCATCCGGTCGCCTCCTCATCCTCGAATACCACAATGGACTCCAGCAACCGCCGCGCATAGCTGTCGGTTGCATCACCGATACATGACACTGGCAGATATTCGGTCACGCGCCCCCGATAAAGAAACAGCACGTCGTCGCACAGGTAAGTGATTGCAGTCAGGTCATGTGTAATGAACACGTATGTCAGGCCCAGCTTATCTTTAAGATCACGCAACAGATCCATCACCTGCACCTGCGTATGCGCATCCAGCGAAGAAATCGCTTCATCAAACAAAATGACCTCCGGTTTGCATGCTACCGCGCGCGCGATGCACACGCGCTGCAGCTGCCCACCGGACAGCTCATGCGGAAAACGATCGACAAACGCGGCAGGCAACCCCACCAGCTCGAGCAGATTGCTGATTTCTTTCCTGCGATCCAGCCTCACGCACTCACGTCGCTCGCGCACGGTCAGGCCTTCCCCGATGATGTCGCGCACACGAAAACGCGGATTTGCCGAAGTGGTATAATCCTGAAAAACCACGCTGAGCTTGTTCTGCAAATTGCGTCGTCCCGCCCGCGAAGCATATACCGGCATACCATCCAGTACCGCCTCACCGCTGTCCGGCTTGAGCAGGCCACACATCACGCGTCCCATCGTACTTTTTCCGCTACCGGACTCGCCCAGAATACCCAGACAAGTCCCCTTTCGAACCTCAAGCGATACATCAAATAATACCTGCTGTCTGGTATGACCGAAGATCTTATCCTGTCGTTCACTTCGAAAGCTGACACAGACATGATCCAGCTTCAGCATGCGCGCTCTCCTTTCCGCTCCAGTGCCGCACGGTAACACCGCATCACCGCCGCGCGCTTTTCCACTAGCAGACGTGTGTATGGGTCTTCCGCATGGTGCAAAATATGGGCAAAATCGCCCCGATCCGCAACGCACCCTTGATTGAGCACCACAATATGATCCGCTACGCGCGAAATTGCGTTCAAGTCGTGTGAAATAAACAGCATTGCAACATGATGACTCTTCTTAATACGCACAAGCTCATCGAGGATTTCAAACTGTGTAATCGCGTCAATGGCCGTGGTCGGCTCATCCACGATGAGCAGTTCGGGTGTCATCGCGGTTGCAATGCCGATCATGATGCGCTGCAACATGCCGCCGGACAGCTGATGCGGATATTTTTCAAGAACCTCCTCTGTATTCCGGATGCGCATTTTTTCCAGCAGCGCGAGTGAGCGCAACCGTATCTCGTCCGCACTCCAGTCGGTGTGTGCTGCAAAGGTTTCGGCAATCTGCGCACCCACACGGTAAAGCGGGTCAAAGCAGGTCATCGGATTTTGCAGCACGATGCCCACCTTACCGCCACGCAGACGACGCAGCTCTTCCGCGCTTTTGCCGAGCAGTTCCTCGCCCTGAAAGCGTACGCTGCCCGAAACGTGAAAGTTCTTGTCGAGCAATCCCATTGCAGCTTTAATCGACATGCTCTTACCGCTTCCCGATTCGCCCAGAATCCCGAGACACTCCCCGGGCGCAACCGAAAATGACACTCCGCGCACCAGCGGCGTTTGCTGTTTGCGCTGATGCAGTGTTACTCGCAAATCCTGCAATTCCAATACCGGCTTCATGCTTCTACCTCCTTCGGATCCAATACATCACGCAGCGCGTCTCCCATCAGATTAAAACAGCATACCAGAACCACAATGGCAATGCCCGGGGCAATCATCTGCGTGGGGTTGCTGGTCAGCACTTCCTTGGCTTCGTTGAGCATCGCACCCCACTCAGGCGTAGGCGCCTGCACACCGAGACTCAAGAAAGATAACGTGGAAATGTTGATGATTGCCCAGCCAACGTCCAGCGATGCAAGCACCGCCAGATCGGATGTGATCGAAGGCAGCAGATGGCGGAACAGAACGAATCGCTCAGGCATGCCCACGCAGCGGGAAAAGCGCACAAAGTTGCAGTCTCGGTACTGCATAACACCTGTGCGAATCATACGCGCATACCACGCCCATTTGATGAACACATTGGCGATAATCACGTTTTGCACGCTCACGCCCAGCAGCGCTACCACCGCAAACACCATGATCTGGCTGGGGAACGACAGCATTACGTCCACCACGCGCATGATTACTTCCTCGACTGCGCCTCGGAAGTACCCCGCCATGATGCCCAGCAGAGCGCCCAAGCCAATAGTGCCTAGCATGGTCAGCAGCGCAAGTCCCAAAGTCGGACGGATGCCATAGATCATGCGCGAGAGCACGCAGCGGCCGAGCTGATCTGTCCCAAGTGGATACTCCAAGCTATATTCCGCAAATTTGTTCAAAATATTGGTCTCATACGGATCGTTCGGCGCCACAACGGGTGCAAAAATGCCGATCAGTGCAACCAGTAAAACGACCCCGATTGTCCCAACTGCAATGCGATTATGTAACAGCCTTTTCAGCAAGAGTTAATCCTCCTTTCTCAGTCGCGGATCGGATACAGTCTGCAAAATGTCAAACAGCAGATTGAATACAACAAACAGTACACCGATCAGCAGTACATAGGTCTGAATGACCGGATAATCACGGTTGAAAATCGAGCTGATGCAAAGCGTTCCCAACCCCGGCCATGAAAACACGTTTTCCACCACGATTGTACCAGAAATCAGTTGTGGAATGCTCATGCCCATCGCCACAATGCAGGTGTGCATCGAGTTTTTCAAAATGTGCTTGACCAAAATCGCTTTTTGCGGCAGACCGCGCACATTGGCATATAGCACATAGTCCTGCTTCATGTTTTCCAGCATATTGTTTCGAATCAGACGAATATAGGTAGAAATATAGCTGAGTGCTACGGTGAATGCTGGCAGGAGCAAATGTTTCCATGTGCCACTGCCGTTTGTTGGCAGCCATCCCAGCTTGACACCCACGCCCCACATCAGCAGTAGTCCCACCCAATAAGCAGGCATCGCGGTCGTAATAAAAACTACACCGCGCATGATCTTATCAAACCATCCGTCCTTATATACAGCGCAGAGAAATCCGATCGGGATACTCAGCACTACAACAATGACAAACGATGCACCGGCCATCTGCAAGGTCGCCGGCAGCGAACGCATGAGCTCGCTCGCTACCGTACGCGCCGGATTGACATAGCTGATTCCAAAATCGCCGTGCAGGCATCCAACTAACCAGTCCACATACCGGATCAGGAACGGTTTGTTCAGTCCCAGCATCGCTTCCATCTCAGCAATGGCTTCCTCGGTAATCACCGGCATCTGCTGTACACGCAGCGCCACCTCCGCTGGATTAGACGGAATCAGATTGATGAACAGAAAACAAATAAAAGAGATGGCCAGCAGCAGCGGCACCGCCATCAGTATCCGCCTTACCACATATCGTT
>DXDE01000152.1 GCA_019115615.1 Candidatus Agathobaculum merdavium | reverse complement strand
TCCTTCCGCACCGTAATAGTAGGGAAGCAGTACTGACGACGCCATTCTTATCACCTTCTTTCATCATCAAAGTCAAAGCAATCAAAACATTCGCCAACTTAAAAACGCCATTTCGATAGGTTTTACCCTTCGCAATGGCGTTTTTGGTGTGATTATAGATATGTTTAATTATCTTTAGATTAGGATCAAACCCTGTATTTATGCGAATTTGCGGTGTTTTCGCATAAATGAATGCACCCGTGGCACCGGTCGGACCAGTCACGCCATTCTCACCCGTTGCTCCGGTTGCACCAGTTGGCCCAGTTGCTCCCGTAGCACCAGTTGCACCAGTTTCGCCCTGTATCCCTCTGGGACCCATCGGGCCGCGTTCCCCGCGGCAGCCTCTCGGCCCCATTGGGCCGGTCGCGCCGGTAGGACCTGTCGGGCCGGTCACACCTTCCACACCGCAAAACGGTTCCATCCACCCGTCAGATGAACGATCCGGGCCGTCACACCTGCCGAATTGCGGACGATGATACATATCATTCTTCCTTTCGGGATATTTGCCGGAGTCAAGTTCCGGCACTGCAATCTATGCTATCTCACGTTCGTTTGTTACCGCCTATTGTCCAGCCACATCAAAATACCGACGGTTGTACGCCACCGCTGCAGACTCCGGTTGATATACGGCTGCTCGTTCATTCCATTCTGCCGCCTCTATGCGGCGGCCCAGCCGGTCAAAACATACACACAACCCTAAACACGGCAAATACCCATAGCACTCCGGGTTTACAAAACCACCGCGCCGCGCATCACACACCGCGCGCAGCGCAGTCTCATACCAGAATTTCGCCTGTTCCACCCGTCCCTGCTCCAGCTCCAATGCGGCCAGCGCACAGCAAGTCTCCCCACGCGGACTGTCCTCAGCAAAAGCGCACACCAATGCTTGCCGCGCCTGCGCGGGCTGTCCCAGCGCAAGCAAGCAGCTGGATAAATTCCCGCATGCTTCAATGCGGTTCTCTACCCAGCCATCCGACCGGGCAAGAAATGCACGGAACATATCTGCTGCTTCCTGATATCGGCCGTGGGTCATCAATTCGCGGGCATAATAAAACTGCCCGCGCGCGCCCAGATCCTCACCACGCGCCAGCTGCGCCTCATAAATGCGAAGGTTCCGGTCGCTGTCCGACGTTTTTTCTTTGTGATGTGCGACCGCTGCTTCCCCATACTGTATCCGTCCGCGCGGCGTGATGCACTCATGCACTGCTCCCTCCCATCGGAAGCCTGCTGCCCGCCGCAGCAGCCGCTCACGATAATAGGTGAATGTCGGCCTTCCCTGCGCATCCCACGCAGTATGATACGGCAGCAGTACCACATCGACCGTATCATCCAATCCTTCCTTAAGCTGCGCAAATCGTGTCCGGTCATCCGGCTCGATCACATCGTCCGCATCCAGCCACAGGATAAAATCCTGTGTAGCCTGCGCAAAGGAGAAATTGCGCGCGGCGGCAAAATCATCACACCATGCGAAATCCACAACCCTGCCATACTGCGCCGCGATCTCTCGCGTGCGGTCTGCCGAACCCGTATCGACTACAATGATCTCATCGACCAATCCGGAAACACTATCCAGACATCGTGCCAGTGTCTGTTCCTCGTCCCGAACAATCATACACAAACTGATGGTTGCCAAAAAAAAATCCCTCCCGTGCAGACTATGCTGTCAGGCTGGCACTGCGCTTTTTTGCTTTTGCCCTAAAGACAGTCTGCACAAAAAAACGTGTTATGTTTTTCCAAATTCTACGTTCATTCTCTGTTTTTTTAACGGCATTTGCTTTATAATAAAAAAAGGAAAACGATGTTAACTGGAGGTGCATGTTTATGAACGAAGCTTTTCGGGACGCTCTGCTAAAAGTAGACAGCTACGGCGCCATTTTCATGTATGCTACACATAAAGATCTGACAACCGCCCCACGCCATATCGTGCGCATGACTGAACCCGTCGATCCCCGCGTGCTTTTGGCCGCTGTGCGGACTGCGCTTGACCGCTATCCGCAATTTGCACTTGGCCTGGTACGCGGTGAAACGCAATACAACTACCGTATCCTAACCAAACCGCCCAAGATACTGCCGATGGACGACCTGTCACCATACTATATCGGTTCAGATGATACCAACGGCTATCTGTTCCTTTGTGGTTACAAGGACAATACGATCTATCTGGAATATCAGCACTGTATTTCGGACGGCCGCGGTTTTGACCAGTTCATCCGTTCGATCCTGTATTATTACCTCAAGGGCATGGGGCACGATGTCGATCCCGGCCGGTCAATCCGCACCAACGAAACCCAGTTTACACCGCAGGACTGCGAGGATGGTTATCTTCGTCTGCGCGGCATGCCGCAATCAGATGCCGACCATCACCCGGATATCCCTGCTTTCCACATGCCTGAGTTTGACAGCCGCAACGATGACAATGAACTGACGACTGAGCTGACCATGTCGCTGCCGCAGCTGCTCAGCTACACCAAAAGCAACGGCGTCACCCCCATGACTTTCCTGATGACCGCTATCTCCATGGGCATGCACCGCACCTATTACAAGGACGGCAAGCACACCGAGCCGATCATCGCCGAAGTGCCGATGGATCTGCGCGCCTATGTCAAAACCACAACCACGCGCTTTTTCGTGTCGCTGCTGGATTTGCCATTCTTCTCCGAATATTTCGACATGCCGTTCCTTGAAGCATGTCAAGCGTGCAAAAAGTATTTCGATACGCAGAAGAATCTGCCGCACGCGGTGTTCTGGGCGCTCAAAAACGCCAACCGAGTCGCCAAGTCGCACAAGTTGGACATGCCTATCGATGAGAAGGAACAGATGATGCGGCAGCAGGCGCGCGACTATATCCGTCGAGACAGCTTCATCCTAACCAACATCGGCGAATTCAAGCTGACGCCCAGCATGGAGCCTTATGTCGCCGACTATTCGGCAATCCTGCCCTGCGCGTTCCAGCCGTTCGGCATTTTGGTCAGCTCGTATAAGGACACACTCAAGGTTTCGATCTCGCAGCGTGACTTTAACTACCATCTTGTCGAAAACATCCGCGCTGTGCTGCGTGAAATCGGCTTCTCCACCACCGCAATGCCGTACACCTTCCATGTCACCCGCTATGACGGCCTTCGTCTGGCAACAGACTGATCCAGCCAATAAAAAAATCCACCGGAAAATCCGGTGGATTTTTTCTTATATCTTAGAATAGTACATTATGGAGACCTTGCCATCTACAATGGATGGATAGCAATGTTTATAGGTGGAACCGGTGCTGACCGGCTCGCTGATCTGATGATACGGCTGCGAAACATCGACCGCAACACAATTTTCCGCCGCCGGCAAAACCGTTGTTTCGCCGCTCTGCGGGTCACGGATGGTAAACTGTCCATCTTCATAGCTGGTCGTGCAGTTGATCTGCTGACGCTCCCCAAGCGTAATATAAGTCACGCCGTTTTCCTGCCGCAGATTATAATACTGCACCAGCCCCTCATATTCCATGGAAGCATCATAATTTTCGATTACCACATCGCAATAACTCTGCGCGCCAATGCAGACATTGACGATATTGCTGCGCTCTTCATATACCGCGCTGACACCTGCATCCAACAGATGCGTGGAGCGATACAACATAACTGCCATTTCTGCGCGGGTCACATTGGCCGTCGGGCTCAGCTTTCCATCCGCCCCGCCAATGACGCCCGCCTTTACCAACGCGCTGACCGCGTCGACTGCATAATCCGCAACCAGTCCACTGTCCGAAAACCCTGTAAGCGAACCGGTCGGCAATGTCAGGTTGGTACAGTCCAGCGTACGTTTGAGGAACACCATGGCATCCTGACGGGACATATTCTGCTGCGGCAGGAAGCGATTATCGCTTGTGCCGGTAGCAATCCCGAATGCCTTTGCCGCCGTAATCGCCTTGCTGTAATAGGTGTTGCCGGGCACATCCACAAAACTACCCTGCGAATCAATCAGACCGCTGTCGATCGCCTTGCTCATGCCGAAAGCAAGGTCGAGCATTACGATAAAATCCGCACGGGTGATCGCACTGCCCGGATAAAACAGATGGTTTCCGCTGCCTTGGATAACGCCCGCCACAGCAAGCGTGTCAATTTGTCGATGCGCCCATGCGTACTCCTCTGTAACGTCATAGAAATAAACAGAGTGATCGGGCAAATACGCATAGGTCTCCGTTTCGTCAAACGCGAGCGCGGCAGTCAATACGCTCACCGTTACGACGATTACCAGCAGCAACAGCGCTACCAGCTTACGCGTTCTTGTCATAATCTTCTCCTTACAGTAAAGTTACCCAACATGGACAAATTCCTCCACCCATGCAAACTTACTGCAAAATTATATCATATCTATCCCCACATAGCAAGTTAAAAGTTGACTAAAATTCTGGAATTGGTTTTCGTTATCCGTCATTTCCCATGTTTTTACCGGTTTATCCACGTTTTTTCGTGCAGTCTATGTGTGGGGAACGCATCGCCTGTGTCATGCCTGATCCCCTCCCTTTTTCGGCCGCCGCGCCGGACACCAGCCCTTTTGCCCGCAGTGTGGGCAAGTCAGCCGCCATTCCTCATTAACATGCTGCCGAAAGATCAGCTTTGTCCACGGCAGTGCAAACAATTTTCCGCACGACGGACACCAAAAGCGGCAGCGTGACAGCATCCGCGCCTGCCAAATGATCGCTGCAGCCAATAATGTCAATGCGCCAATACTCATCCAAAACGCCATGCCGACTGCCCCTTTCATTTAGAGCTTTATATAATTGAATGGTAGCACCCCCAGCTTCTCTGTCAAGCATCATTTTCATATTTTTCTAAATGTTTGATAGCCATAGCCATACAAATAAAAAAATCCCCAAGGCAATAACCTTGGGGATTTTTTATGCGCTATACGGGAACTTACGCCATGCCGTTGAGCTTGACAGTCATCTTGCTCTTCTTGTTGGCCGCGTTGTTCTTATGCAGGAGGTGCTTGGCAGCCGCCTGATCTACCGCCTTGACAGCGGTCGTGTAAGCAACAGTCGCTTCCGCCTTATCACCGGCAGCAACAGCCGTATCGAACTTCTTCAGCGTGGTCTTGAGCGCGCTCTTGGCCATCTGGTTGTTCATCGCCTT